>JAIMBE010000151.1 GCA_023511565.1 Bacillota bacterium
AGCTGGTACAGGCCGAGGGCATCCAGGAAATCGTGATCCTGAGCACCTGCAATCGGACAGAATTCATCGTTTGGGCCGAGGATCTGGAGCGTGCAGCTGCCTCTGTATTTGACTACCTTGGGCAGCAGTTCGGCCTGCAGGAAAAAGAAAGGGGGCTTTTCTACAAACGGGCTGCTGCCGATGCCGTGCGACACGTCTTCCGCGTGGCCTCGGGTCTGGATTCGATGGTGGTGGGCGAGCCTGAGATCACCGGTCAGGTGAAAGCGGCCTGGTTCAAAGCCCGGCAGGCTGGCACGAGTCGGACGTTCCTTGACGCGGTCTTCCAGAAGGCGCTGAGTGTGGCCAAACGGGTACGTTCGGAAACGGCGATCGGTCAGGCGGCGGTCTCTGTTCCATACGCTGCGGTGCAACTGGCGCGACAGATCTTTGGTGACCTGACGGCGCGCACGGTGCTGATCCTGGGAGCCGGCAAGATGAGCGAGCTGGCCGTGCGGTATCTGGTGGCCAGCGGAGCTCGTGCTGTCCGCGTGGTCAACCGCACCTACGAACACGCCGTAGCCCTGGCCACCGACCTGGGTGGAACCGCAGTGCCGTTCGAGCAACGCGAAGCGCACCTAGCCGAAGCCGATATCGTCATCAGCTCGACTGGATGTCCGCACTTTGTGCTCGGTGTCGAAGATCTGCAGCGGGTCCAGCAGGCGCGCCGCGGTCGCCCCATCTTTCTGATCGATATCGCCGTACCGCGGGATATTCACCCGGACGTGCGCCGGCTGCCCGGGGTATTTCTCTACGATTTGGATGATCTCGAGCAGGTCGTCGCACGCAACCGCTCGGAGCGACTGGCCGCCGCGGCCCAGGCAGAAACGTTCCTGGCCAAGGAAGTGGAACGGTTCCTGGAAAAGCTCAGGGCCATACACATGGTGCCCACAATCGCGGCTGTGCGTCGGCGGCTTGACGAAATCAAAGCGGCCGAACTGCACCGCTACCGCACCGAAAACGGACCGTTGGCCGCAGAGCACGAGCGGGCACTCGAAGCCTTCGCCGAACAGTTGGTCGAGCGAATCGCTGGCCAGCTCGCGCGCGAACTGAAGGCGGCGGCGCAACAGCGTCGTGCCGATGTGCTGGCCGAGGCCGTGCGCCACCTATTCCGGTTGCCGCCGTCCCCCACGCTGGCGGTTCCGGCGACCCAGCACACCCCGCTGGAGGGAAACTCGTGAATCGAAGGGACGGCCAAACCGTGCGGCAAAGCCAGCCCGCTCCGTTGGGCCCGGCGCCCACGTGGACGAGCCGGGAAGCCTATCTGCTGGCCTTGGTCTGCCTGATCGTGGGCCTGATCGTTGGCTACCTGTTTCGCAGCACCGCGCCAGCCACATCGGTGACCTCTGCCACATCGCCCTCCGGTGTGTCGGCCGGCAAATCGACACCGACATCCCCACAGGCGCTGGCGCAACTGGCCGCTCCGCTGCTTGCAGCTGTCAAGGCCGACCCCCGCAATGTGGAGGCGCTCATCCGATTGGGGAATTTCTATTTCGACAATCAGGCATGGGCGGAGGCCATCGAGTATTACAGTCGCGCACTGGAGTTGCGTCCGGAAGACGTCAACGTGCGCACCGACCGCGGCACCGCCTATTGGTATTCTGGATTTCCGGACAAGGCTGTGGAGGACTACGAGCGCTCCTTGACCTACCAGCCCGATCATGCCAATACCTTGTTCAATTTGGGTGTGGTTCGCCTGCACGGCTTCGGGGATGCTGCTGGCGCGGTTGCCGCCTGGAACAAATTGCTGGAGTTGCATCCTCAACATCCTCAGCGCACCCGGATCGAGACGCTGATTGCACAGGCGCGGAGCAGTGAGCGTTGAGCGATGGTGCGCTCCGAGACCATCCGATGAGCCGAGCGTGCATTGCCCATCTGCAGGACGACCACGCCCGGTTTGTGCAAAGCTTCCCGGTGCTGGAAGGTTGGATACAAATGGCGGAGTCGGCTACGACGTCACCGGCCGCGCAATGGCAGCAGGCTCGTGCGGGGTTGGAAGCCTTTGTCCGGGATGTGACCTTGCACATGGACAAGGAAGAGCAGGTGCTTTTCCCGGTGCTGGAGGCCTATTTGCCCCGCGACGTTGGGCCGTTGGCCGTGCTCCGCGGCGAGCACAGCGAGATCCGTGCCCGATTCCGTCAACTGCAGACGGCGATTGCCGTGCTGTGCCGCGAGCCGGACAATCGCCACGCGGCGGCCGGATTCACCCAGGCGGGACGCGCCCTTCGGCAACTCGTCTACGATCATCTTTACAAAGAGGATCGCGTGTTGTATCCGATGGTGGCACGCTTTCTGGAGCCCGAGCGCGATGCGCACCTGCTGCAGCAGTTGGAGGCGTTCCACGTCTCGGCAGAATCCGTCGCCCCCGAATAATTCGGGAACCAATCCATGGGCAGCGCCCGTGCCGCCACGGATCCCCTGCCGCGCTGTCCGGAAGGAGCTCGCCCATGCCGTTCGATCGACAAGAGCTGATTGACAAACTGAAACTGGAGATCGAAGTCATCGAAAAAGGCGGTTACTACCCCTCGGTGCGCCAGCCACGTCAGCTCCCGCGCATCTTTCGCGATTCGGTCAGTTGCCTGAACGTCGGTCTGGAAGTGAAGCGAGAACCCTGCCTGCACTGTTTCCTGATGGAGTTCGTGCCCCCCGAACACCGCGACAAAGAAGAGCCCTGCCATTACATCCCGCTGAACGAGCAGGGTGATACGGTGGCCTCCCTGAGCGCTACGGGTGACCGCGACCGTCTGCAGGATGCAGTGCTGCAGTGGTTGAAGGCCACTGTGGCGCGGCTGGAGGCGGAGTCGGCGGCAGGCAGTTAGTTAGTCTCATCCCGCTCCGGCTCTGCGCGAGCACGAGTCGTGTGGCTCCCCTGGACTGGGCCATCCCCCGCCCGGTGTTCGCTGTTGGGCGATCGTGCAGCCGCGTTGCCAGCGCAAGGTTTCACTGTCGCTTTCCATCCCCTCAATCGTTTTCGCTGTTCGGATCGTAATCCCCAGGTGGTGCAGGGAAAAACGGTGTGAGCGGTGCCCGGGTCTGCGATTTCGCAGGGATGCAGGAAACGATGCTGAGAAAACGGCTCTCAGGGCGCCTTGACGCCACACTCCCGAACACGCTGCAGGGGCCGGAGCGAGTTCCCATTCCCCAAATTTCCGGCAGTAACTAGGGTCCGGGTTGCGGCGAAGGCTGTTCTTCTTTTTCCTCTTCACTGTGCATCAGGCCGAACTTTTTCATCTTGTAGCGTAGGGCGTCTCGGCTGATGTCGAGCAGTCGTGCCGCGTGGGTCTGGTTGCCGCCGGACTGGCGCAGGGCCAGTTCGACCATGGCCCGCTCGATTTCTTCGAGCGACGTGCCCCCTTCGGGGATCGAAAGTGGTGGTAGCCAGCGACCGCTTGGCAGCGGCTGGCCGCCGGCGGGTGGCGACGCGGTGTGCTCGAAAGCCGTGACACCCGTGTGCGGCTGCCGGACGGAAAAGGGCAGGTAGTCGGGACGGAGCACCGGTTCGTCTTCCAGGATCATGGCCCGTTCGATGGCATTCTTCAGTTCGCGCACATTCCCGGGCCAGTCGTAGTTCAGCAGCAGTCGCCGGGTTTCCGCGGTGATGCCGCGCACCGATTTGCGGAATTTGCGGTTGTAGTGTTCGATGAAGAAGTCCACCAGCGGCAGGATGTCCTCTCGGCGTTCGCGCAGCGGGGGTATGAAGATGGAGATGATGGCCAGGCGGTAGTAGAGGTCCTGTCGAAAGTGGCCTTCACGCACGGCGCGTTCCAGATCGCGGTTCGAAGCGGCAATCACACGGACGTCCACTTGAATATCGCGTACCCCGCCCACGCGACGGATCACCTGATCCTCGAGCACCCGCAGCAGTTTCGCCTGGAGGAAAGGCGTCAGCTCTCCGATTTCGTCCAGAAACAACGTGCCGCCGTCGGCCACTTCGAACAGCCCCTTCTTCATCGCTTTCGCGTCGGTGAAGGCGCCCCGCTCGTGGCCGAACAGTTCGGATTCGAGCAGCGTTTCCGGAATCGCCGAGACATTGATGGGCACGAACGGACGATCCTGACGTGCGCTTTGATAGTGGATGGCTTTGGCAATCAGGTCTTTTCCGGTCCCGCTTTCGCCCTGGATCAGGATTGTGGTGGCCTCACTGGCGGCGACTTTCCGGACGAAATGCATCAGCTCGGTCATCTTTCGGGAGACGCCGATGATGTCGTGGAAGCCGGCGCGCTTGCGTACCTCTCCGCGCAGCGATTCCACTTCGCTCCGCAGCCGGGTGGCTTCGATCGCGTTCTGCAGCGTGACCTGCAGCTCGTCGAAGTCGAGCGGCTTGCCGATGAAGTCGTAGGCGCCCATCTTGATCGCCGCTTTGACGTCGTCGAGCTGGGGATCGGCCGTGATCATGATCACGGCACGGGCATCGCCGGTTTGCTTCAGTTTTTCCAGAACGTCCAAGCCGCTTTGGTCCGGCAGGCGCACATCGAGCAGCACCACCTCCGGCTGCTCATCGCGCACCAGACTGAGCGCCGTGCTGGCGTCGGCGGCTTCCAGGGCCTGGTAGCCCCACTCCTCGCACTTCTGCCGGAGCGACCAGCGCACCAGTTTTTCGTCATCGACAATCAGAACTTTCGGCTGTGGCATCCCATCCCTACTCTACTATGTTTGGGCCTCGGCGGAGACAATCTTTCGCTTGGGTAACCAGACGCGAAACGTACTGCCCCGGCCCACCTCCGTTTCCACCTGGATGCGGCCCCCGTGGAACTCCACGATCCGCCGCGCCAGAGAGAGTCCCAGGCCCGTCCCCTTGCCCTTCGTTGTGTAGAAGGGTTTGAAGATGTTCGGCAGGTGTTCGGGAGCAATCCCGCAACCCGAATCGGTCACGGCCACGGTGGCGTAGCTGTCCTCGTGGCGCACCTCGACCACAATCCGCCCCTGACGGTTGATGGCCTGCAGGGCATTCAGCAGCAGATTGAGCAGCACCTGCTGGATCCCGTCCGGGTCGTGTTCGACATGGCTCTCTTCCGCCGCAGGCCGGAATTCGATTTCGATCGGCCGCGACGCAATCTGCTGCCGGGCCAGGGAAATGGCGCGTTCTGCGGTCGCGTTCAGGTCGGCGGGGCGCAGTTGCAACGGTTTTGGCCGTGCGTAGTCGAGCAGCTCGTTCAGGATTTTCTGGATGTGGTGAATTTCCTGCTCGACCTCTTTCAAGATCCCCCGGGTTGGACTGTCCGGGGGCAGGTCGCGTCCGATGATCTGGATCACCCCGGCGATGCCTGCCAACGG
>JAIMBE010000152.1 GCA_023511565.1 Bacillota bacterium
GAAGGCGCTGACGCCGTGCCCGCCGGCGAGGAGCGTGGGGGACCCGGGTGAGGCGCAGGCTCCTGGCCTGGTTCACCGACGGCGGCACCGTCTTCGTGCTGGCGGTCGCGCTCGCCGGTACGGGCACCCTGGCTGCGCTGGTCACCGTCATCGACTGGTCCCGCTCCTCCCTCGTCCTCCTGCTCTGCGGCGCGTCCGCGCTCGCCCACGCGGTGTTCCTGCCCGGGCCCCACGACGGCGACCAGACGCTCGGCCCGCTGGTCGCCGGCGCCGGCCTCACGCTGATGGGCGCCCCGGCCGCCGCGCTCGCGATGGCGGGCGGCTGGCTGGCAGGAGGGGGGCTCGGACGCCGGCGCCCGCTCGTGTGGATGCACCGCGCCATGATTCCTCTGGTGATCGCCGGCGTGATTCTCTCCACGCTGCACCAGTCCTCGCTGGGAAGCCTGTACCTCATTGTTCCGGAGAAGTTGCATCCCCTCTGGTACACCCCCTTGCTGCCCCTGCTGTTCTTTGTTTCCGCAATCTCGGTGGGGCTGGCCATGACGATTTTTGAGTCTTGGCACTCGAGCAAGGCTTTCGGCCGACAGCTGGAATTGCCGCTGCTCGCCAGTCTCGGCCGCGTGCTCGCGGTGGTGCTGCTGGTTTACTCCACAATGCGGTTCCGGGATCTGCAACGGCGCGGTGCGCTCGCCCGCGCCCTGGAAGCGAGCACCGAAAGCTGGCTGTTCTGGCTGGAGACGGCGCTGACCATCGTTCCCATGCTGCTCCTGTTCCGCAGCAGCGTTCGCAGACGACCGCGAAGCCTGTACGGGTGCGCGGTCATGGTCATCTTCGGTTTCGTCACGCACCGGCTGAACGTCAGTATCACCGGAATGGAGGCGGCCTCCGGCACGACCTATCTGCCGAAGTGGACCGAAGTGTCCATCACGTTGGCCATTGTCGCGGCAGGCTTCGCTGCGTTCCGGCTGGCGGTGAAACATCTGCCCGTATTCGAAGCAGCGCACACCCCGGCGCCGGCCGGGCTGCAGCCCAGCCCTGCGACAGGAGACTGAAGCAGGTGTGAGGCAAATCTGAGGGCAGTGGCGCGGTTACGGTTCACGCTGGCCTTCAAGCTGGCAGCAGGCGCAGTGGGGAGCGTGGTGCTCTTTCTGGCCCTGTTCAGCTACGTCAGCCTGCACGAGCACCGCCGCCACTCCGAGGAACTCGTCCTGCAAAGCGCCGACCGTATCAGCGACATCATTCTGCGGGCCACGCGGTACCAGATGCTCCACAACGACCGCGAAGCCCTGTACCACACGGTGACCGCCATCGGGACCGAGCCGGGGATTCGTGTGGTGCGCATCTTCAACGAGGAAGGCCGCATCAGTTTCTCAACCGATCCCAAAGAAGTCAACACCACAGTGGACAAACAGGCCGAAGCCTGTTACCGCTGCCACGCGCAAGCGTCTCCTCTGCTCCGGCTGGAGCGGCCCGACCGGGCGCGCATCTTCACAGCCGGGGAACAACGAGTCCTGGGGATCATCCGTCCCATCGAAAACCAGCCCGCTTGCTGGACGGCGGCCTGCCACGCGCACCCGCCGGACCGCCGCATCCTGGGGGTCATTGACGTCAATCTGTGGCTCGACGGTGTGGACCGCCAGCTCGCCGAGTACCGCAGCCATTTGATCGCGGTCACGGCGCTATGGGCGCTTGCGGCTTCCGCCGCCTGCGTGCTGCTGATCGTCGTAATGGTTCACCGGCCGATCAAGGAACTGATCCTGGGGACCAAGAAAGTGGCGCAAGGCGACTTATCCTGCCGCCTGCCCGTGCGTTCCCGGGATGAACTCGGAACGCTGGCTGCGTCCTTCAATCAGATGACGGCCGACCTGGAGCGCGCCCATCAGGAGATCAGCTCCTGGGCCCGCACCCTGGAAGAGCGGGTGGAAAGCAAGACCCGCGAGTTGCAACAGGCCCAGAATCGCCTCATCGCCAGTGAAAAGATGGCCTCGCTCGGCAAGCTGGCCGCCGTGGTGGCGCATGAAGTCAACAATCCGCTGTTTGGCATCCTGACCTACGCACGGTTGATTCTGAAGGCTCTGGCGCGGGACCCGCTGGATCCGGCCACCAAAGCCGTACTGATCGAACAGCTTCGGATTGTCGAGCGCGAAAGTCACCGCTGCGGTGAGATCGTCAAGAATCTGCTCTCTTTCGCGCGCCAGGCTCCGCCGCGCAAGGAACCCCGGGACCTGAATGCCCTGGTCCGCCAGACACTGGCTCTCATCCGCCATCAGCTCGACCTCCAGCAGGTTGAAATCTCCGAACAACTCGCCGCCGATCTGCCGCCGTGCTGCTGCGATGGCCAGCAAGTCCAACAAGCCGTGCTGGCCCTGCTTGTCAATGCGGCTGAAGCCATGCCCCAGGGAGGGCGCCTTGTCGTGATCACGGAGCGGGACACGCGTTCCGCCGCCGCGCGCATCCGGGTGCGGGATACCGGCGGCGGCATCCCGCCGGATCTGCTGCCGCAGATCTTCGAACCGTTCTTCACCACAAAGGAGGACCAGCACCGTACCGGCCTTGGCCTGGCGGTGGCTCGCAAGATTGTCGAGGAACATGGCGGCAGCCTGGAGGTGGATTCCACTCTCGGGCAGGGGACAGAGTTCACTATCACCTTGCCGCTGGAATCCGCCGCGCCGGCAAAGGAGGTGGCCTGATGAGCACTCCGAAACCGGATCGGGAACCGCCCCGGGGCCGCATCCTCATTGTGGACGACGAACTGGTCGTCCGTGACTCCCTGGGACGTTGGTTCGAAAGCGAGGGTTACGAAGTCGGTCTGGCGGCAAGCGGTCGGGACGCCCTGGCGGCGATCCAGGAAAAACCTTACGATCTTGCGCTGGTGGACATCAAGATGCCCGGCATGGACGGTATGGAATTGCAGCAGCGCCTCTGCCAAGCCGACCCGGACCTGATCATCATCATCATGACGGGATACGCCAGCGTCGAGACCGCGGTGCAGGCCCTCAAGCGCGGAGCCTACGATTACATCACCAAGCCCATCGATCCCGACGAGCTCGTGCATCTGGTTTCCAAGGCGCTGGAGCACAAGCGCGCCACGCGCGAACTCACCCGGCTTCGGGAAAACCTTCAGGAGCTCTATCCCGCCACGGAGCTCATCGGCAAGAGCCCGCCCATGAAGCGAGTCATGGAGCTGATTGAAATGGTGGCGCCCACGGACACGACCGTGTTGATTACCGGAGAAAGCGGCACGGGCAAGGAGTTGGTCGCTCGCGCCATCCACGCCCTGAGCCCGCGCCGGTACATGCCGATGGTGGTCATCCATTGCGGCGCTCTGACGGAAACCCTGCTCGAAAGCGAACTGTTCGGCCACGAGCGCGGCGCCTTCACGGGAGCCCAGTACCGCAAAAAAGGAAAGTTCGAGGTCGCCGACGGAGGCACCGTCTTTCTGGACGAGATCAGCGATATCAGTCTCAAGACCCAGACCGATCTGTTGCGCGTGCTGCAGGAAAAAGAGATCGTGCGCGTGGGCGGCACGCAGCCCATCCGAGTGGATTTCCGCTGCATCGCCGCCACCAACAAAAATCTGGAGGACCTCGTCAAAGCCGGCACGTTTCGCCCCGACCTCTACTACCGGCTCAACGTGTTCACGATCCAGCTTCCGCCCCTGCGAGAACGCCGCGAGGACATTCCACTTCTCGCAGAGCACTTTCTCAAAAAATACGCCCTCGCCATGAACCGGCCGGTTCCGCGGCTGACGCCCGAGGTGGTGGATTTACTGCTGACCTACGACTGGCCGGGAAATGTGCGCGAACTGGAAAATGCCGTCGAGCGTGCCCTGGTCATCAGCCGCGGCGCCGAAATCCAGCCCGCCCACTTTCCCTTCCAACTCCAGCCGCACCAGGCCGGCAACAGCCAGACGCTGGAAGATGTCGAACGCGCGCACATCGAGCGGGTCGTGCGCCAGTGCGAAGGGAACCTGTCCCGCGCCGCCAGGATCCTGGGGATTGATCGTTCCACGCTCTACAGTAAGCTCAGACGCTATGGTTTGAAGTGAACCGCCTTCCGTCCGCGACCGGTGCGATCTATCTCCAGCCCGTAGGCGACGCAGTGCGGTTGGAGCTCCTGGAGACCCTCGCGGCGCGCCTGGCGGCCGTCTTCGGACTTTCCTGCCGTGTGCTCAGCGTGCCCGTCGACCCTACCCCCTTTTTCGACCCGGAACGGGGCCAGTACTGGGCCACGGCGATCCTGCGGGAACTGGCGGCCGCAGTGGAAGGTTCTGCGGTTCGCCTGCTCGGCATCACGGAGGCGGACTTGTTTGTTCCAGTCCTGACCTTCGTGTTCGGAGAGGCCCAGCTCGGCGGGCAATGCGCACTGGTTTCCTTGCACCGGCTGCGCGAGGAATTCTATGGTTTGCCGCCCAACCCTGCGCTCTTGATGGAGCGCGCTGTCAAGGAGGCGGTCCACGAACTGGGCCACACCTACGGTCTGCGTCACTGTTCCGACTGGCGCTGCGTCATGGCCTCGACACACTCCGTGGAGCGCCTGGACCTTAAGGAGCCGCAGTTCTGCCCGGCTTGCCGGCGGATCGTGATGGACCCAGGCAACCGCTCCTGAGGTGATTCGACAAGCCGGAAGCGTCTAAGATCAGAAAGGGCGACGCCATGATGCCTTCAAGGATTCTGAAACACGTGAAAACACTTTCCATGCAACCGTTGCGCTACCGGTTTGCGGTCTGCGCCGCGATCGGTGTGGCGGCCTCCGCCGCGCCTCAGGAAACCGCTTTGGACCGCTACGTACGGGCCCCCGACGCCAGCTACCGCTACGAGCTCGTTTCCACGTTCCAGGGCCCGGGCCACACCGGTTTTGTCCTCGACATGGTGTCGCAGACCTGGCGTACCCGCGAAGAAGTGGACCGCACGGAGTGGCGTCACTGGCTGACGATCATCCGACCGGACCGGGTTTCGAGCTCCATCGCGCTGCTCTTCATCGGCGGCGGCTCGAACGGAAGCAAGCCCCCGGCGAGGGCCGACTGGATTCTGTCCACCATCGCTACGGAGACCGAGGCGGTGGTGGCGGAGTTGCGGATGGTGCCCAACCAGCCGCTGAGATTTGCCGGAGATTCCGCCGCCGAACGACGCGAAGACGCCCTGATCGCCTACACGTGGGATAAGTTTCTGCGCACCGGCGACGAACTCTGGCCGGCACGCCTGCCGATGACAAAGGCAGCGGTGCGCGCCATGGACACCGTCACCGCTTTTTGCGCCTCCGAGGCC
>JAIMBE010000153.1 GCA_023511565.1 Bacillota bacterium
TGCTGGCGGCTGGGCGAAGACCGCATCCGGTTCTGGCACCGGCTCGACGAAGGCTACGCCGGCCGCAAGCCGCTCGATCCTTCGGCGCAGGGCCCGAGCGGTCCTGAGCCGCCGGTGAATTAGTCACGCCAAGGCATCTGCCCACCCTGGGCGGGCCCGGGTCCCGGTCCAGGGCCGCAGTGCATTCCACATTGAGGTTGCCGATGACCACACCACATGAAAACCGTCTCCAGCACGCGGCTAGCCCCTATCTCCGCTCCGCCGCGCACCAGCCGGTGAACTGGTACGAATGGGGCGAGGAAGCCTTTGCCCGCGCCCGCGCCGAGGACAAACCCATCCTGCTCGACATTGGCGCCGTCTGGTGTCACTGGTGCCATGTCATGGATCGCGAAAGCTACGAAAATCCAGAAATCGCCGAGCTGATCAATCGCCACTTCATCCCGGTCAAAGTCGACCGCGACGAACGCCCCGACGTGGATGCTCGCTACCAGACGACCGTCAGCGCCATCTCGGGTCAGGGGGGCTGGCCCCTGACGGCCTTTCTCACCCCCGAGGGCATGCCCTTCTACGGCGGCACTTACTTTCCTCCGGAAGATTCCATGGGTCGGCCGGGCTTCAAGCGCATTCTCACCGTGGTCGCAGAAGCCTTCCGTTCCCGCCGGGCCGACGTGGATCGTTCGGCCCGTGCACTGGCTGAGGCCGTTGCGCAGGCCGAAAGTTTCGCCGAGGCGCGCCGCCGCTTCGAACCCGAACTCGTGGATCGCCTGACGGAGAGCATCCTCCGCCGCTTCGACTTCCGCTATGGCGGCTTCGGTCAAGCTCCGAAATTCCCCCATCCAGCCGCCGTGGACTTGCTGCTGGAACGTTATCAAGCCACCCGCGAGGCGTCTTTGCTGACGGCGGCTGAGACCACACTCGAACAGATGGCCCGCGGCGGCATTTATGACCAGCTGGCCGGCGGCTTCCACCGCTACTCCGTCGACGAACGCTGGCGCGTTCCCCATTTCGAGAAGATGTCCTATGACAACTCGGAGCTGCTGAAAAACTACCTGCACGGATTGCAGGTCACCGGCAAGCCGCTGTTCCGCGAAGTGGCCGAAGGGATCCTGGCCTGGGTGGACGAAACGCTCAGCGATCGCACGCACGGCGGTTTCTATGCCAGCCAGGACGCCGACTACTCCCTCCACGACGACGGCGACTACTTCACCTGGACGCGCACAGAACTCCGCGCAGTCCTCTCGGAGGAAGAAGCCCAGGTCCTCGAGCGCATCTACGAGGTGAACGACGTCGGCGAGATGCACCACAACCCTGCCAAGAACGTCCTCTGGCTGGCCTGCCCACCCGCTGAAGTGGCCCGGGAACTCGGCCGCGAGGAATCCGAAATCCATCTGCTCGTGGCCCGAGCTCGCGGCAAGCTGCTGGCGGCGCGACGGCAACGTCCCACCCCGCGCGTGGACACCACGCTCTACACCGCCTGGAACGCCATGTTCCTCTCCGCGTATCTGGAAGCCGCGCGCGTACTCGGCCGCGAGGATTGCCGGGCCTTTGCCCTGCAGACGCTCGAGCGTCTGGTTCGAGACGCCTGGATTGAAACTCAGGGCTTTGTGCATCGCTTTGGTGCCGCCCCGTTGCCCGGCTTGCTCGACGACCAGGTGTTTTCCATCTTGGCCCTGCTCGATGCCTACGAGACCACGCTCGACCGTCGCTGGTTCCAGCTCGCCGAGCGCGCAATGCGCCTCACCATCGAAAAATTCGGCGATGCCGAGGCCGGCGGCTTTTTTGACCGCGCCCAGGATGCACCGCCCCTCGGTGGGCTCGACGTCCGCCGCAAACCCCTGCAAGATGCGCCGACCCCGAGTGCCAATTCCGCAGCAGTCGTAGCTCTGTGCCGGCTGCACGCGTTGACCGGAGATCCGCTCTTTCTCGAACAGGCGCGCCGCACCCTGGAAGCGTTTGCGGGAGTGGTCGTGGAATACGGATTGTTTGCGGCCAGCTACGGGCTCGCCGCGACGCTCTTTATGCGCCATCCGTTGCAGGTGGTCATCACGGGCCCACGGGAGGACCCGCAGGCGGCGCGGCTGGAATTGGCGGCCCACAGTGTCTATCGCTTCGGCAAAGCCGTGCTGCGGGTCACCCCCGAGCAGCTTGCTGCCGGGGCCCTGGCGCCTGCACTCCAGCAGACGCTTTCTCCTCTGCGCGCTGACGTGTCGCAGGCCTTGGTTTGCGTAGAGACCCACTGCCATCCGCCGGTCACGGAGCCCGAGCGGCTGGTCGCGCTGCTCGCGGAGGTGGCCTCCAGCCGCGCGGCAGGCTGAGCTCCTGCTGTGGCCTTCGCGATTTGCCCGGCGGCGGCCGCCCAAGTACACTGTGGACGGCGCACGCAGCGCCAGCGGGCTCGTCTCGCTGTGCAAGGAGCACTCGTTTGGATTCCTTCTGGGCGCTTCTGGTTTGGATCGTTTTCTTCGGGACGCTTCTCGCGCTGCTCTACGGTTCGCAGCGCTTCTGGTTCCGCGCGGTTTGGCGGCTGGTCGCGCGGGTTCGACTGGCCGGGTTACGACGCGTGCTGCAGGCGGCTGTCCTGGCGGCTGCCGCTCTGCTTGCTGGGCTGGTGCTCACCTGGCTGCTGGGCATGCGCGGCGTGCTGTTTCCGCGCAGCACCTATGCCCTGTTGGGGATGTGGCTTTCGAGCGCCCTGTGCGCATGGCTGGCGGTGAAGCTGGTGCGCGGCCTGGAATGGGTCTGGCATCGGCTGGCCGAGCTCAGGCCGCGCTCTTCGCCGGTTGAACTGGCTGACCCGGGCCGGCGCTATTTTTTTCAGACCGCCACGTTTCTGGCCGGAGCCACACCGTTTGTCGGCGCGCTGTACGGCTTCGCCGCCGAACGACTGCGCTATCGCATCGAGCGTGTGGAGGTGCCGATTCCGGAGCTGCCGGAAGAGCTTGAGGGTTTCCGCATTCTCCAGTTGAGCGACATCCACATGGGCACCTATCTGCCCACGGAACAACTCCGCCGCGCCGTCGCGATGGCCAATGAACTCGAGCCGCACCTGGCTGTTGTCACCGGCGATTTCATCACCAGCGCCGCGGACCCGCTGGAAGCCTGCATCGCCGAGCTGGCGGCACTGCGTGCGCCGCTTGGCCTGTGGGGCTGCAACGGCAATCACGAAATCTATGCGCGGGCCGAAGACCGGGCCACGGAGCTGTTCGCACAGATCGGCGGCCGCATCCTCCGCCAGGAAAACGCCGAGCTCGTCTGGCACGGAGTTCCGCTGAACCTGATCGGTGTGGATTATCAGCGCACCCGTCCGCCGCTCGGCCACTGGCCGCCGATGCTGGCGGGTGTGGAACGCTTGGTGCGTCCTTCGCAGTTCAACCTTTTGCTCTCGCACAACCCGAACGCCTTCCCGCGCGCCGCCGAACTGGGCATCGCGTTGACGCTGGCCGGCCACACCCACGGCGGCCAGGTGCAGGTGGAAATTCTCGACAGTCGCCTCAGCCCGGCACGGTTCATCACCGAGTTCATCGCCGGTCTTTATCAGCGGCCACGGCCAGCCGGGGCACCCGCGGCGGCTTCGCCCGCTCGGGAGACCTCGCCTCGCCTGGCCTCACTGTATGTGAACCGCGGACTCGGCACAGTGGGCGCTCCGGTGCGCCTGGGTGTTCCACCCGAAATTACCCTGCTGGTGTTGCGTCGCGCTGGCTGAAGAAGAGCGGATCCTGGTTGGTGGTCGGGGCCGGAGACCGCGGGAGAAGGGTGGAGTCGGTTCCCGTGGCCCTATGGTTGTCCGCCGAAGCGGACGACAACACCGGCCCGCACCCGCACACTGTGGCGTACCGCGTCCGAGTGCCAGACGGGCAGGTAGTCGACCTGCACGATCCGGATGGCCAGCTCGGGCAGCACGTTCCAGTCCATACCTCCGCCAAGACCCATCGCAAACCGCGCCCCGGATTTGGTCGTGGTGACCTCCAGGGTGTCCAGGTTGATGACGGTCGCGCGTGTGCGCACCAGTCCCACCTGGAACTGGCCGAAAAAGTCCAGTGCGGCAGCTCGTCGTGTGGAAACGCGCGGTCCGCCCAGAAATTGCAGGCTGCTGTAGGTGACCAAAAATGGCTGGGCAAGTTGCTGGATTATGCACTCGAAGTCGTCCTGCGCGCATTCCGGATTTTTCTGGAAGCCCAGATCAGCCGTCAGGCTGACGTGCGGGGTCAGGTGGAACGCCATCCCACCCCAGCCGCCTACCGCATCGTCGCGAAACGGCATCCCCGGCGCACGCAGGCTCTGGTAGGCGAATCCACCGTTGACCTCCCAGCGAGCGAAATCCTGGGCCTTCACACTGTCCGGCACCAGCAGGAACACAACGACGGCCATCGCCATGGCCGTCGCGAGCCGGCCCGCTTGTGTGTGCACGTCGTGGACCGACCGTTTCATTGTGCCCTCCTGAAAATCGCCTCTTGAGATGCGTCGGCGGACGTCCCAGTTGCTGGTGCCATCACCTGGTGCGATAATTTCTGTGAAGCTTATGCATGGGCAGCAGATTTCGCAAGGGGGCGGCATGGGACTGCGGGATGCTTGGATCGAACGACGGCTGCAGCAGGCGGCCGCAGCCGGTGGTGATGTTCCGATGACGCAGATGTACTTCGCGCGTCAGGGCATCGTGACCGAAGAGATGGAGTACGTCGCGCGCCGCGAGCGCGTGGAGCCGGAACTGGTTCGCAGTGAAGTGGCTCGCGGCCGCGCGATCATCCCGGCCAACATCCAGCACCGCAACCTGGAGCCGATGGGTATCGGCATTGCCTTCCGCTGCAAGATCAACGCGAACATCGGCAACAGCGCGGTCACGGCCGTGATCCACGCCAGCGGGTGCAGCCAGACAGGGAGCGTGCGTTCGTCCATCATCACCACAAACACCAATCCATGCTCGCCACGGAGTGCGGGGCGCGAACGGCCTCGGCACACCGCTGTTGCCGGTACTTCACCGACGGCCGCCTAGTGCCCATACCCCGCCTTGGCGACGGCTTGCCGCTGCGGCAGCCGATGCGGAGGCGATCATCTCGACACGGCTGGAGGCCATGCCCTGAGCGATTCCCACGATCCCAAGAACCTGGTGCGAGAGGCCTATCGCATCCCCGGCATCACCGAGGGCGAGTGCCGGTCGATCTTTCTCGACTGGGCGCTGTCGCTGCCTGCGGGGGCCGATCCGGCCCTCTCGGCCCGGGTACTGCTCGAACGGTATGGCACGCCGGGCCATCCGATGACCGCTGTCC
>JAIMBE010000154.1 GCA_023511565.1 Bacillota bacterium
GGCCACCGGATCATGGTGCAGGTCCAGAGCACATGGTTCCCGGTGATCGATCGTAACCCGCAGACGTTCGTGCCGAATATTTTCCTGGCCCGGGAATCAGATTTTCAGCCGGCCACGCAGCGAATTTTCCGCTCAAGTCAGCACGCCTCGCACCTTCTGCTGCCGGTCGTCGTTGCCGCATCACCGCCGCGCGCCGGTGCGGCCGCGCGGGCCGATGCGCCACACCGCTAGTTGCGCCTGACCGTTGCCGGCAGGGAGGAACTCCAATGCGACGCGCCCGGCCAGCCTGCGGTGATCGATCCAACCCCACGGGGCGGGCCGTTGCGCCGTCTGGCCGATTTGCCGCCGGGAGAATGCATTGCCCAGGCGCTCGTTCACCTCGATACGACTCCGCCGGGCCGACGGCCACACGCTCTGGGTGCCTTGGAACGACGGTCGGCGCGAGTCTTTCAACCTCGCGGCCGGCAATCTCTACAGCGATGTCCAGCGCGCTGGCACGACTGAGCCCGCTCGGCTCGGTTCGCGGCGTGCCCGGCAGAGAGGGAAGGAGCCGTCATGACTTCTGCACTGGAACGGGATGTTCGTTGGCTGAAGTGGTACGCCGCGCTGAGCAGTCTGGCGCTGGTGGTGCTGCTGCTGGCCGGCTTTGCCCGCCAGGAAGCCGTCCCGCAGCGGCCACGATTCACTGAACTGGATGTGGAGCGTTTAAACGTTGTGGACAGAAACGGTCAGCTTGTTCTCGTGCTCGCCAACCGCGATCGCATCCCGCCGCCAGTGGTGGGCGGGCACGTCTTCCCGCGTCCGGGCCGTGCCCCCGGCATGATCTTCTACAACGGCAAGGGCGATGAAAACGGTGGACTCACCTTCGACAGCACCGCGTGGCCCGATGGCGGCTACACAGCCAGCGCCGGCCTGCTGTTCGATCAGTACAATCAGGATCAAACGGTTGGCCTCACCTACAGCGAGCGCAACGGACAGCGCAGCGCTGGCTTGACCGTCTGGGATCGCTCGGACCGTCCGGTGTGGGAGATCGCCGGCCCGATCTATGCCCTGCCGGAGGGTCCGGAGCGAGATGCTCTGGTGCAGAAGCTCGCTGCGGCAGGCGAGCTGGGTGCCGTGCGGTTATTCGCCGGCAAGCGCCCAGACAAATCCGTGCAGCTTTCCCTGGCCGATGCGCGGGGCCGTCCGCGGCTGCAGGTCGTCGTTACGGCCGAAGGCGAGGCGAAAATCAGATTCCTGGACCAAAACGGCGCGGTGCGTTTCGAGCTTCCACCGCCAAAGCCGTGACCGCGCTTGTCTCGGAACCTCCCACCGTCTGGATGGCCAGGGGCACGGTGGTGCCGCTCAGCCGCAACAGGAAACGCGCCGAATGCGTTCCTCCTGAACGCTGATCGGAAACGGGCCAGCGCCCGCGTGAGAAAAGCGTCCACACCAACGCTCCATCGCGGGCCGTCTGTGTGGCCGGCGGTTGTTAATTTCGAGCGGGTTTCACACCGCTATCGTTTCTGGCCCCCCCGATCTTCAGCAGAATCTTTTCCATCAGGCACCATTTGGTGAAGCCAGACTGGAACAGGTTGGCCCCTACGAATGCAGTGAACCAGAACCAGTTTGGATTCACCCACACGCCCAGCGCCAGAGACACCAGAATGAATGTCCCGGCAATGCTCCGGATTTTGTGTTCGATAGACATGAGGTTTGACCTCCTTCCGCAAGGATTTTGTTCCGCAAACGCGCCCCTTGCCAGGCTTAGGCGGGATTGCGGGGGACGACCAGAACGGCAATCTCGCTGTGCCGCAACACGCGCTCGGTGGTGGTTCCCAGAGTGAGCGCTTCGAGCAGTGGACGGTGTTCGGCGCCAATGACGATCAGATCCGCGGCTTTTTCCCGCGCCAGCAGCAAGATCTGCTCGGCCGCAGGGCCGCGGCGCACGAATTCCGCCACTTCGCACTGGCCGCGCACCGAGCGGGGCACCCAGTCGCACAGGTCCCGGTGCATCTGCTCGAGGTCGGTGTCGGCCTGCTCGGCTGCATGCAGCACGACGAGCTGAGCCCGCAGCGCTTCGGCAATCGCCGAGGACACGCCAAGGCACTCGCGGGCCAGATTCGTGAAATTCACCGGGCAGAGCAGCGTCTTCACTTCGGGTTGCTGGGTTTGTCCCGTCAGGCCCTTGACCACCAGCACCGGCTGCTCTGCAGCCCGCACCACGTCCTCAGCCACCGAACCCAGCCGCCAGCGCGCCAGCCCCGTTCGCCCCTGACTCCCGACCACGATCAGATCCGCCGGGAGCGCCTGGGCCCGCTGTGGGATGAGCACGGCCGGGTGGCCGGAATCCACGCGGATCGTATAGCTGGCTGAGGGACCCAGAGTTTCTTGCACCATCTTTCGGAGATGTTCCTCCGCTGCGCGGCGGTGTTCATCAGCCTGGCCCAAGAGCGCTTCCATCTGCGCGACGGTGAAGTAGCGCGGCGGCTCCCACCAGTCCGCATGGAAGATTTCCAAGCGCGCCCGAAAAGCCGAGGCAAACAGGTTCGCCCAGCGCAGGATAGCTGCAGTTCCCGCACTCCCATCAACGGCACAGAGAATCGTTCCGGGTTGGAACGGCTTCACAGGTTTCCTCCTCGTGTGGATCGCCGGGCCGGGTCATTGTTTCGCCTCCGCAAGGATTTCCAAGACCGACCGTTCCACCTCTTCGGCGATTGGCTCCAAACCCTTGTTGGGGAACATCGTTGCCATGGCCGTGGGCAGCAGGGTGCTGATTACGGTCCTGCCTGCTTCGCGGTACACGGCGATTGGACAGGGCAGCATCACAGCAATTCGTGGTTCGCGGCTCAGCACAGCGTGTGCAGCCTTCGCGTTGCAGATTTCCACGATTTTCAGCGGCTGCTGCGCAAACCCTTTTTCCGCCAGCGCGGCCTGGACGTCGTGGGTGTGCAAGACACGGAAACCGTGCCGGGCTGAAACCGCTTCGACGGCCTGCACCGCTTCGTCCACGGACTTGTTGGTTTCGACCGTATAGATCCACTCCGTCATCGCTGACTCCTTTCCACGGCCGGGACCGAGGCTGTTTCACTGCCGCTCGCTCAGGTAATACAGCACCGGAACGGCCATACGCGAAAGCAACGTAGATGCAACTTCGCCCGCCATCAGCGAAATTGCCAGACCCTGAAAGATCGGATCGAACAGTATCACGCCCGCGCCCACGACCACGGCGGCCGCCGTCAGCAGCATCGGCCGGAACCGCACGGCGCCAGCGTCCACAACCGCTTCTTCAAGCGACATCCCCTGGGCTCGGCGCAACTGAATGAAGTCCACCAGGATGATGGAATTGCGCACGATGATGCCGGCACCGGCGATGAAGCCAATCATCGAGGTGGCGGTGAAAAACGCGCCCATCGCCCAGTGCGCCGGCAGGATCCCCACCAGCGTGAGGGGAATCGGCGCCATGATCACCAGCGGAATCTGGAACGACTGGAACCAGCCCACCACCAGTACGTAAATCAGAACCAGAACCGCAGCGAACGCCAGGCCCAGGTCCCGGAACACTTCGACCGTAATGTGCCACTCTCCGTCCCATTTCAGCGCCAGGCGATTGGTTTCCTGCGGCGGTTGGGTGGTGAAGATGAGTTGTTCGAGGTCGTATCCCTCAGGAATGTTCAGCGCGCGGATTTTTTCGGAAAGGGCGCGGATCGCGTACACCGGGCTTTCCTCTTCGCCGGCCACGTCGCCCGTCACATAGACCACCGGACGCAGATTTTTGCGATAGAGGTTCGGCGCGCGAGTGGTTTCGTGCAGCCGGACCAATTCGCCGATCGGTACCAGGGCCCCGTGCGGCGAATCGAGATACAGCCCGCGCAGCGCCTCCCCGCTCGAGCGGCTCGCACGTGCGAGTTGCACGCGGATGGGCACGTCTTCGCGCTCGCTGGGCTGGTGCATCAGGCCGACATCCGCACCGCCCAGGGCGATCGCCATCGTGCGGGCCACGTCTGCAGCGGAAATCTTCTGCTGCGCAGCCTTGTCCGGATCGAACACAAAATCGAGAGTGGGCTGCGGGGCTTCCACATACCAATCCACATCCACCACGCCTGGGGTCTGTTCGAACAACTCGCGGATCTGCCGCGCCAGCTCGATCTGCCTCGTGTAGTCCGGCCCATAGATCTCGGCCACCAGGGTCGAAAGCACCGGCGGGCCGGGTGGAACTTCCGCGATCTTCACCCGCGCACCCCAGCGCGCGGCGATGGCCTGGATCGGGCCGCGCATCTGTTTGGCGATCTCGTGGCTTTGCAGCGTGCGCTCGCTGGCAGGGCGTAGGTTCACCTGGATATCGCCCTCGTGCGGAGCGCTGCGCAGAAAGTAGTGGCGCACCAGACCGTTGAAATTGTGCGGACCGGCCGTGCCGGCGTAAATCTGGTAGTTCTCCACCTCGGGGTGAGTTCGCAGATAGGCAGCGATGTCGCGGGCGGCTGCCAGTGTTGTTTCAAGCGGCGTGCCTTCGGGCATGTCCAGGATCACCTGGAACTCGCTCTTGTTGTCGAACGGCAGCATTTTCACTCGGACGGCTTTCAGCGGCACCAGCAGGCAGGCCAACAGCAGCAGGACGGTGATGCCCACCAGGAACATCCAGCGGTAACGCGAATTCGCAATCAGCGGGGTCATGGCCCGGCGGTAGAGCCGGGTGGTCCAGCCTTCGGCTTCGCCCGGGTGCTCGGCCCCGCCGGTCTTGCCCGCGTGCCCGCCGAGCAGGCGCAGCGCCGCCCACGGGGAAACGACAAAGGCGATCACCAGCGAAAACAGCATCGCGGCTGAAGCCCCCACCGGGATCGGCCGCATGTACGGCCCCATCAGTCCGCTAACGAATGCCATGGGCAGAATCGCGGCAATCACGGTGAACGTCGCCAAGATCGTGGGATTGCCGACTTCGTCCACCGCCTCTACGGCCACTTCCCGCCACGGTCGGCCTCGATTCTGCGGCAGGCGGAAGTGGCGCACCACGTTCTCCACCACGACGATGGCGTCGTCCACCAGGATGCCGATGGAAAAAATCAGTGCGAACAACGTGACACGGTTCAGGGTGTAGCCGTACAGGTAAAAGATGACCAGCGTCAGGGCCAGCGTCACCGGCACCGCGAGCAGCACCACTCCGGATTCCCGCCAGCCCAGCGC
>JAIMBE010000155.1 GCA_023511565.1 Bacillota bacterium
GTTTACCCCTGGGGTACTTGCCGGACTTTTTAACCTATTATTTTCAGCCTTTTGATAAGAATTGACTCTTATGACTGAGGAAATAGGGTGGCTATCTAAGCCCACTTCATTTCCTCTGGAGGTCAGAATAGGAATAAATCGGACTCGCTTTTTAATAGGTTTGGCCTTATCAAAATTTATTGTCTTTCTTTGTTTTAGAGGCATATAGCTGCCATTAGCCTGATAAATCACCAGTCTTTCTATAAAAGGGCCGGCCAGCAATTGACCTCTCCCCTGAACTCCTTTAAGATGAAAAGGCTAATAAAAAAAGAAGGAAATAGCAGGAAAAACCAATGCTTGACCAGTTAGCTGATAAGCTTCAAAAGGTTATGAAGTATCTCCGGGGGGAAGCCAAGATAACTGAAAGGAATATGGCTGAGGCCCTCAGGCAGATAAGACTGGCCCTTTTAGAGGCTGATGTCAATTATCAGGTGGTCAGGGATTTTATAGAAAGGATAAGGGTAAGGGCCCTTGATCAAAAGGTAATGGAGAGTTTAACTCCGGCTCAGCAGACAATCAAGATAGTTCGAGATGAATTAACCTCCATTCTTGGCGGTAAAGCCCGCACTCTGAATTTCCGTTCTTCACCCCCTTCTGTCTTCCTTCTTGTGGGTTTGCAGGGAAGCGGCAAAACCACCACCTGCGGGAAGCTGGCCTATTATTTGAGAAAAACGGGCAAGAAACCGCTCCTTGCCTCCTTTGATCTTAAGAGGCCAGCGGCCCAGGAGCAACTTCGAATGATTGCCTCCCAGCTTGGCTTGCCCTTTTATGAAATCAAGCCCGAGAAGATGAAAGAACCTGAAAGGGCCTTAAACGAGCTGCTCGCCTTCACGCAGCAGGGCCATTTTGACCCTTTAATTCTGGATACGGCTGGCCGGCTCCATATTGATGAAGATTTGATGGAGGAACTGCGGTTATTGAAGGTCAGCCTCAAGCCAGATGAGGTTATTTTTGTGGGCGATGCCATGACCGGACAGGATGCTGTGCGCAGTGCCCAGGCCTTTGAAGAGAAGATTGGTTTAACCTCGGTGATTTTAACCAAAATGGATGGAGATGCCCGGGGCGGAGCCGCCCTATCCATTGTGAGTGTCACGGGAAAACCAATAATTTTTATCGGCGTCGGCGAAAAATATGACCAGCTTGAACTTTTTCATCCTGACCGGCTGGCCTCAAGAATTCTGGGGATGGGTGATGTCCTGAGCCTGATTGAAAGGGCTGAAAGAGAAGCTGATTTGAAGGAAGCTGAAGAGATGGCCAGACGGCTCAGGGAGGAAGAATTTACCCTAGAAGATTTCCGCAAGCAACTCGTTCAGCTGAGAAAGATGGGCTCTCTTTCCCAGCTTCTGGCGATGTTGCCCAGTGTCGGGCCTTTTAAAAATATTTCGCGTCTCCATCTTGATGATAAGCAGCTTATCCATTTTGAAGCCATCATCAATTCGATGACCCCGGAAGAGCGGGCCGACCACACCCTCATTGACGGCCGCCGGCGGCGGCGCATCGCCCAGGGCAGCGGCACCTCCGTACAGGAAGTGAATCAACTGCTGCGCCAGTACATGGAGATGCGCCGGCTGATTCGACAGATGGGCAAAGCGGGCGCAGCCAGCAAGCTGCGCAGCCTGGGCCTGGGCAAATTCACCAGCCGGAATCAGTAACCGCACGCGGCGGCTCAGCAGTGCACCTGCTGGCGTGCCCGTGTGTGCGCGGGCTGCTCTTCGCGGCCGGTGTCGGGATTCGTGCCGCGCTCAAGCGCCAGAAAATAGGCAAGCAACTGCGCAGCTACGGTGTGCGGGAACAGGACGAGCCAGTCCGGCGCTGCAGGCACCACGAGGGCCGGCTCGATCCGCGCGTCCACGGCCGCACCAGCACTGACCACGGCCAGGCAATGGGCACCGGTCGCGCGCGCAGCGAGAAGCGCCTGCGTGGTGCGGTGCGCGGCGGGTGAAGTGTCCAGGCAGGCTACGACCGCGGCACGGTCGTCGCAGGCGGCCAACGGCCCGTGCAAAAACTCCTCGCTCGAAAATCCTTCCGCGTGGATGTAGCTGGTCTCCTTCACCTTCAGGGCCGCTTCGCGCGCGGTGAGGCTCTGCAGTCCGGCACCGAGGAAAAACAACCGGTCGTGCGGCGCCAGCCGGGCGGCGGCAGCCCGCGCGGCGGGTTCGGCCGCGAGCGCTCGCTCGACCAGCTCCGGCAACTGCTCGATGTCACGTTCGGCCACCGATCCAGTTCCCCAACCACGGCAGCGCGACACTCCGGCAGCGAGCAGTGCGTGTGCGGCCAGGGCCGTCGTATAGCTTTTCGTGTGGGCCATGGCGATTTCCTGCTCGCACGTGGTCACCACCAGGTCCGCACTTCGCATCGCGTCTCCGCCGCCCTCGCCGGTAACAGCTACGGTGAAGGCACCGGCGGCTTTCGCCAGCCGCAAGACCTCGACGGAATACCCGCTCCCCCCGCGGTGGCTGGTCAGCACCACCGCGTCCTCGGGCCCGAGCGCGAGCGGTGCGTGCACCAGCTCGAAGGACTCTTCCACCTGCACCCAGGCGCGCCCTCCACTCAAATGCCGCAGGAAGCGTTCGCTGGCCAGCGCAGCGTGCAGCGAGGTGCCGATTCCAGCCAGAAGGATGCGCTGGCGACGCGCGATTTCAGCGGCCGCACACAGAAGGACCTCGCGCTGGCGGGTGAGCAGCCGCGCAATGCGCTCTGGCTGCTGCTGGATGGCCTCATAGGTGTGGTAGGGATGCGCGCTGCGCAGCCGCTGCGGTTCCATAGCCGCCTTTCCGAAGGATGCCTCCGGGCACCGGAAACGTCCGAGAGAGAAACTGGCCCCTGCCTCGACAGCCGTCTCAGTGCGCGGGTGCAGGGGCGGCCCCGCGCCGCCCGGTTCCCGCCTCCTCCCAAAGCGCAAAAGTGTATCGTCCCCCGGCCACGGGGAACAGCCGGGAGGCGTGCCTATCCCGGGGGTCGACCGTCCGCGAAAACGCACCGAGAGCCGGGACGACCGGCTAGGGCTGCTCTCCGGGACGCACCAGTGGAACGAAAATCACCGGCATCACGCGTTGGATGCGGATGTCGCGCGGCCCTTTCGAGCCCTTCGTAATCAGGAGCAGCTCCTGCGTCTGATAGCGCGCACCCACGGGAATCACCATGCGGCCGCCTGGCTTGAGCTGCTCGAGCAGCGGCTCGGGGATGTGGTCGGGCGCAGCCGTGACGATTATGGCGTCAAAGGGCGCTTGCTCCGGCCAGCCGGCATAGCCATCGCCGATGCGTACACGGATGTTCGTGTATCCCAGTTCGTGCAGGCGCTGCTCGGCCTGACGGCCCAGCGGCTCGATGATTTCCACGGTGAACACCTCAGCGACCAACTCGGCCAGCACAGCGGCCTGATAGCCGGAGCCGGTGCCCACCTCGAGCACACGATCGGTGGGCTGCGGATCGAGCAGTTCGGTCATCCGCGCCACAACATAGGGCTGCGAAATGGTCTGGCCATAGCCAATCGGCAGGGGACGGTCTTCGTACGCATGCCGACGCTGCCCAGGCGGCACCAGCCGGTGGCGTGGCACGCGACGCAGAGCCTCCAGCACACGCGCGTTGCGCACTGGCTCGCCGCCCGTCCAGCGCTCCGACGCGAGTTGCGCGACCAAGACTTCGCGCTGCCGGCGGAAGCGCTCTTCTTCTCGGTCCTGTGCTAGAGCGGCAGCAGCCACCAGGACGAGTCCCAGCGCTCCGGCCCGGACCCGGCTCCCCAAAATCACTGCCCGAAGATTTAGCATGCTCTGTGAGGCAGGTTCCCGCCTGCCGGCTGTTGGGCCCCGGAATCGGCGGCCGCAGAAAGACAATGACGCGCAGCCTGCGGTCTGCAGACCACGAACCGCGCCCGGGGTCGGTTGCTTTTTTGACGGGCGCGGTGTATCTGCTTGCAGCGCGAAGTCCATTCTAACAATTCCGGAGTTCTGATGCCTCGCTATCTGACTCTGCATTCGCTGGCCTGCTTGACCCGGCAGGGCGCTGAAGAGCTGGTGGCACGGCTCGGCCGCGGCACAGCCGGGGTGGTGCAGCGCGTGCTGGCGAACCTGACCGAGGGCAAGTTGCTGGTCGAATTCGAAGCCGCCGCACGCGAGCCGCTCGAGGCCTGGCTGCGCGCCGAAGGCGTACACTACGACTGGCTGCTCCGCATCGAATACGAGCTGCGCGATGGACGGCTCGCCGCACCCGACTGAGCCCCGCACAACTTGCGGGCGAGCGCGAATCCTGCTAGTCTGCGATCTACCCTCCATCCCGGTGTAAGCACTGGGACGATCCCCGCCAGCGAAAGGAGGAAGCCATGGCAGAGTATGCGCATCCGGAAGTTTTGGTCAGCACGCAATGGGTTGCTGAGCACCGCAACGATCCCCAGCTGCGTATCGTGGAAGTGGACGTGGACACCTCAGCCTACGAGCAGGGCCACATTCCCGGCGCGATCGCCTGGAACTGGCAAACCGAACTGCAGGACCCTGTCCGACGCGACCTGATCGGCAAAGCGGAATTCGAGCGACTGATGTCCCGCAGCGGGATTGCGAACGACACCACCGTCGTCGTCTACGGCGACAACAACAACTGGTTTGCCTGCTGGGCCTTCTGGCAGCTGAAGTACTATGGACACCAGGATGTCCGCGTCATGAACGGCGGGCGCAAGAAGTGGCTGGAAGAAAAGCGCGAGCTGTCCACCGAGGTACCCGCCGTACCGACGACCAGCTACCGGGCCAAAGATCCCGACGGGTCAATCCGTGCACGTCGCGAAGAGATTTATGCCGTGCTGGACGGTCGGCGCCGGGCCGTGCTGGTTGACGTCCGTTCGCCCGATGAGTTCACCGGCAAAATCATCGCCCCGCCGGGCATGACGGAAACGGCGCAGCGCGGCGGCCACATCCCGGGCGCGGCCAACATCCCCTGGGCCCTGGCCGTGCGCGAGGACGGCACCTTCAAAAGCGCCGAGGAACTGCGCGAGCTCTACGCCAGCCGCGGCGTCCGCGGCGACAGCGAAGTGATCGCCTACTGCCGCATCGGCGAACGCAGCTCGCACACCTGGTTCGTGCTGAAATACCTGCTCGGATTCGCCGACGT
>JAIMBE010000156.1 GCA_023511565.1 Bacillota bacterium
GTCGTTGCGTCATAGATTTCAATGCGCAACGACAGACGCCAATGCGTTTCGGGTGGCTTCCCGATTCCTTGTCTTCCAGCCGAATGGACCCACGCTGCTGATTGGGGAAGAGTTCCTCGTCGAAAACTCGACCCAGCCGCCGCGCACCTTCTACCGCCCGGACGGCACGTTCGAGTTTGTCCTACCGCCTGGAGCCGAGCTGTCTCAGGTCTCGGCTTGGGGGCCGGCCGGGATGCCGGTCGTGCAGGGCACACTGGAGAAGGGCGGTGGGCGGCATGCGGTTGTCTTTCCCATTCGTCCCGGCGAAAACGGAATCCGCATTTCCTATCAGCTCCCCTATCCAGATGGACAGACTACCTTGAGGATTTCTTCCCTCTACGAAGCCAGCCGCGTGCTGCTGGCTGCACCGAACGGAATCCAACTGGAAGGAACCGGGCTTCAGCCGGCCGGCAACGAGCAGGGGTACAATCTCTACGCGCGCGAAGGGTTGGCGCGCGGCACCACGTTTGAAATTCGCCTGCAGGGCACCGCAACGCTTCCTGCAGCCGGCGCAGAAGCAGCCAGCGCCCAGGCCGGGCCGACGCCAACGGGCATGGTGACGAGGCTGCCTCCGCGGTTGGACAGTCTGAAGTGGACGCTGATTGTGGGGTTTGCTGCGCTGTTTGCCTTGGGGGCGTTCTACCTGCTTCGCAAGCCGTCGGGGCACGCCGCACGCGTCGAGGCCGAGGTCGAAGGCGCGGTGCGCCAGAGTTTGGATGAAATCAAAGAGACTCTGTTTCGCCTCGAGCTGCGGCGCCAGGCGGGCACCATTTCCGAAGAGGAGTTCGACCGCGAGTACCGCCGTACCCAGGCGCGGTTGCGCGATTTTCTGAAAGGGTAGGAGTGCCCGTGTCTGCAGAGATCGCCTCGGTCGCCACCGCAGGCCCAACTCGCTCCCAGACGGTCGGCGTGAGTCTGCGTTTGGAACAGGTCTCGAAGCGCTACGGCCTGCTCTACGCGCTGCGCGATCTTTCCCTGCAGATTCGGGCGGGGGAATTTGTTCTGCTGCTCGGACCGAACGGGTGCGGCAAGACGACCCTGCTGCGTGTGGCTGCACGGCTCTCCCAACCCACCTCTGGCCGGGTGGTGCTGGAAGGCGTGGCGTCAGAAACCACCGCGAGCATGCGCACCGTTGGCTACGTGGGGCACCAGACGCTGCTCTACGACGAACTTACCGGCGCGGAAAATCTCCGCTTCTTTGCCCGGCTGTACGGAATCCATTCGGAACCCCTGCTGGAGGAATGGCTGCGGGCCGCTGAGCTGTGGTTGCGGCGGAACGACTTGGTGCGCACCTATTCCCGCGGGATGCGCCAGCGGCTTTCGATTGCGCGCGCCCTGCTGCACGATCCGGGACTGATTCTGCTCGATGAACCCACCACCGGCCTCGACCAGAGCGGGTTGGCCTGGCTGGGGGGTGCACTGGCGCGGTTGAAACAGCAGGGCAAGACCATCGTCGCCAGCACGCACAGCCGGGAAGCCCTGGCCGAGCTGGCCACGCGTTGCGTGACCTTGGCTGCGGGCACCGTGGTCAGCGATACGCAGTCGCAACATTCCGCGCAGCAATGACACCGCCGAGGAGTGCAATGGGGATCGGCGCGGCAACCTACTGGATTTTGGCCAAGGAACTGCGCACGGAGCTGCGCACGCGCGAGCTGCTTCACACCACGGTGGTGTTCGTACTGCTGGTGGTGGTGCTGTTCAGTTTCACCTTCGAACCAACACGGGAAGAATCACGTCGGTACGGGCCCGGGCTGCTCTGGTTGGCCTTGCTGTTTGCCGGCTCGTTGATGCTGCAACCCGCGTTCATCCGCGAACAGAACAACGATACGCTTTCGGCTCTGCGGCTGGCGCCCATCGCGTCCTTGGCCATCTTTCTGGGCAAGGCCCTGGCCAGTTTTGTGTTTCTGACGGTGGCTGAACTGTTCCTGCTGCCCATTTTTGCAGCGCTGTATGGCGTGGCGATTCTGCCTGTGCTGGGGGAGATTCTCGTAGTGCTTGCGCTCGGCACGCTTGGGATGGTGACGACCGGAACGGTCTTTGCGGCGATCGGGGTACAGGCGCGTATGCGCGAGCTGCTGTTGCCGTTGCTCCTGTTGCCTCTGCTCGTACCCGTGCTGATCGCCAGCGTATCTGCCACGGCCAGCTTGCTCGCCCTGGAGCCCTCGATGGACTGGACCGCCATGAAATTTTTGATTGGCTTTGACGTGATCTATCTGGCTGCCAGTGCGCTGCTGTTTGAGTTTCTGTTGGAAGACTGAGATGCACAGAAACGGGAGCTTCCGCTTTGAACTGTCCGGGACGCTGGCTGTGGCCGCGCTGATGGGAGTGGCCGGCTACGCTGTATTCTTCCTGGCCCCCACCGAACGCACCATGGGCGAAATCCAGCGCATCTTTTACTTCCACGTGGCCAGTGCCTGGACAGCGTTCCTCGCGTTTTTCATCGTGTTTGTGGCCAACCTGAACTACCTGATGCGCCGCCGCCCGGTGTGGGATCAACTGGCAGTGGCGGCGGCGGAAGTTGGGATCGCATTCTGTACGGTCGTGTTGTTGACCGGCCCGATCTGGGCCAAGCCGGTCTGGGGCATCTGGTGGACATGGGATGCCCGGCTGACGTCAACCTTTGTGCTCTGGCTGCTGTATGTCGGCTATCTGCTGCTGCGCAGCCTGGTGGAAGATCCCGGGCGACGGGCGGTCACCTCCGCCGTGTTTGGTATTTTTGCGTTTCTGGATGTCCCGATTGTGTATATGTCAATCCGGTGGTGGCGCACACAGCATCCGGAGCCGGTCATTGCCGGCGGGGAAGGTTCCGGACTGGATCCAACGATGTGGCGGGTGCTGCTGGTGTGTCTAATGGCGATGGTGGCGTTGCTTGTGCTCCTGCTGCGGCAGCGATTCCGGTTGGAGCAGTTGCGTGGAAAACTGGAAGAGCTTCGGCTGCACATCGGGGCGAAACCAACCCCTCGCTTCTGAGGAGCCGGTACTGCGATGAAAAACTTCGAAAGCCTGTTGGCCGCATATCTGGTGGCTTGGGCCGTTTTCTTTATCTTCGAGATTCGCATCGCACGCAGTGTGGCGCGCTTGCGGGAAGAGTTGGAGCACCTCAAGGAAACGCTCGAGAACTAGCACTGGGAGCCGTCGGGCCCAGGAAACACCATGGACAAGCGGAAGCGCATCGGTGTCGTGCTGTTCCAACTGGGCGGCCCGGATCGCCTGGAGGCCGTCGAGCCCTTTCTCTACAACCTGTTCTGTGACCCGGATATTCTGGACCTGCCGTTGGGCGGATTGGCGCGCCGGCCGCTCGCGAAGTGGATTTCTATGCGGCGCGCAAAGAAGGTCGCCCAGGCCTACGCAGAAATCGGGGGCAGATCGCCCATCCGGGAGTTGACCGAGCGACAGGCCCAGGCGTTGGAGCGCAACCTTTCGGTACACATGGATGCTCGGGTGGTGGTGGCCATGCGGTACTGGAAGCCCTCCACCGCCGATGCGGTTCGGACGCTGACGGACTATGCGCCGGAGGAGATCGTGCTGCTGCCGCTCTATCCCCAGTTTTCGTTCTCCACGACGGGCAGCAGCCTGAAGGAGTGGCAGCGACAGTTTTCCGATCCGCGCTGTCCGGTGCACACGATTTGCTCATTCCACGATCACCCGCGTCTGATCGAAGCCTTTGTCGAGAAGATCCACGCGAGCCTGGCGCAGTTCGCCGAGCCGGAGGCGGTGCAGTTTGTGTTCAGCGCGCACGGCCTGCCGGTCAGCTTCATCGCGCGCGGTGATCCATATCAGCGGCAGGTGGAAGAAACGGTGCAACGGGTGATGCAGCAGGGCGGCTGGCCCAATCCGCACGTGCTCTGCTACCAGAGCAAAGTCGGCCGCCAGCGGTGGCTCGAGCCTTCGCTGGACGATACTCTTGCCCGACTGGGGGCCGCCGGAGTGACCTCGGTGTTGGTGATTCCGATTTCCTTTGTTTCCGAGCACATCGAAACCCTGCACGAGCTGAACATCGAAGCGCGGGAGCACGCCGAAGCTGCCGGCATCCGGAACTTCGCGGTGATGCCCGCGCTGAACGATTCGCCAACCTTTATCACTGCCTTGACGGAGCTTGTGCTCGGCGCGCTTGGACTCGGCGACGCACCGACCGGCACGTCCGTCCGAAAGCGTGGTGTGGATTCGGCTTGACAGTCCTGGCTGCCACGAATATAAACGACTGTTGGGCGTGACCTGCTTCACCGGACGGGAAGCAGGTTTCGACGATTGATACGCACTCCCTGGGAACTATATGTCGGAGCAGACTGAGCAGAAGCCTGCGCCGCCGGCGCCAGGCGGAGCTGCTACAGCCGGACAAAAGCCAGCCACCAAGCAGGGGGAAGCCGAGGACACCGCCCAGGTCCTTCTGATGCGCCGTCGTCTGGTCTGGGCCAGTGTGTGGGGGTACCTGGGTGTGAATTTTCTGATGTTCCTCCGGTTTTTTTTTCCGCGTGCCCTGTTTGAGCCCAAGGCGGTTTTCTCGATTGGCTACCCGTCCGACTTCAACCTCGGTGTGGACACCCGCTATCAGCAAAGCCATCGTATCTGGGTCGTGCGTGACCCGGGGCGCCTGTTCGTGATTTTTGCGAAGTGCACGCACTTGGGCTGCACTCCCGACTGGAAAGAAAGCGAGCGAAAATTCAAGTGTCCGTGCCACGGCAGCGGGTTCGATTCCGAAGGGATCAACTTCGAGGGGCCGGCACCGCGTCCCATGGACCGCGCCCACGTGGAACTGGATGCGACCGGCCAAATCATTGTGGACACCAGCCGGTTGTACATCCGCGACCCCATCATGGGCCGCGATGAATTCGACAATCCTGGAGCCTACGTGGTGGTCTGAGGGGCGGCGGAAGAGAGGAGCGCGCGACTCGCGGAGGGCAGGGAATGGCAGAGGAAAACGGGCGCAAAGAAGGTTCGGGCGCCGGTGTCGGTCTACTGGAATCGGTCCGCGAAAAGACGAAACAGGCAACGCAGACCCTCCTCCAGAGGGCCAAGG
>JAIMBE010000157.1 GCA_023511565.1 Bacillota bacterium
TGGCCAACAAGTATGCCCACACCCCGCAGGGCGTGTTCGAACTGCGCGAGCTGTTCACCGAAGCCGTTCAAGGCCCGCAGGGCAGCTCGCTTTCGCTGCTCACCCTGAAGCGCCGTGTCCGCAAAATGATCGAAGCGGAAGACCCGGCCCACCCGCTCACCGACGAGCAGATTGCTCGCCGGCTGGCCGAAGAAGGCATCCACGTCACCCGCCGCACCGTGGCCAAGTACCGCGAAGATATGCGCATCCCCTCCACTCACCAGCGCCGGGTCAGGGTTTAAGCGGCGATGCCGAAGCAGCGCTCCAAGGCCGCCCCGCAACTGGTCATCCTGACCGGTTTGAGCGGCTCGGGCAAAAGTACCGTACTGCGCACCTTTGAAGACCTGGGTTTCTACTGCGTGGACAACCTGCCCGTGGACCTGATCCCCACGTTCGCCGAGCTGCATGTCTACGGCAGCCAGGAAATCGAGCGTGCGGCTCTGCTGGTGGACGTGCGCGAAGGGGAATCGATTGCCCGCCTGCCCGCCCTCTATCGCCAGCTCCGCCGGCAGTACAACGTCCGCTTGGTCTTCATCGAAGCCAGCGATGAGGCGTTGCTCCGTCGCTTCAGCGAAACCCGTCGCCCGCACCCGCTCGCTCGTGGCCTCACCGTGCGGGAAGCGATCCAGCGCGAGCGTCGCCTGATGGCGCCCATCCGCAAACTGGCCGACCTAGTCATTGACACGTCGCGCTTCACCGTGCACGAACTGCGTCAGTACGTCATCACCCGCATGCAGAGCACCGACCGTCGCCCTCTGCTCGTTTCCGTGGTCAGCTTCGGCTACCGTCACGGTCTGCCCGCCGATGCCGACCTGATCTTCGATGTTCGCTTCCTACCCAACCCCCATTTCGTGCCCGGACTGCGCCGCTTTTCTGGACGCAACCCGCGCGTCATCCGCTACATTCGCTCCTTCCCGCAGACCCGGGAATTCCTTCAACGCATCGAATCGCTGCTGCTTTATCTGATCCCGCACTACATCCGGGAGGGGAAAAGCTATCTGACGGTCGCGTTCGGGTGTACCGGCGGCCGTCACCGCTCCGTCACCATGGCCGAAGCGATTGGTCGCGCCCTGGCGAAGCGGAACTATTCCGTGAAGATCGTTCACCGTGATGTCGAAACGTCGGCCGCTTGACAACCCGCCGGCCCCAACCGTAGCGTTAGCGTTCACAGACCGTGCTGCGACCGGCAGCCGATCGAACCGATGACCTTTACTGCCGAACTCAGGCGCCTGCTGGCCAGTGTCCGGCCCTATCGGGGCCGGCTGGCACTGGGCATTGTTCTGATGGGGCTGGTGGCGGTTGCCGATGGCGCGATTGCCCTGCTGTTTGTTCCGCTGGTGGACCGCGTGCTTGAACTCGCTCCGCCCGATTCCCGACTGCCCCTGCTGACGCTGCGCCCCTGGAACCTGACGCTTTACCTGGATGCGTTTTTTCCGTCCAGCATCCAGCACGTCTGGACGGTGTTCGCCGTTTCGCTGGTCGTGCTCTTCCTGGTGAAGGGGGCCGCGGATTTCCTTGGCAATCTCTCGATTCAGTACGTCGGTCACGCCGCCGTCACCGACCTGCGCAATCGTATCTATGCCAAGTTGATCTGCCAGCCGATCGGTTTTTTCGCCCGTCATTCTACCGGGCGGTTGATGTCAGCCACGATCAGCGATATCGAGCGCGTGCGGAGTGCCTTGTCGGAATGGCTGGCGGATTTCTTCCGCCAGAGCTTCACCCTGGTGGTCCTCGTGGTCGTCCTTTTCTTGCTGGACTGGAAGTTGGCCCTCGGCTCGCTGGTGTTTCTCCCGCTGGTCGTTGTTCCGATCAGTCGTCTGGGTCGGCGCATCCGCCTTTCGGTCTACTCCAGCCAGAGCCGGCTGGCCGAGCTGAGCAAAATTCTGCAGGAGACCATCAGCGGGAACCGCGTCGTCAAAGCCTTCAGCATGGAGCCGTTCGAAATCCGCAAATTCCGCGAAACCGCCCGGCGCCTGCTCCGCGAAAACATGCGCTGGGTTCGTGCCTACGCGGCGACGGCACCGGTTATGCAGTTGCTTGGCGCAATCGTCGTTGCTCTGGTTGTGCTCTACGCCCGTGACCAGATTCGCTACGGTCTGATGACCAAGGGAGTGCTGATTGCCTTCACCTACGCCCTGTTCCGCGTCTATGAACCGGTCAAGCGCCTGGGCATGATCTACCACCAGTTCCAGCAGGGCCTCGGTGCGACCACGCAGGCGTTCCGCTTGCTGGAGCTCCCGGAGGAGGTCATCGAACAGCCGGGAGCGCGACCGCTGCCCCCGTTCTCCCGCGTGATTGAATTCGACGACGTCAGCTTCGCCTACGAAGGCGGCCCGCCGATCCTCCAGCACATCAACCTGACCGTGTGCGCCGGCGAAGTCATCGCCATCGTCGGCCTGAGTGGCGCGGGCAAAACGACCCTGGTGAACCTGCTTCCGCGCTTCCACGACCCCACCAGTGGCGTCGTGCGCATCGATGGTCACGACCTGCGCGAGGTGACCCTGCGTTCGCTCCGCGACCAGATTGCGATCGTCACGCAGGAAACCATCCTCTTCCACGACACCGTCTGGAACAATATCTGCTACGGCCGCCCCGACCTGCCCGAAGCCCGCGTCGTGGCCGCCGCCAAAGCCGCCCTCGCCCACGACTTCATCCAGCAGCTCCCGCAGGGCTATCAGACCCTGCTCGGGGAGCGCGGCCAGAGCCTCTCCGGCGGCCAGCGCCAGCGCTTGGCGATCGCCCGTGCCCTGCTGAAGGATTCCCCGATTCTGATCCTCGACGAGGCCACATCCGAGCTCGATGCGGAATCCGAGCGCCTGGTCCAGCAGGCCCTGGCCACGCTGATGGCTGGCCGCACCGTGTTTGTGATCGCCCACCGGCTCTCGACGGTGCGCCGTGCCGACCGCATCCTGGTGCTCGACGGTGGCTCGATTCGCGAATCCGGCACACACGCCGAACTGCTTGCGCGAGGCGGCACCTACGCGCGCCTGTACGAACTCCAGTTCGCAGACGATGCCGCCGGCGTCGCCGCACGTCCCGAACCCCAATGAACCGCAGCCTGAAATCCATGACCGGCTTTGCGCAGGCGGCCGCCGAAACGAACGGCTGTGCGATCCGGCTGCGCCTGCGCAGTGTCAACCACCGCTTCCTGGATCTCCAGGTTCGTCTGCCGGAAGGTTTTGAATCGCTCGAACCAGCGATCCGCCAGCGCGTTCGTGAACGGCTCCGCCGCGGCCATGTGGACGTGGTGCTGCAGTGCGAGCCTGCCGGTCCTTCCGCCGTGCGCATCAACGCCGAGCTGGCTGCCGCCTACCTCCAGGCCGCCGAAGAGCTTCGCCGTCGCTTCCAACTGGCTTCGGAGCCGGATTTGGGTGATGTCCTGCGCCTGCCTGGCGTGGTCAGTGCCGTCGGCCTGTCATCGTTCGAGTCCCTCGAGTCACTCGCCGCGCCCGTGCTCGCCTGTCTCGAGGACGCCCTGTCCCGGCTCGACGAGATGCGCGCCGCCGAAGGCCGAATATTGGCCGAAGAGATGCGCCAGCGACTGGAGCAGATTGCTGCCTGTGTCGCGCGCATCGAGCCCCTGGCGGCAGAGCTCCGCACGGCCTATGCCCAGCGCCTCACCGAGCGCCTGCAGGAGCGGCTCGCGGGCCTGCCGCTCGATCCTGCCCGTGTGGTGCAAGAGACCGCGCTGCTCGCCGAGCGCTCCGATATCGCCGAAGAGCTGGCCCGGCTCCGCTCGCACCTGCGCCAGCTTGAACAACTGCTGGAACAGGCCGGTGAGGTGGGGAAACAACTCGATTTCCTGCTGCAGGAAATGCAGCGGGAAACCAACACCCTGCTGGCGAAAACTCCGGGCCTCGAGCCACCCGGACTGGCCATCACTGAACTGGCTCTGGAAATCAAATCCCAGATTGAAAAGCTGCGCGAACAGGCGCAGAACATCGAATAATATGACCTCCAGCGAACCGCCACTGGTCTTCATCGTCTCCGGCCCTTCTGGATCGGGCAAGTCCACCTTGGTGCGCAAGCTGCTGGAAGTTCCGGACACGATGCTTTCCATTTCCTGCACCACACGTCCGCCGCGACCGGGCGAAGAAGGCGGAACGTGGTACAATTTTGTCTCGGAGGCGGAATTCGCGCGCATGGTGGAGCGCGGCGAATTCCTGGAATACGCGCGCGTCTTCGGCCGACACAGCTACGGTACCCCGAAGCGCATGCTGGAGTTGGCCCGCGCGCAGCAGAAAGACCTGGTTCTCGAAATTGACATCCAGGGCGCTCGCCAGGTCAAACAGAAGTTGCCCGAGGCGGTGGCGATTTTCATTCTGCCCCCCTCGCGCCAGGAACTGGAAAAGCGTCTGCGCGACCGTGGCCTGGACAGCGAAGAGGAGATCGCTCGCCGGCTGGAACGCGCGCGGCAGGAAATCCAGTGCTTTCCGGAGTATGATTTTCTGGTGATCAACGACGAACTGGAGCGTGCCGGGCGCGAAATTCAGGCCATTGCTGCGGCCGTGCGCTGTCGGCGCGCGCAACGTCAGGCCCGGGCGCAGCAGATCTTGCAGTCGTTTGAGCTTTGAATCGGAGGTCGGCATCGCCATGTCCGTACAGAATCAGCCGCCTGCCAATAAATTCGCCTTTGTGCACATTGCGGCCAAGCGCGCGCGCCAGTTGCAGACGGGCGCGCCCCCCCTGCTCCCGAATCCGCGTTCGTCGAAGCCCACGCGGATGGCCATGGAAGAACTTTCTCGCGGGCTGCTCGAATACGAGCTGCCGGAGAAAGAGGAAGAAGAGTAGAACGAACGGCCGCGCCTTGGCCGGCGCCGCGGTTCTGGAACACGATGCGCATCGCACTCGGAGTGACGGGCGGAGTCGCTGCCTACAAGGCGGCGGAGCTGGTTCGCCGCCTGCAGCAGGAAGGTCTGGACGTGCAGGTCGTGATGACCCGGGCCGCCCGCGAGTTCGTCACCCCGCTCACCTTTGCGG
>JAIMBE010000158.1 GCA_023511565.1 Bacillota bacterium
TCGATGTACTACGAGATGTACTGGGACGTCGAGAACTACATCGAGACGCAGGCCAAGATCCTGCAGAGCGAGACGCTGGCGCTGCAAACCATCGAATCGCTGCAGCTGTACAAGCACCCGGAATTCGCCGGAGACGATGCGACCCCGCCAGCCGTGGTGGTTCCGACGACGACCGGCGAACCACAGCGGCGACCGCCCGTTCTGGGAGCGTTTCTGGCGCGGCTGGAAGTCAAGCGGGTACCGAACAGCCGTTTGCTGGAGGTCCAGTTCGAATCCACGGATCCGCAACTGGCCGCACGCGTGGTGAATACGCACCTGCACAATTTCGTCGAGCACAACTTCCGTGCGCGGTATGAATCCACGACCAAGGCTTCCGACTGGCTGGCCGCGCAACTGGACGAACTGAAAATCCGCGTGGAGAAGGCCGAGGATGCCCGGCTGGCGTACGAGCGCGAAAATCGCATCTGGACGATTGACGAGAAGCAGAATATCACCACGCAGAAGCTGGCCGATTTGAACACGGAGCTGACGCAGGCCCAGGCCGACCGCATGCGCAAGGAGGCAAGCTACCGGCTCGCGCGCGAAGGCAACGTGGATGGACTGCCGGAAGTGCGCGAGAGCCAGGTGTTGCAGGATCTGGTGACCCGTCGTACCGAGCTGCTGGTGCAGTATCGCGAAGCGGAGGCGCAGTTTGGCCCCAACTATCCGAAGGTGCAGCGGTTGAAGGTCCAACTGGACGAGCTGGACAGCACAATCGCGCGGGAGAAGAAGAACATCGTCGAACGGATCGAGTCCGAATACCGCGCAGCGCGGCAGCGGGAACTGCTGCTCAGCCAGGCGCTCGAGCAGCAGAAGGCCGAGGCGAACGCACTGGCTGAAAAGCTGGTGCAGTACAACATCCTGAAGCGCGAGGCGGAGGCCAATAAGGAACTGTACGACGGACTGCTGCAGAAGCTGAAGGAAGCCGGAATTTCCGCTGGCCTGCGTTCGAGCAATATTCGCATTGTCGACCCGGCGCTGGTACCGCCCGCACCGGCGCGACCGCAGAAGGTGCGCAATGTGCTGCTGGCCCTGCTCGCGGGGCTGGTGGGTGGCATCGGGCTGGGGTTTTTGCGGGAGTACCTGGACAACACGGTGAAGACGCCGGACGACATCGAGCATCTGACCCGGTTGCCTTCGCTGGCCGTCGTGCCCGCCTTCAGCTTGGTCAACGGACGCGGGCGCGGGGTGCGGATGCTGAAGGGAGCCGAAAGTGAACCTTCACGTGCCTCGGTGGCGCTGGTTTCGCACGAGCGTCCGCAGTCGCAGATCTCCGAAGCGTTCCGGGCGCTGCGGACCTCGCTGCTGCTTTCGCAGGCTGAACATCCGCCACAGGTCATCCTGGTGACCAGCGCGCTGCCTCGCGAGGGAAAGACCACGGCCGCTGTGAACCTGGCGGTGACCTTTGCCCACTTGGGCGACCGCACGGTGCTGTTGGACGGCGACCTGCGCAAGCCCGGCATCGGTAAATTGCTCAGCTTGAGCGAGGGGAGCCGGCACGCGGGGCTGAGCACCTACCTGGCGGGGGTTTCCTCGCTGGATCTGGTGACGATTCCCCACCCGGTGATTCCGAACCTGGCGGCGATCCCGTCCGGGCCGATCCCGCCGAACCCGGCCGACCTGCTGTCGTCGAAGCGGCTGCAGGATGCGGTGAATCAACTCCGCGAGCAATTCCGGTTCATCATCATTGACTCGCCCCCAGTGATGGCGGCGACCGATGCGATTGTGCTGTCGGTGATCGCGGACGGGGTGCTGCTGGTCGTGCGCAGCGGGCAGACGTCGAAGGCGGCGTTTCTCCGGGCGCGGGATCAACTGCGGGCGGTGCGTTGCACGCTGCTGGGCGTGGTGCTGAACGCCGTGGACACCAGCTCGCCGGATTACTACTACTCGTATCGCTATTACCCCTACTACCAGTACTACGGTTCGGAAGGGCCGGAAGCGCGGCCTCCGGCGGATAGCTGAGGCGACACACCGACGGGAGGCGGTCTTGCGGTTTTTGATCACCGGAGGTGCAGGGTTCATCGGTTCCCATCTGGCCGAACTGCTGCTCGAACGGGGCCACGCGGTACTCCTGCTGGACGACCTTTCGACCGGGAGCATCGAGAACATCCGACACCTGAAGGGTAACGGCCGGCTGCAATATTTCCTGGATAGCATTGCGAATCGGCAACTGTTGGCGGAGCTTGTCGACGAATCCGACGTGGTCCTCCACCTGGCCGCAGCGGTCGGGGTGCGGCTGATTGTCGAGAGTCCGGTCCGCACCATCGAGACCAACATCGAAGGTACCCAGCGTGTGCTCGATGCCGCGTGCAAGAAGAAGAAGCTGGTGTTCATCGCCTCGACCTCGGAGGTGTACGGGAAGAGCAACCAGGTGCCCTACCGCGAGGACGACGACCTGGTGCTGGGGCCGACCTCGAAGAGCCGGTGGAGCTACGCAGCGTCAAAGGCCGTGGACGAATTTCTGGGGCTGGCCTACTGGCGCGAGAAGAAACTCCCGGTCGTGATTGGCCGCTTCTTCAACACGGTGGGGCCACGGCAGACCGGTCGCTACGGGATGGTGCTGCCGAACTTCGTGCGCCAGGCACTGAACGGCGAGCCGATCACGGTGTTTGGTACGGGGAAGCAGTCGCGCTGCTTCTGCGACGTGCGCGATGCGGTCGAGGCGGTGTACCGGCTGGTGATGACCGATGTAGCGATCGGAGAGGTGGTGAACATCGGCAACGACCGGGAAATCACCATCGAAGAGTTGGCGCATCTGGTCAGGCAGCGCACCCGCAGCACATCGCCGATCCAGTACGTGCCCTACGAGCAGGCCTACGAACCAGGTTTTGAAGACATGATGCGTCGCGTGCCGGCTCTGGAAAAACTCGAGCGTCTGACCGGCTTCCGCCCGCAGGTGCCCCTGGAGACGATCGTGGATCGAGTGGTGGAGCATATGACGGAGAAACGTCAGGCCGCCGCCATGGTCCCAGAGCTCGGACGGGCCCTCGGATAATACACGCGCGGATGCCCTCCTGTTGCCGGTTTGTCTGCCACCATGTCCCTGGAGACTTCGCCGCAGCCCTTAGCAATGCTATGGTGCGGAGCGGCTGATTCTGTTCGCAGAACCAACTCCGATGAAAGGTGCAAAGCTTTCGAAAGACGCAAGGGATCTGGTTCGCAAAGAAGAACCGCTTGTTTCGGTGGTGATTCCCGTCTATAACGAGCGGGCCACGATCGAAACTCTGCTCTGTCGCGTGCAAGCAGTGGAGATCCGGAAGGAGTTGCTGATTGTGGATGACGGCTCACGCGATGGTACGCGGGAGTTCCTCCAACAGTTGCGCCAGAGCGCAGAAACCACTCCCGGTGAAATGGTGCTGCTCCAGATGGGCACTGTGCTGCGCACGGACAATGTTCGTGTATTTTTCCACGCGGAGAATCGAGGCAAGGGCGCAGCGCTGCGCACTGGTTTCCGGCATGCCCGCGGCGACATCATTTTGGTGCACGATGCCGACCTGGAATATGACCCGCAGGAATATCCCCTCCTGCTCAAACCAATTCTGTCGGGTGTCGCCGACGTTGTCTACGGCTCGCGATTTCTGGGCGGCCCGCACCGCGTTCTGTCTTTCTGGCACTACGTGGTCAACAAGGTGTTCACATTCCTGTCGAACATATTCACGAACCTGAACCTGACCGACGTGTGGACCTGCTACAAGGCATTTCGCCGCGAGGTGCTGGAATCCATCAGGCTGCAAGAAGACCGTTTCGGGTTCGAGCTGGAAGTCACCGCAAAAATTGCCAAGGGGCGCTGGCGGATTTACGAGGTGCCGATTTCCTATTACGGACGCACCTACGCGGAGGGGAAGAAGATCACCTGGAGAGACGGCCTCAGTGCGATTCGCTGCGTACTGCGCTATGGCCTATTGGGTTGATCCGGACCGGTGCGGTGACGTTTGCAAAGGTTGCACCGAGGGGTGCTTGTGTGTCTTCGGCAACAGGAACCGCTCATGGGCACGGGGGGTATAGCGGTCGCCAGCAAGCGCAGGAAGCAGCCGCGCTCGTGGAGCGGCAAGGCAGCAATACAGTCTGCACGATGCTTTTAGGTTTGCCAGCAATTTTCCTAGCCCGAGGCGGCAGGGTTCCGGTTCTCGGTTTTGAAGGGTGCAAACATGTCCGGAGTTTTGCGAGTCGGATTGATTGGGTACGGTTACTGGGGGCCGAACTATGCCCGTGTGCTGAGCGAATTGCCCGGTGTTGAGCTGGCCGGCATCTGCGAGGCGGACCCGGAGCGGCTGCGGCGCGCCGCACAGCGGTATGAGCACGTGGCGATCTGTCACACAGTGGAGGAACTTCTGCGGTTGCCGCGGCTGGACGCCGTGGTGATTTCCACCTCGGCCTCGACGCATTTTCCGCTGACGCAGGCTGTGCTCGCCAGCGGTCGGCACGTGCTGGTCGAAAAGCCGCTGGCGCTCCGCGCCGAGGACTGCGACCGGTTGATTGAGCTGGCCGCACGGCAACGGAAAAACCTGATGGTCGCGCACACATTCGTGTACAACGCCGGCATCCAGCGGATGAAGCACGAGATGCGCCGTGAAGAGTTCGGCCGGGTTTACTATTTGCATGCGACGCGCACCAACCTGGGGCCGATCCGGATGGACGTGAACGCGATCTGGGACTTGGCGCCGCATGACATTTCCATTTTCAACTTTTTGCTCGACGAGCAGCCGCAGTGGGTCAGCGCGGTCGGCACGTGCGTGCTGGAAAATCCGCGCGAAGATGTGGGCTTTCTGACCTTAGGCTACCGGAACGGCGTGATCGGCAACATCCACGTGAGCTGGGCCGACCCGAACAAAGTCCGCGAAGTGGTGGCGGTGGGTAGCCAACGACGGGTTGTGTTTAATGATTTGAACGACCTGGAGCGGGTGCGTGTGTACGAGAAAGGTGTGTCGG
>JAIMBE010000015.1 GCA_023511565.1 Bacillota bacterium
ACTGACCCTGGCGTTTTCGCTGTTGGTGCTGGGTGTGGGCCTCGCCGTTTCCGGGGTCTACCTGGCCACGCTGCTCCAGCAGGAATTGCGCCAGACCGAGGAACGCGCGCAGGACGTGCTCCGGCAGGTGTTTTTCCAAGCGCAGCAGGCCCTGGAAGATGCAGCCGCCGAAGGAAACGCCCCGACCAGCACTGCACCCGACGACTTGCGTGAGTACGTCCGGTCCGTGCTGGAAGAAGATGCCGGGGTGACCCGCATGGTCAGCGGGGCCACCGAAGTGCAGGCCATCTATGAGGTCACCGTGACCGACCACCGTGGCGTGGCCTTGATCTCCAGTGATCCGGCTTTGCCCGGGCGTGCGGTCCGCGAGCGCGCACCACTGACCGCCCTGCTGCAGGCCAGTCTGTGGCAGCAGCTCCGCCTGGTGTACGGGCTGCCCGAGGTGTTCGAGATTCGGCAACCGTTCGACATCAGAGGCGGAGGACGGTTCGGCGACGTGCGCGTGGCCATTTCCACGGCACTGATCCGGGAGAAACTGCGCAGTGAAGTCGCTCACGCAACGCTGCTGGCCCTGGGCGCCGTGCTGATTTCCACGCTGCTGGCTTCTGGGGCGAGCCACCTGGCCCTGGCCCCGCTGAAAAAGATCTCCGATCAACTGGACCGCATCGCCGCCGGGCGTTTCGACTTCGAACCGCTGCGGCGCCACGACGAACTTGGACTGGTGAGCACGAAGATCACCCAGCTCAGTCTGCAGCTGCGCGAACGTGCACTGCTGACCCAGGAAGAGCGAGCCCTGGAACGCATCCGGGCGCAGATGCATGTGCTCGACCGGCTGGCCGGACTCGCGCGGGTCACGGCCGGGGCTGCGCATGAAGTGAAAAATCCGCTGAACTCGATGCGCCTGTGGCTGGAGAATCTGAAGTCGAGCGGAAGCAAAAACCCGCAGGTGCAGCAGCAGGCCGTGCAGATCCTGGACAAGGAAATTGAACGGCTGGACCGCGTGGTCAAGCGGCTGCTGGAGTTCTACCGTCCCGTGGAGCTGCTGCTGGAACCGACCCGCCTGGATGAGTTACTGCGCAGCACGCTGGAACTGGTGCGGCCGCAGATGGAAACGACCGGCGTGGAACTGGTCACCGAACTGGAAGATGCGGTGCCGCCGATTCGTGTGGACCGGGAACTGCTCAAGCAGGCCCTGCTGAATCTGCTGCTGAATGCCTGCGAAGCCATGGAGTCCGGCGGGCAGCTTCGTGTGGTTCTGCGGCGCAGGGCCCATGCCGCCGAGATCCTGATCAGCGATACCGGACGTGGAATCCCACCGGAGCACCAGGAGCGAATTTTCCAACTGTTTTTCACCACGAAGCCGGGCGGCAACGGGGTGGGGCTGGCGACAACTTATCGAATTGTGATGCTGCACAATGGTTCGATAGACTTTACTTCGGTAGCCGGGCGGGGCACGACGTTCCGGATTGAGCTGCCTCTGGAAACACAAGATGCGAGCCCGTGAAGCCATGGCCGGGCTGTTGTTGCTGGCGCTGATCGGCGGGGCGGCGGGTTGCAAACGACGGGCTCCGGTCGTCGCGGCACCAGTCCCTGCTCCGGCACCGGCCGAGACACCCCCGGCGGCCGAAACACCGCCTCCGCCGGAACCCAAGCCGACCGAAGCGGCCAAGGAACCGGCTCCCGAGCTGATCGTGCCGGCTCCCCCACCCAAACCGGTCATGCCGGAACCGAAACCGACTCCAACCGCACCCGCGGTGCCGCCACCGCGGATCGCACCGCAGCTCTCACCGGAGCGGCAGGCCGAGCTGGAACGAAAGACGAACGAAGCGCTGGCCGCTGCCGAGAAAAACCTGGAGCGATCCTATGGCAAGCGATTGAACGCCACCCAGCATGACCTCGTGCAGAAAATCCAGGGCTTCCTGGCGCAGTCGCGGGAAGCTATCCAGGCTAAGGACTGGACGCGGGCCTCGACGCTGGCCGAAAAAGCGCGTGTGCTCTCCATCGAGCTTGTCCGTTCGCTCAGCCCCACTCAGTAGGGGAAGCGGCGCCGTTCTGGCCGGCGATTTTCCGGGCCCGGCAACAGCGAAGCCTTGCCGGGGTCGGTGAACTGAATTTTTTCAGCGTCCAGATAGAGCGGCCGGGTGAGAACGGCCTCGATGGTCGAGCCACGGGGCAACTCGGCTTCCGGCCCGCGGGAAGCTAGTACGGCAAGCAGGCCCACTCCAGCGCCTGCGGCGGCGCCCACGGCAGCTCCCTTGCCGCTGAGCGTCGTCGCGCTGCCGATGCCCAGGCCCAGGGCAGTCGTGGTGACGACGGTGGCCACGTCAGCACTTTTGTCCGTGTCTCCCTTGATCGTGCCCTCGGAATTGACCGATTCGTTGCCGCCGGTACCGGCGTTCTCCGGGACCGCATTGAAATCCACCGAGTACCCGTTCGGCAGAACCAACGTATTCAGGCGGATCATCAGCTCCGCGCGCCCTTTGACACGCCCCGGGCGCTTCGCTTCCACGATTTCGCCGGACACATAAGAGCCTGCGGGAATCAAGATGCGGCCGTTCTGCACCACGGGAAAGGTCGTTTCGAGGTAAACAGCCAGGCCCGAACGGGCCTGCCGGGTGGAAACGGAATTGTGCAGGATGAGAGCCAGCCGGGTGCCGGCGGGCACAACAATTTTCTCGCCCGACTTGGATTCGGTCCCCTGCGGGGAAGCAGACACAGTGGCCGCGCTCTCCGGTTGCTGAGCGAACGAAACTGGACCCGCAAAGCAGGGCAAAATCAGAGCGGCAACCAGCCATCGGGGAAAGTGATTCGGCATAGAAGAGCCCCTCCGTCTATGGCACTCCGTGCGATGCAGCGGGGCACACTGCGGATGCCTACAAGGATATTGTACAAAAGTATGTCTGCCCGCAGAACCTGCATTGGGCGGGCGCGGAACGGGGACCGAGCGATCCATACGATCCAAAACGCAGCAAGGGAGTCGATATGGCAAATCTGGCGCTGATCTATGGCCTGCGGTTGTTTCCCGCCGAGGATCTCGAACAGGTCGGGGACGCGGCGGTGCAGCTCAAGAACGGCCGCAACGAACGTGTGACGATGCATCTGATCGAAGGCAGCAAAGAAGAGATTCAGGCGACGCTGCTGCAGTCGATCGAAGCCTTCTTCGAGATGTATCCGGAAATCTAGGAACGGTGCGCCGGCTCCACAACCCACGGTGCCCCACGCTCTCCGGCGGTGGCCGAACTAGAGCAAGATGACGCTCTGGCCGGTCAGCTCGAAGCGTTTGCGGCAGCGGGGGTTGCGGCAGGCAACCAGATCCTCCACGCGCACCATGTAGCTGCGCGCACGGGCAAAGCGGGCGCGGGCTTCGTTGTCGGCACCCGGTGGCGGCGCAGCTTTCTTTGTGCGCACGAGCCAGCGGACGGGATAGGTGTTTTCCTGGCGGCAGTGCGGACAGACGAGCGGCACTTGTTTGACTTCCTGGCGCTCGTCGTAGAATCGGCGATCGTCCATCATGTCTGCCGCCTGCCGGCACTGGGATCGTGTCATCTGAGTGTAACAAAACACAGGTAAATTTCCTCATGAACGGGAACCAGCCTGTGCCAGGCGGACTCGGCTGCCTCGCACAGCCAGCGGCTGCCGAGGAACACCTGTCGGACAGGAGTCGCAGGCGCACACGGACGCCCGGTGCCCAGAAGGAGTCAACGATGAGCCAATCGTGGAATTTCCGGACCGCCGTGCTGCTCGTGCTGAGCCTGGTGTTCGGCGCGCAAGGATGCCGACGCGAAGGACAGCCGATCGAGCACGTCATCCTGGTCTCTGTGGACGGCCTGATGCCGGCCAGCTATCTGGAGCCGGATCGCTACGGACTGCGCGTACCCACTCTGCGCCGGATGCGCGCTGAGGGAGCGTACAGTGAAGGGATGCTCAGCGTTTTTCCGTCCGTGACCTACCCGGCGCACACCACCATGGTCACTGGCATGCGACCCGGCCGGCACGGGATCGTGACGAATCTTGCCTGGGATCCGCTGGGACGGAATCAAGGGGGGTGGCGGTGGTACGCCGCCGACATCCGCGTGCCGACGCTGTGGCAGGTGGCGCATGCGCAGGGGCTGCGAACGGCAATGGCCTGGTGGCCGGCAACCGTGGGCGCGCAGGCCACCGCATTGCTGCCTGAGTACTGGCGCGCAAGCACAGTCGACGACGCCAAGCTGCTGCAGGCGCTGAGCACTCCAGGGCTGATCGAAGCGGTCGAGCAACGGTTCGCGGGGTTCGGCGAGCGTTTCCTGGCTCCGTTCAAGGACGATGAAACCTTGACCGACGTCGCCGTGCACATGTTGGAGACGGTACGGCCCCACCTGCTGCTGCTGCACATCGCCCAGGTGGATCACTGGCAGCACGAAGCCGGGCCGTTCTCCGAGCCGGCGCGCCAGGCCATCGAGACCGCCGATGGACAGATCGCGCGATTGATCGAAGCGGCCCAGCGGGCCGGTCTGTGGGCCAAGACAGCCCTGCTCGTGGTCTCCGATCACGGATTTGCCGCCACGACGCGGCAGGTGCGGCCCGGGGTCTGGCTGCGTGAAAAGGGTCTGCTGACCCTGGATGCGGAAGGGCGCGTGACGGATTGGCGCGCGGTCGTTGTGGCCAACAGCGGCTCGGCCTACGTCTACGTGCGCGACGAACAAGACAGGGCCACGCAAGCGGAGGTGCTGGAACTGTTTCGCACCGTGGCCGCGCGAGCGGAGAACGGCATTGCACGCCTCTACCGCCGGGAAGACATCGTGGCCCTGGGAGGGGACCCGGACGCGTTTCTAGCATTGGAAGCCGCCCCAGGCTATGCCCTGAAGGGCGGCTACACGGGCGAAGTCGTACGCACAATCGCGGTGCGTGGCGAGCACGGCTATCCGCCCGAGCAGGAAGCGATGCGGGCAGCGTTGCTGATCTACGGTCCGGCCATTGGAGCCGGCCGCATCGAGAATGCCCGGATGATCGATCTGGCGCCGACGATCGCCGCATGGTTGGGATTGCCGTTCGCACACGCCGAGGGCGCGCCCCTCGAGCTGCCCAAGCGCCATCCATGATCACCCCGAGTTTCGGTCAGGACCGATCGGGCCCGGCGCGGGGCGGTGCGGCGGTTTCCGGCACTGTGCCGGGTTGCGCTACGGGAAAGGTGATCCGGAACGTGGTGCCCTGGCCCGCTTCACTTTCCACGACGATGCTGGCGCCGTGATCGCTGATGATGGATTGCACGATCGCCAGACCGAGACCAGTGCTGTAGGGGCGACTGGTGTAGTAGGGCGTAAACAGCCGCTCGCATTCTTCGCGCGAAAGGCCGGTGCCGTTGTCACTGACCTCGATGCGCACCGCACCATTTTCCTGGCGGGTCCGAACGGTGAGCGTGCCGCCCGCGGGCATCGAATCCAGGGCATTGCGCACGAGCAGATCCAGGACACGACGGAGCAGGTCGGGGTCGGCGGCCACGAAACGCACCTGCTCGTCCAGGTACAGCTCTGGGGTGATCGAGGGTCGACCCACGGCACTGAAGTGATCGTGATGGCTCTGCACCACGTCGCGCACGATCTCGTTCACGTTGACGGCACAAGGACGCGGCGCGGGCAGGCGCGCCAATTCCGCGAAGCGCGCGAGGGTGGATTGCAATCGCTCGAGTTCGGCCTGCAGAGTACGGATGGCTTCGCAGAAGATTTCATCGAAGCGGTCAGCGTTGTGTTCGCGGGCCCGGCGCAGAGTTTCCAGAGTCAGCTCGATCGGAAACAGGGGTTGTTTCACTTCGTGGGTGAAGAGGCGAGCCAGTTCCCGCCAGGCCGCGACGCGTTCCGATTGGATCCACTGGCGGCGCCGGGCCACGAGTTCATCGGCCATCTGGTTGAAGGTGCGTGCCAGCTCTCCAATTTCGCCGCGAGAGTTGACTTCGGCACGACTCGCCCAATGGCCGGCAGCGAATTGCCGGGCCGCGTCGGCCAGTTGCAGCAGGGGACGCGAGACCCGCACGGCCACCAAACCGTACAGCCACAGGCCCAACAGCAGTGCGACCGCCAGGACCACCAGTGCTGACTGGCGGATCGTCCGCTCGAGCGCCATCGGTGCGCCTTGCGCACTGCCCAGCAGCAACACAGCCAGCACGTGGCCATCCGGATCGGTGAGCGGCAGTGCACGGAAGACTTCTGTCGCTCCCGGGCTGCCCGCCCAGGCAACGGTCTGCGTCTGCTCGCGCGGCGTGGCCAGAACCGCGGCAATCAGCGGAGCGAGTGTTTCGGCGCCGGCCACGGGTCCGGTCGGGTCGGTGATCTGTTCGGCGGAGAACTCGCGGTTCAGGTGACGATAGAGCAGGGCGCGCATGCCGACGGGCAGCGCCACGGCATTCAGGAATTCGCGGTCGAGCCAGCGGCCGCCCACAATGAACAGCCCCTTGTCACCTACGGGTACACGCTGCACAGCCACCAGCGCCAGAGCGGGTCCCACCGGGGTTTCCTCACGACGAAGGAAAGCGCCGCGTGCGCGCCAGTCCACCGGTTCGACGACCCAGGCATTCTGATAGCCCGCGCGATCGGGCCAGTGGGCCGAGGAGAGGATGGTGCCGTCGTGCGACACCAGTTCGAGCAGGTCGAGACCCTGCGTGGCCGCCAGGCCGAGCGCATCGTTGCGGTAAAGGGCATACTCGGGTTGAGGACGGCTGACGTCAATGGCCATGCGGAGGGTGGCTTCGGCATCGGCAATGGCCGCAACCCGATGCGCCACTTCCGCACCGCGCCTGTCGAGCTCGTGGCGAAACTGGAGTGCGATGGCGGTGGCGTGCTCGGCATCCAGTCGGTGAAAGGTCAGCCGCACCGTCCGGAATACCATCCAGGACAGTGCGCCCACGACGACCACCACGGTCAGCGTGAAAACCAACAGAAATCTGGCTGGCAAACGCATTGCTGCGGAATTCCTCTCTGTCGCTGCGGCTGGTGACTCTACGTCCGAAGCCCCAAGTCCAGCCACCGGTCCGAGAAATTGTCCGCCCCAATCCATGCGGTTCGGCCCGCGCAACCGCCGACCGACGTCCGGGGCAGCAGAATCATACGCCAGGCGCCGCGCCCCGGGTGGAGAGAAAGTTGCCAGTGTGCCGCCATGCAGCCTGGAGTTCGATATAATCGGCCGGGAGGCAGCATGTTCAGCTCCGGGTTGAAAATCGGCCGCATCTTCGGGATTCCCATCTATCTGCACGCAAGCTGGTTTCTCATCTTTGCCCTGATCACGCTTTCGATTGCCGAATACTACGCACAACTGAACGCCGCCTGGACCCCGTGGCAGCGCTGGATGCTGGGCATTGTCACGAGCCTCCTGTTTTTCGGTTCCTTGTTGTTTCACGAGCTGGCGCACAGTGTGGTGGCGCTGCGCTATCAGATTCCCGTCATTTCGATCACCCTGTTCGTGTTCGGCGGGTTGGCCCGCATTGGGCGAGAACCGCACAACGCCCGGCAGGAGTTTGCCATTGCGATTGCAGGGCCGATTTCCAGCTACCTGCTCGCTGGAGTGTTTCACGGACTGGAACGGGTTGCGCAGGGCGCGGAAATGGCAGCGGCACTGCTGAACTGGCTGGCGCTGATCAACTTTGTGTTGGCCACATTCAATCTGGTGCCGGGCTTTCCGCTCGACGGGGGAAGGATTCTACGCGCGGTGGTCTGGGGCTGGACGCAGGACTACACCAAAGCCACCCGCGTCGCCTCGCGCGGCGGCCAGCTCTTTGCCTACCTGTTGATCCTGATGGGGATTGTGGTGACGCTACAGGGGAACTGGGGCAGCGGGCTGTGGCTGGTCTTCATCGGGTGGTTCCTGCTGAGTGCGGCCCAGGAAAGCTATGCGCAAGTCGCGATGCGAAACTCGCTGCGGGGGGTGCGCGTGGGCGACGTGATGAGCGCCGAGCTGCCCATCGTGGCTCGGGACCTTTCGCTCGAAGACTACGTACAGGAACTGTTGCGCACGGGCCGGCGCTGCCACCTGGTGGTCGGCAACGGCGAGCTGCTTGGGCTTATGACGGTGCACGCACTGAACCGGGTCCCGCGCGAGGACTGGCCACGAACCTCGGTCCAGGCGGCGATGCTGCCACCGGAGCGGATTCACTGGGCGGCCCCGGAGGAACCAGTGCTCGGGCTGCTCGAGCGCATGCAGAACGAGGATGTGAATCAGATGCCCGTGATCTCCGGCGGGCGCGTTGTGGGGCTCATCTCCCGCGACACGATTCTGCGCGTGCTGCAGACGCGGTTGGAGCTGAGCAAGCTAGGCGAGCTGGCCGAACACTGAAACGACCCGTCGGCCCCGCAGTCGAACCCCGTTCGTTCAGCTTCCGTAGCCGTGCGGATGGCGCTGACGCCAGCGCCAGGCGCTGGTCACGATCTCTTCCAGGCCGCGACGCGGCTGCCAGCCAAGTTCCTGCTGTGCGCGCTCGAAGCTGGCCACCAGCCGGGCGGCATCGCCGGGGCGGCGTGGCCTTTCGCGCACGGGGATTTTCTTCCCCGTGACGTTCTCAACGCAGGTAATCACTTCGCGAACGGAATAGCCGCGGTTGGTGCCGAGGTTGTAGACGCCGGCAATCTGCTGTGTCTTCTCGAGCGCGAGCCAGTGAGCTTCCGCGAGATCCAACACGTGGATGTAGTCGCGGATACCGGTGCCGTCGGGGGTTTCGTAGTCCGCGCCGAACAACTCCAGATGCGGCCGCAGGCCGAGGGCGACTTCGAGCAGGCAGGGAATCAGGTGCGTTTCCGGCCGGTGGTCTTCGCCACACCGCTCCGTGGCACCCGCGACGTTGAAATAGCGCAACGTGATGGCCCGAATGCCGTGCGCTTCCGCCGCATCGGCCAGAATCTGTTCCCCGATGACCTTGGTCCAGCCATAGGGATTGACCGGACGCAACGGGGCTGCTTCCGTCAGTGGCAGGCGCTCAGGGGTGCCATAGACGGAAGCCGTGGAAGAAAACACCATGCGGCGAGTGCCGGCTCGGCACATGGCCTCCAGCAGATTCAGCAGGCCGGTGACGTTCTGCTGGTAGTAGTGGACGGGCCGCCGCACCGATTCGCCGACTATGGAAACAGCCGCAAGATGAATCACGGCTTCAATCGGGTGCTCTTCAAAAACACGGGCGACCTGCTCGGGTTCGAGTAGATCGGCGCGAAAGAACTCAACGGCATCGGGCAGCGCGGCCCGATGGCCCTGGGTCAGATTGTCCACGACGACCACCGGCAGGCCGCGAGCTACGAGCAGCTCGGTCACCACGCTACCGATGTAGCCGGCACCACCGGTCACCAGAATTTTGCCCACGTATCCCCCGGACGTTCTGCGATTCTAACAGGGAGACGGCGAAAATAGCGCAGAAAGCGGTTCCCGCGAACCCTCGTGGGCCATGGCCACGAACAGCCAGGTGGACGGGGCTTGATTCCCCGGCCCTGGCTTGGCGGACACCCCCGCACAGTCCAGACAGCAACATCGGCCACTTTCCGGTATTATCGGCCGCCGAGATGGACCGCTACACACCCAGCAACGCCACGGGCCGGCGGGGCGGCCTCGCCTGGTGGGTGGCGACTGGCGTCGGCGTGGGACAGATACCGATTGCGCCGGGCACATGGGCTTCGGCGCTGGCCCTGGTGCTGCACACGCTGGCGAGCTGGCTGGCTGCGCGCGCCAGCGGGTCAGCCAGCCCAGCGTGGTCGGCTTCGCCCATGCCGCCCGTTGTGCAGGGTGTTGCCCTCGTCACGGTGGCGATGGTCGGGTTGTGGGCAGCCCGCCGCGTCATGACCTGGTTTTCGCAGCGGGATCCGAGTGCGATTGTAATTGACGAGGTCTCTGGCCAGATGATCGCATGGTTCGGGATTGCTGCGGGCGACTGGCGCGGTCTGGTGGCTGGATTCGTCCTGTTTCGCGTGCTCGACATCTGGAAGCCGTGGTTGATCCGGCGCACGGAAACGCTGCCGGGTGGATGGGGCATCATGGCCGACGACTGGCTAGCCGGCGCCTACGCCGCCGCCGTGCTGCAGCTCGCACGCGTTCTGGGCTGGCTGTGAGCAAACCGCCGAAGATGGCTGCGCGCGCCGACGAACGGGAGCAGTTCCGAAGGATTTTCGAGCAGGGCGTTGCCCAGTTCAATCAGGAGCTGTTCTTTGAAACCCACGAAACCTGGGAAGCCATCTGGCTACGGGCTGCCGAACCCGAACGAACACGGCTGCAGGGATTGATCCAAATCGCCGCAGCCTTTCACCACTACCAACGCCGAAACACGACCGGCGCACGTCGGCTGCTGGCTGCTGCGCTGCAAAAGCTGGAAAGCGCGCCGGGGGATTTTCTGGGCATCAACCTGGAGAAATTGCGGAGCGCGGCTCGGCAGTGGCTCGTGGACCTGGAGTGCGGCGAGCCGTCTGCGAGGGAATCCTTCCCGCGCATCGAGACCGTCTGAGAGCGGCAGCCGCGTGTGCGCGCTACGGTTCGACGATCAGCGTGCCCTTCATGCGGCGATGGCCGAGACCGCAGTAGACCGCACAGCGGAACTCGTAGGCACCCGGGCGCTCGGCGGTGAATTCGATCACCTGCTCCTGATTCGGCTCGAGCTTCCATTTTCTCTGTTCGTCAGGGAAGCGCAGGCCGACGGACCCTTTCTCCGGGCCACCTTCCGGATCGAGGCGGAATTCGATGCCGTGGGTACGGTCGAGCGCACGGACGCGCAGCTGCACCCGCGTGCCCTGTCGGACACGAATCTCCGACGGCTGGAATTCGTACTTTTTTGCAGTGACTTCGATTTCCTGAGCCGGTGCGGGCTCCGGCTGCTGTGCGGGGACGGAAGCAAGCACTGCCGCCAGCAGTGCTGCAACGACGACCAGAAGCCGAATGCGCATTGTCCTTACCCTCCTGCCTGTGGGAAAAGGCCTGCCGCGCCCAAGCAATTCATGAGCTACCACTGCAGCAGCGCGGCCTCGGCCACAAATCCAGGGCCCAGAGCCAGCAGCACACCGTAATCCCCCGGGCGCGGCCGGCCGGAACGAAGCACTTCGTTCAACACAAACAGAACCGTTGGCGAAGACATGTTGCCGAAAGAGCGCAGCACGCGGCGCGAAAAACCGAGCTGGTCTTCTGCCAGCCCGAGGTAGCGGGCGGCGGCATCGAGAACTTTGCGTCCGCCCGGGTGCAGAATCCAGAAACGGATCTGGTCGCGGCGCAGGCCGCGGGGGGCCAGCAGGCCGTCCAGGCAGCGGTCGAGAATCGGGCCGGCCAGGTGGCGAATCTCCGCCGCCAGGATGATGCGCAACTTCCCTTCCCGCTGCTCGAAACCCACTTTGTCCTGATGCGTGGGGTCGAGCACAGAATAAAAACCGAGCAGCGCGGGCCTCGTGCCGGATGCCGGGGAACGGTCGGCGGCAGACAACAGCACGGCGGCAGCTCCATCGGCACAAATGGCATTGCCGATCATCGTTTCGAGCGTGTGGTCGAGGTAGTAGGCAGCCGAACAAACTTCCACGGCGATGGCCAGCGCGCGCCGGCCCGGATGGGCTCGTGCGAAATCGGCTGCGCGCTGCAGCAACGGCAGGGCTCCCGCGCACCCATGTCCGAGCAGGGCGCCCCGCTGTACATCGCTGCGCATCGGCAGGTGGCCAGCCAGGCGGGTGGACAGATCAGGGCAGAGATATCCCGTGCAGGAAGCCACCAGCAGACAATCCACGTCGGCCGGCTGCAAGCCAGCGGCCCGCAGGCAGTCGGTGGCTGCCTGGCACGCCAGGTGCAGAGCCCCGTCGCGGTACCGACGATGGAGTTCGTCGGGTGTTTCGTCGGGTGTGAAGTTTTCCGGGTCGAGCCAGAAATGGCGCCATTCGATCCCGGAGTTGTAAAAGATTTCGCGGATGCGCGGGCTGGTGTAGCCGGCCAGTTCGAGCGCCTGCTGCTGCGTGAAGCGGCGCGGAGGCACACTGGTCGCACAGGAAAGCAAAACGACGCTCTGCGCAGAATTCATGGTGTGGGTTTTCACGCCCAATTAGTATAGATGCAAATACGAACCAAACGGCACCGGGAATGAAGCCAACGCCGGCCGGAGAGGATTGACAGGGGCACGGAGCTGTGGAACTCTAGGGGTACCCAGTCGAGATTGCACCATGCGCATCAGTGCCAAAGGAGAGTATGCCGCCAAGGCGGTCTTGTACCTGAGCCTGAAGTATCCGCAGATGGCTACGATCCACGAGATCGCGGAAAGCCACAGCATCCCTGTCAAGTACCTGGAGCATATTCTGCTGACCCTGAAGCGAGCAGGATTCCTCGAGAGCCGACGCGGTGCACGCGGTGGATATCTGCTGAGCCGGTCGCCGGATCAAATCTTTGTGGGGGACGTGCTGAAGGCGGTCGACGGAAAATTTTCGCAGGCCAGCTGCATCGAGGTGAGTCTGCGCGAGCACTACAGTTGTCCGGAGAGCAATTCGTGCGGGCTGAAGCAGCTCTGGCAGGATGTGCAGGGCGCCGTCGAGAAGATTCTGTTCCAAACCAGCTTCGACGAGGTCCGCAAACGAACGCTGGCCGGCATGGTCAACCAGAGCCACTACCGACTCTACGAAATCTAGTGGGCAAAGAAAACAGGCCCTGCGCAGTTCCTTTTCCGCCCGTTTCTGTGTTCGCTGGAAGGTGCGCTCACGCGACCGAACCTGCCGGCTTCCGGCCCTCGAATGTCCGGCCACGATCGGCCCTGTCCCGCAGCGCAAAAGGGAGAGGCGCACTGCTGCGCCGCCGTTGCCCAAAACAAAAGCGGCGTTCCCGCAAACGGGAACGCCGCCGAAGCGTGGTGTGGTGGGCGGTCTATCCTGCCGCAGCCCGGCTCTTGTACCATTCGGCGTTGATCTGGGCGAAATTGGCCCACTTTTCAGGCAAATCTTCCAAGGCAAAGATGGCGGTCACCGGACACACAGGCACACAGGCGCCGCAATCAATGCAGGTGTCGGGATCGATATAAAGCTGCGGCTCCTTTTCGAATTCCGGCTCGTCTTTCCGCGGGTGGATGCAATCCACTGGGCAGACATCGACACACGCGGTATCCTTCGTCCCAATGCAAGGCTCTGCAATCACGTACGCCATCGTCGCTTCTCCTTGGTCAGACTATGCCTTCCTCACGACTACCTCGCGCGGCGCGCTTCAACCCGTTTATAACACCAAAGCGGCGCGACGACAACCCCTGGATGCGATGGCGAGCCAAGAGGGTCAGTGAGCCCCTTCTTGACGACAGTGCCAACGGCAGCAAAAACTAGCGTGGGGGAATCGGAGGCTGAGATGCTGAATCTACGCGGAAATCGGATTACCTGGCTCGGACACGCGACGTTCCGGATCACCACTGCTTCCGGCAAGGTGCTGTTGATCGACCCCTGGGTGATGGGCAATCCGGCCTGCCCGGAAGCCGAAAAGAAACCAGCCCGGATTGACCTCCTGCTGATTACCCACGGGCATTTCGACCACATCGCGGATGCGGTGGCCCTGGCCCGCGAGCACAAGCCGCAGGTGGTGGCCATCTACGAGACCTGCGCCTGGCTGGAATCCAAGGGCGTGGGCCACACGCTGGCCATGAACAAAGGGGGCACACAAACGGTGGGGGAATGTGAAGTCACAATGGTCCATGCCGTGCATTCCTGCGGCATTTTGGACGAAGGGAAAATTGTCTATGGCGGCGAGGCCTGCGGATATGTTGTGCGACTGCCGGGCGGGCTGACGTTGTACCACGCCGGCGACACCGCAGTGTTTGGCGACATGAAACTGATCGGCGAGCTCTACAAGCCGGATGTGGTTTGCCTGCCGATCGGCGATTTATTCACGATGGGCCCACGGGAGGCGGCGCTGGCGATCCGCCTGCTCGGCGCACGACAAGTGATCCCCATGCACTATGGCACCTTCCCTCCTCTGACCGGGACTCCAGCGGCCCTGCAGGAGCTGACACGAGATATTGCCGGATTGGAGATTCATGCGCTGCAGCCCGGGCAGACGCTGGGCTAGACGGTACGCCACAGCCAGGCGCGAGCCTGAGTGCGTGTGTCGCGGCCGAGCCAGCACAGAACGGCTGCCCGCGCAGGCCGTTCCATCCGATCACCGGCTCGACGAGGCCGAAGCAACGGGGTGTGCGGAATCCTCAGGGAACCATGCGTCGCAGAGGGGAACGCTTCAACGACGGAACAGGTTCCGGAGCAGGAAGAACAGATTCGCAGGACGCTCAGCGAGCCGGCGCATGAAATAAGGGAACCAGTCAGGGCCAAAGGGGATATAGATGCGCACGCGGTACCCTTCGCGGACAAGCTGCTGCTGCAGGTCCGAACGGATGCCGTACAGCATCTGGAATTCGAAGCGGTCGGGGCTGAGGCCGCGGAGGCGTGCAAACTCTTTGGTGGCCTGAATCATGCGGGGGTCGTGAGTGGCGATGGCGTGGTAGAGATTGCTGGAGAGCAGCATCTGCATTAGGCGAATGAAGTTCGCGTCGACATCGGCCTTGCGCGGGAAGGCAATCTGCGGGGGCTCCTTGTAGGCGCCTTTGCAGAGACGGATGCGACAGCCGAGCGCGATGAGCTCGCCGACATCCCGTTCGCTGCGGTAAAGATACGATTGGATGACGGCACCGACCGCTGGGCTGAGGGCGCGCATCCGTTTGCAGAGCTGCAAAGTGCGGTCGGTATAGGCGGAGCTTTCCATGTCAATCCGCACGAAGCTGCCACAGGCTTCAGCGCGGCGCACGATGGGCTCCAGCAGGCGGGCGCAGAACTCCATGTCCAGGTCCAGCCCGAGCTGGGTGAGCTTGAGGGAGACGTGGGCCTGGAGTCGCTGCTGCTCGATGCAGTCGAGGATCCGCAGATAGGTTTGCTGGGCGCGGCGGGCCTGCTCGGTTTGGGTGACGTTTTCGCCGAGGTGATCCAGCGTGGCCGACAGGCCCATCCGATTGCAGGCGCGCGCAGCCGCACAGGCTTCCTCGAGGGTCTCCCCGGCGATGAAACGGCGGGACATGCGGCGCGCGAACCGGTTGCGGGTCCACCAGGCCGCCAGCGCACGGCTCTGCGAGAGCTGCAACAACAGCGTGCGCAGCATGGCTACCACCACGGGCGGGGCGAAACAGGCTGGCGCGGGTCAGCGGGTTCCGAAAGAGTCGGGTCGTTCACGAATCGTGGTGTTCCTCTAAAAATTTTTCTGCGTCTATGGCGGCCATGCAGCCGCTGCCGGCAGCGGTGACAGCCTGACGGTAGCGGGTATCCTGCACATCGCCGGCGGCAAAGACGCCCGGAACGCTTGTGCGCGTGCCGTTGCGGGTGATGATGTAGCCGGCGGGGTCCATTTCAAGCTGTCCCTGAAAGATTTTTGTGTTCGGTTCGTGGCCGATGGCGACGAACAGCCCGTCGGCCGCCAGCCAGGATTCCTCACCAGTGGCCACGTTGCGGATGCGGACCCGTTCGACGACGCCTTTTTCCGCGTCAAGCACATCCACGACCACGGCCGGAGTGACGAAGCGAATTTTTTCGTTTTTCCGGGCGCGCTCGAGCATGATTTTCGAAGCCCGAAACTCGTTGCGGCGATGGACCACCGTCACCTGGCGTGCGAACCGGGTCAGGAAGATGGCCTCTTCCATGGCGGTATCGCCGCCGCCCACGACCACGACCTGCCGATCGCGGAAGAAATAGCCGTCGCAGGTGGCGCAGGTGGAAACACCGTGGCCCATCAGCCGGCGTTCATTGGGCAGGCCGAGCAGGCGCGCCGAGGCACCCGAAGCAATGATCAACGACTGACAGCGGAAGGCCCGTGGTCCGACTTCGACTGTGAAGGGACGATGGCGGAGGTCAACTGCGGTGACCGAACCGGGATGAAATTCCGCCCCGAAGCGCTCCGCCTGGCGACGCATGCGTTCCGTCAACTCGGGGCCGAGAATCCCCTCCGGGAAGCCGGGGAAATTTTCGACCATCGTTGTCAGCGTCAACTGGCCGCCCGGCTCGTAGCCATCCACCACCAAGGGTGCGAGGTTCGCGCGGGCCGCATAGATGGCTGCAGTCAAGCCGGCGCAACCACTACCGATGATGATGATTTTGCGTGCGTCGTTTCCCATACCTGCGGCCAGTCAGAGAACCGGCGTTCCTCGTCAAAAGGCACCGTATTCTAACACCCGGCGCCCGTCAGGGAAAATCCGCGGGGTGCGCCGCGCATCGCTCCGCCGCTGGCCAGTCGTGATAGGCTAGATTTGGATCATGCCCAATCCTGCCCGGATCTTCCAGCTCGTGACGGAAGTCCTGTTGGCGCTGCTCGGGCTGCTGCTGGTGTGGCTGGCGGTGAGCGGGCGGGCACAACTGAATCCGCGCTCGCTGCTCTGGCTGGCCGTGGCGGTGCTGGTGGTTTACCGTGGCGTCCGCGCCTGGCTGCTGGCGAGCCGCTCCGCAACGCACTGGCAGCACCGACTGCGCGGCAGCTCACTGCTGCTGGTGGGTGGGATGATGCTGGCGCTCAGCGCCGTTCCGGAAGCGCTGGTGGCACCCCTGCTGGCAACGGCCGGCGCAATCCTCATCGCACGGGGCATCTTGGGCGCAGCGCTGGTGATGCGGCAAGGGTAAACGCCGCAGCCTGGGCTGCCGGAACTGCGATTCCCGGCCCGCGGAGAGAAGGGAGGAACCCGATGCTCAAAGAGTTCAAGGAATTCGCACTGCGAGGAAACGTATTGGACATGGCTGTGGGGATCATTCTGGGGACAGCGTTCGGGAAAATTGTCAGCTCGCTGGTCAATGACGTACTGATGCCACCCATCGGGCTGCTGCTGGGCCAAGCTGACTTCAGCAATCTTTTCGTAACGCTTTCCGGCGGTGACTTCGCGACGCTGGCCCAGGCGCGGGCCGCCGGTGCGGTGACGGTGAACTAACGGGGTGTTTGTGAACACGGTGCTGGATTTTCTGCTCGTGGCGCTGGCAGTGTTCGTGCTGGTGCGGCAGGTGAGTCGGCTGCGACGCAAACAGGAAGCGGCAACGGTGCCTGCCACACGCGACTGCCCGTTCTGCTACTCCACAGTTTCCGCGCGGGCAACCCGCTGCGCCTTCTGCACCGCAGAGCTGAAGCCGGCCGGGGTCTAGACGGGTGGCCACGCACTGGCGGCAGAACGCGACACGAAACAGCACACAGGAAACACCCCGGCCGCCGGTCGCAGCCATTTCAGCCGTCCGGCACGGTGTCCGAGCCTCCTACGGGCGGTGGGAGCGAAAGGCCTTTTCACAATCCGGACACGGGCAGATTTCGCGCAGATAGTCGAAGCTGTAGATGCCGGTGGAGTGCCCGTCGGTAAAGGTGATCTGGATGGCATAGTTGCCGACCGGCGCGGCAGCGCGCGCCGTCGGTCGCGGCCTGAAGATCGGGAGCGGGTTGGGAGCGGCAGGGCTCGGCCCGGGCGTGGCCGCGGCTTTTCGGGCGCGCTCGTCGGCACAGCCGGCACAGGGGCAATGTTCGCGGAGGTAGACAAAGTCGTAGTGGCTGGCATGGCCGTCAGACCACTGAACGTCCACACCAGCCCCGGACGTGACATGGACCTGAACTCGAACGGGTTTTTTTCTCAGATCCAGCGGTGCCGGCATTGCGAAACCATCATAGCAGAGGCGGCTGGATCGGCAGGTAGGAGAGCATTCGCGGCGAGCAGAAAATTCTGCACGCAGGGCCCTGGCGCGCGATAGAATGACCATCAAGGATGTTCCAGGGCTCGCGCATGGGGAGACTTGTGCTTGCCGCCTACCTGCTGGTGGCAACTGTGCCGCTACCCGCCCAACAGACCGAAATGGCAATGCCGGTGCCGCCGCACTGGCTGCCTCGGCAACCGCAGCAGGCTCGTGCCGCGCACGAACGAGCATGGGCAGCCGAGCAGCGCGGCGACTGGAAGCAGGCCTTTGTGCACTATGCCGAGGCCTGGCGGCTGTTGCCAAGCGAACCTGGCTACCTGTACGGCCGGGAGCGAGCCCGGTTTGCCCTGCTGCAGCAACACCTGGAACGCGCTGACCGATTCGCCCTGGCAAGAGAATTCCGGCAGGCACGGTCCGAACTGCTCGCCGCGCTCGCCTTGGATCCGACGGAACCGATTGCCCGGGAGCGGCTCGAACAGATTCCGCCCCAGTCGCCCGTCCGCCAGCAACCACCGGCACGCAGCCAACCTGTACAGGTCGAAGCGGCCGCCGGCACACGCTCGTTCCACTACAGCGGAGATGTGCGTGGGGCGTACGAAGAAGTCGGGCGTGCCTTTGGCGTCACGGTCTCTTTCGATTCGGAGCTGACGGCACAGACGATCCGCTTCCGGGCCGAAAACGTGGACTTTACCACCGCACTGCGACTGCTCGGTCAGCAGACCAAGACCTGGTGGGTGGCCCTGGACCGGCGGCTCATCCACATCCTGCCCGACACACCCCAGAAGCGGCAGGAATCTGCGCCGAGAGTGGAACGCCGGCTGTTTCTGCCAAACCTGATTACACCGGAAAGCGCCACCGAAGCGGTGCGGGTGGTCAGCGAGATCGTCGGCATCACTCAGGTCCAGGCGGACAATCGCACGCATGCCTTGCTTTTGCGCGGGCATCCGGAAGCAGTGGCACTGGCCGAAGCGCTCCTGCAAGACCTGGAACAGGCGCAGGGCGAGCTGATGCTGGAAGTGCACGTGGTGGAGCTGAACCGTTCGGCGCTGCGACAGCTGGGCATCACGCCGCCGACGAGCAACCAGTTGATCACCCTGCGACCGGACGACATCACCGAAGCGCAGCAGTCGCTGGAAGGTTTGCTGCGGGTCCTGCAGCGGCTGTTCGGTCAATCGGCACTTTCCGGACTCACTCCGGAGCAGATTGCCGAACTGATCGGTTCCGGCCAACTCGGAACGCTGGCCCTGATTCCACCACTGGTTCTGTTCGGAGGAGGACGCTCCGTTTTTCTGGCCACCCTGCCGCAGGCGGCTGCCGAGTTTTCCGAAAACTTCAATGTTCTGCGCCGCTCGCGGCGACTGCTCCTGCGGGCTCAGGATGGACAGCCGACGACCTTCTTTTTGGGGGAGCGCTTCCCGGTGACCATCGGCCGACTGACGCCGGCACTGGTCAACCCGAGCCTGCTCCCGCTGCTGGGGCCGCAACTGCAGGCCCCCTTCCCGGCGTTTCAGTTCGAAGACCTGGGATTGCGGGTGCGCGCAACGCCGCGAATGCACAGCCATGGCGAAGTCACCCTGCAACTGGAGATCGAAATCCGCAGTCTGACCGGTGTGGAACTGAACGGAATCCCGGTGATCAGCAATCGGACGGTTCAGCAGACAGTGCGGCTGCGCCAGGACGAATCATCGGTCATCGCCGGAATCCTCCAGCAGGAGGAACGACTGGGGATCCGGGGTTGGCCGGGTCTGGCACGGGTGCCCGGTGCGGGAGCCTTGACGGGGAGCCGCGAAAACCGAACGCGCGACGATGAACTGCTGCTGGTGATTACGCCACGGGCACTGCGCCTGGCGCCGCGCACGGGCCGCAGCCTGTACGCAGGTCGCGAAGCCGAACTGGCCACTCCGGCGCGGTCGCAATGAGTTCCCCCTCCAACCAAACTGGCACGCACTGCTGCGTGCTCGAGAGTCGGAACCGCGAAACCGGCACGAAGCTGAAGGCCCGTGCGCCTAGAGGGTTCAGCCCGCCTGGGCACCGCATCGGTGTTGTGCTCCAGGTTCGTTCTGCGGAAAGAACGGCACCGGTCCCCGCCGGCAAAGCCTCCCTCCGGGGATCGGGCCGACGCAGAGCGAGCGCACGCCTGTCCCGGATCTTCTAGGGTGCGGCGTTCAGCACAACGATGGGCTGATAGGTGCGCGGGACGATTGCCTGCGCAATCGCGATCAACCTGCCCTGCTGATTGAACACCCGGAGGCGATTCGGCCGGGGAACGCTGGCCGCAAGTGGCGCCGGGACACCCAGTGCGGCCAGGTCCTGGCCGGGCTGAATCTGCGCGGGCAGCACATCGAAACGGGTGCCGTGGCGGATACGGCGTTCGATGATGGGCAAGACGGTGATGCGAGGCAGTTCGGGCAGCAGATGTTCGAGCGGAATGACAACTTCGGTCAGGCGGCCGGAACGAGCGTAGTGTGCGAGTTCTTCGAGCGGGATGGCCTGGTCCAAGGTGAATTCGCCAACCGCGGTGCGAACGATTTCCGCCAGGTGGGCACCGGAGCCTTGGAGCTGGCCGAGTTCGTGGGCCAGCGAGCGGATGTAGGTGCCCGCCGCACACTGGATCGCCACGCGGACGCGACAACCCTGCACGTCGAGCACACGGAATTCGTACACCTCCACCTCGATCGGCTTCAACGCCACAGGTCGTTTCTTGCGGGCCAGCTCATGGGCGGGTCGGCCGCGAATCTTCTTGGCGGAGAACGCCGGGGGAACCTGCGAGATCCGACCGACGAACCGAGCCGCGAGAGCTTCGATCTGCTGGCGATCGAGCGTGGGCTGGAGATCCGGCCCGACGGGTTGGCCATCGGCGTCGTAGGTATCGGTGGCAAAACCGAAGCGAATGGTGCACTCGTAGCGTTTGTGGCGTCCGGCGTAAAACTGGGCCAGGCGTGTGGCGCGGCCCAGCAACAGCGGGAGCACTCCGGTGGCCAGTGGGTCGAGCGTGCCCAGGTGGCCCATCCGACGGAAACCGAGCAGGCGGCGAACGGCCTCGACCACGTCATGCGAGGTTTTGCCGGCGGGTTTGTGAAGGACCAGGGCCCCGTCGAAGGGCGGTGGTTCCGGTTTGCGCGGCATGGACGCGGTGTCTCAACTCTCGCTGGGTTTCCGCACTTGGCGCAGCAGTTCCTCCAGGTGCTGGCCGTACTGGGCGGCGCGGTCGTGCACGAAGTGCAGATCCGGGGAACGGCGCAGCCGCAGGCGAGTGGAAAGCTCGCGACGGATGAAGCCGGTGGCCGAAGCCAGGGCGCGAAACGCGGCGGCCTGTTCGGCGTCCGTGCCCAGCACGCTGACGTAGATGCGAGCGTGCTTGAGGTCCGGCGAGACGCGGACTTCGGTGACGGTGACCAGGGTGGCCAGCCGTGGGTCTTTCAGTTCCCCGCAGAGCATGGCACTGATCTCGTGGCGGATTTCTTCGGCGATGCGCTCGTGGCGATGTCCGGAGGCAAGCATGGCGGTCTTCGCTCAGAAGAATTCCATTTCGTGGCCCACCAGGTCGCGGCCGAGCAGGCGCTCAGACTCCAGGATCACGGCGCGCAGGGACTGCTCGAGGTGGTGGGCATCGCTGGAAAGGGAAACGACTCCAACCACGGCGCGCTGCCACAGTTCCTGATGATCGAGTTCGGCGACGGCCACGTTGAACTGCCCGCGCAGGCGGTCCTTCAAACTGCGAAGGATCTGCCGCTTGTCCTTCAGCGAATGGGCGTTGGACAAATGGATTTCCAGGGTCACCAGACCAACCGGCATGCACCCTCCGAGCGGCGCACACGTGCGGAGACGACCCAGAGCTAGGCCGTCACTTCCGGCGCCGCAAGCCGTTCGACGCGGAAGAATTCCAGAAGATCGCCGATCTTGACATCGTTGAAATTGGCGATGGCGATGCCACATTCAAAGCCGGCACGGACTTCGTTGACATCGTTTTTGAAGCGCTTCAGCGAACCCGGACGACCGGTGTAGACGACGGCACCGTCGCGCAGCAGGCGGACTTCGGCGTCCCGGCGGACAACACCATCCTGCACGTAGCAGCCGGCCACCGTACCCACCCCCTTGATGCGGAAGGTTTCGCGAACCTCGGCGCGGCCGAGATAGGTTTCGCGCAGGACCGGTTCGAGCAAGCCCGCCATGGCCTTTTTGATTTCGTCGGCCACCTCGTAGATGACCGAGTGGGTGCGAATGTCCACGTTTTCCCGCTGGGCGAGTTCGGCGGCCTTGCGATCCGGACGAACATTGAACGCGATGATGATGGCATTCGAAGCAGACGCCAGCAGCACGTCCGTTTCGGCAACCGCGCCGACCCCCGCATGGACAATTTTGATTTTCACCTGATCGGTCGAGAGCCTGGGCAGCATCTCGCTGAGCACTTCGACCGAACCTTGCACGTCAGCCTTGACCACCAGCGGGAGTTCCTTGACCTCGCCGGCCTTGAGCTGTTCGTGCAACTGGTCGAGTGTGATTCGCGGGCCCGCGGTGCGGGCCAGCGAGGCTTCGCGGCGCTTGGCCTGGCGGTATTCGACAATCTGGCGTGCACGCGTTTCCTCGGCCACTTGGAACTGATCGCCGGCTTCGGGCAAACCCTGCAGGCCGAGGACTTCGACTGGTGTGGAGGGGCCGGCCTCCTTCAGGCTGTGGCCACGATCGTCGAGCATGGCACGAACTTTGCCGTAGACAGCACCACAGAGAAAGGCATCGCCCACACGCAAAGTGCCGTTCTGAACCAGGACGGTGGCGACCGGCCCGCGGCCTCTGTCAATGCGAGACTCGAGCACCGTGCCCGTGGCCGGGGCGTTCGGATTCGCTTTCAGCTCACGAAGGTCGCCGACGAGCAGAATCATCTCCAGCAGGCGGTCGAGGTTCTTCTTCAGTTTGGCGGAAACTTCCACCACGACCGTATCGCCGCCCCATTCTTCGGGAACCAGCCCCAGGTCGGCCAGCTGACGCTTGACCCGCTCGGGCTGGGCGTCGGGCTTGTCCACTTTGTTGATGGCCACGAGGATAGGCACACCGGCCGCGCGGGCATGGTCAATGGCTTCCAGGGTTTGCGGTTTGACGCCGTCATCAGCGGCCACGACAAGGACAACGACATCGGTGACCCGAGCACCGCGGGCGCGCATGCGGGTGAACGCTTCGTGACCGGGTGTGTCAATGAAAACGACCTTGCGGCCGTTGACCTCCACCTGTGAGGCGCCGATGTGCTGGGTGATCCCCCCGGCCTCGCCCTCGGCGACGTTTGTCTGGCGAATGGCATCCAGCAGGCTGGTCTTGCCATGATCCACGTGGCCCATGACGGTTACGACGGGGGCCCGCGGCTGCAAGGATTCCGGCTTTTCCTCGCGGACCACCTCCTGGGCCACTTCCTCCTCGAAGGAGACCACTTTCACGATGCCGTTGAAGGCCTGGGCCAGCGAAGTTGCCGTTTCGATGTCGAGCGCCTGATTGATGCTGGCAAAGATGCCTTTATCGAGCAGGGTCTTCAACAGATCTTTGGCGCGTACATCGAGTTTTTCGGCGAGCTCGCGAACCGTGATGCCTTCTGTGATCGTAATCTCGCGTGGCTCGCGCACGACCGGCGCCGGTGGTGCCACGGCCCGTGCCCCCCGGCGCTCCACCACGCCCGGCCGAGCCCGAACGGGGTGGAGCTTGCGTTCGCCTTCGGCAAAGCGCTTTTCGATCAGCGGGCGGGTCCGCGTGGGTTTCCGTGCGTAAATCGGTTTACCCGGTTCAGCCTTCGGCGGAATCCTTTCCGTAACGGGAGCCGCCGGGGGCGCCGCAGTCGGCACCGGCTGCGCAGGAGCCGCAGTCGATCTCGGTGCCGGACGCGTGGGAGCCGGTGATTTCAACGGCGGACGCTGCACCTGCGGAGTGGAAACCGGGCCGGCTCCCACTGGTCGAGGTGCGGTGCGGAGCGTTTTGCCGGTCGGGGGCGCCGGGCGCTGCGGCTGAGCCGCGGGCGCCGGTGTCGCGGGCTTGGGTGCGGGCACCGATGTCGCAGCCGGTCGAGCGGCTTGCGGTGCTGTAGGAGCGGTCGGCGCAGCCGCGGGCGTGGGTCGAACGGCTGGGGTCGGGGCCGGGGGCCGCGGCGGAGTCACAACCGTGGGCTCGGCCGGCGGTGCCGGCGGAACCCGGGCGGCGTTTGCAGCAGCTTCTTCAGGGGCTTTTCGGACTGGGGCCTGAGTTTCGGCAGCCTGAACTTCAACGGGTTCCGCCTCAGCCAGTTGGCGGAAATGCTGGCGCACCTTGTCGGCGATTTCGGCGCTGATCGAGCTGGAGTGGGTCTTGTTTTCCGTGACCCCGATCTTCGGCAGATACTCGAGGATCACTTTGGCCTTGACTTCGAGTTCGCGGGCCAGCTCGTTGATCCGAATGTGTCCGGATTCCGACATGGGCTCTAGCCTTCCTGCTCCTCCACGTTGTCCTCAGAGGGTTCGTCTGAGGCAGGACCTTGCGCATTGGTCGGCAGGGTCGCGTCCGCATCGACCACAGCGCTGGCGGCAGAAGTCTGCGCTTCCGCCTCCGGGGATTCCAGCAAGGACGCCTCAGGGTCAGCAGAGGCTTCGGCGGCAGGCTCAACAGGCTGCGGTTCGGCTTCAAGGGATTCGAAGTGCGCCGCGACGGCGAGGCGGATCTTTTCGACCATTTTTTCGCCGATGCCCGGGATCTCCATGAGTTGCTCGGGGGTCATTTCCGCCAGCTGCTCGATGGAGCTGATGCCGTGCTGCGCCAGTTTTTCCAGGGTTTTCGGCCCGAGGCCCTTCAATTCTTCGAGCGGGGTCGTGGGCGCAGTGAGCGCAGCCATCTGCGCTTCGATCTCACGACGCTTTTCTTCCTCGCTCTTGATATCAATGTTCCAGCCAATCAGCTTGCTGCCCAGGCGAACGTTCTGTCCCTTTTTGCCGATGGCCAGCGAGAGCTGGGTATCTTCAACGATGACTTCCAGCCGCTTTTCGACCGGGTCCACGATCTGGACACGGGTCACCTTGGCCGGGGAAAGGGCTTTCTGGGCAAAGGCGATCGTGTCTTCCGAATAGGGGATGATGTCAATTTTCTCGCCCCGCAGTTCGCGAATGATGGATTGCACGCGCATGCCTTTCATACCCACACAAGCGCCCACCGGGTCGACGTCCTTGTCGCGGCTCTCCACGGCGATTTTGGTGCGTTCGCCGGCTTCGCGGGCGACGGCGCGGATCTGCACGGTGCCGTCGTAGATTTCCGGCACTTCCATTTCGAACAGGCGCTGCACCAGGGCGGGATCCGCGCGGGAGACGATCACCTGCGGCCCCTTGGAGGCACGTTCCACCGCTTTGATGACGACCCGCAGGCGATCCCCGAGGTTGTAGGTTTCCAGTCGGGACTGTTCGCGGCGCGGCATGCGGGCTTCGGTGCGGCCGAGGTCCACGATCACATCCGGCCCTTCGATGCGCTTGACGATGCCGTTGACCAGCTCACCGACGCGTCCGTGGTATTCATTGAAGATCGTGTCGCGTTCGGCCTCGCGCACCTTCTGCATGATGACCTGTTTGGCGGTCTGTGCCGCGATGCGGCCGAGCACAGCGCCCGGCTTGCGGAGGAGGATTTCCTTACCGATCTCGGCGTCGGGGTCCAGCGCGCGAGCCTCCTCCAGCGAGATTTCCCGTCGGGGATCGGTGACCTGCTCCACGACGGTACGCACGGCGTAGATATCCACCTGACCGGTTTCCGGGTTGAACTTCGAGCGCAACTCCTCATCGGTGCGATAGTACCGGCGGGCCGCAACGGCCATGGCATCTTCGATGGCGGCGATGATCACTTCCGGTTCGATATGTTTTTCCCGGCTGATCTGTTCTATCGTTTGGTAGAGATGATTGGTCACGATGCCTACCCCTAGAATTCCACAACCAGATTGGCTTTGCGAATCTGCGCCAGCGGCACAGAAACGATCCGGCCGCCGACCTCTACCCGCACAACGTCTTCGGCTAAGCCGGCCAGACGACCCTGCAGAAAACGGGCTCCTTCGACCGGCTCGCTCAGCACCAGGCGGGCCAGCCGACCAGTAAAGCGCTGGTAGTCGGCCGGGGTGCGCAGCTTGCGATCAAGACCGGGCGAGCTGACCTCAAGAATGTACTGCGGGCCCGGCACCAGGTCTTCCACGTCGAGAATGACGCCGAGCTGCTGGCTGACCAGCTCACAGTCCCGGTGGCTGATCCCCCCGGGTTTGTCAATATAGACGCGCAGGAAGCGCTGCCGGCCGATCTTCCACTCGACGTCCACCAGCTCGACACCTTCCGAACGGGCCACGCGCTCTGCGGCGGCACGAATTTTTTCAAGATCCATCTCGGCAAAACCGTTATGCCACGAACCGGGTCGGAGAGACGCAACAAAAAAGTGGGCTCGCGCCCACTGGAACCTCGACCAGCTTCAACCCGTACCAGTATAGCCAGTATGAGCGATTTCTGCAAGTCGGACTCGATCGGAGCAAGAGCAACCCAAGGCCGCACCGAGTGGCTCGGGCCGGCTCGAGGAGCCTGCAGCTTGTCGGGAGAGAGGCCGGGTGAGACCGGCTCCAGACCGCTCAGCACTCTCCTGGGACTCAACCGAAGACCCAGACAAAGATAGAAGGTCCGGCCTCGGGGTCCGACTCCCCTGCTCTAGGGCGCCATCAGGCGTTGAAATTCAGGGCGCTCGCGGAGGGGTGCGAAAACAGGGTCTGCCGCGGCCGCACGCGCAAAGGCGGGATTGGCTCGAACAGCACGGGCGAGCCAGTCCAGTGCTTTTTCGGCCTCGCCAACCTGGGCATGAAAACGAGCCAACGCATAATGGAGGTCGGGATAGTCGGGCGCAAATTGCAAAGCCTGGTCGAGGGCGCGCCGGGCCGACGGCACGTCCTGTTCACGAAGCGCGCGGAGAGCCTCGGCGATGCGGCCCATGGCCTTCTTGATTCCCCACAGACGGGTGAGTTCTTCGATGGGCCGAGGGTGATCTTCGACACGCAGGTCCACGTAGCGGTCGTTCATACCGGCGTAACCGGCTCCGGGACGCATGATGATCAAAGCGGCGGATTGCTGTCCCCGGCTATCTCCACCGGCCTGCTGGCCAGCAGCGAGTGCCGCCAGCATACGGTCGGCCAGCTCACCCGGTGCGGTAAGAAAGGCCTGCTCCATGGCCAGCACGACCTGCTCGCCGGCCAGGATGTTCCCCTGCACCGCATAGCTACGACCGGCGGCATCCTGCCCACTGCGCCCACCGGCCCAAGGCGAGCAGCGCGGACCGGTGTAACTGAAGGCGCGACCGCGGACGTCCACGATGCCGATTTGGCGGCGGTCGCGCTGCGCATCCGTATCCGTGAGCAATTTGACCACCTGTTCCGGCGACAGGCCGAGACGAAGCAACTCCAGGCCCCGTGGGCCGTACGTCACATTGGCGAAGGCCTGCGTGGCGATGGCCCCCACTCCGGATTCCACCCAAGGCACGACCGGCCCTACGGAAAAGAATTTGGATTGCACGGCAACGCCGACGTCGCCGGTGGCGGGGTCGTAGGCAGCAATGGAAAAGGTCGCGACCGGTTCAGGGTCGGCCGCCTGCTGGGCAGCACCGACCCCACTGAACGAAAACAGAAGCCACAACAGTGCGCTGCGGCAGAATCGAGCCATGGCCGCCGTCCCTCCGCAAGAAATTCGCCGAGGAGGATAGCAAAGCGGCGCGAAAACAAGAAGCCCTCCCGGTCTGCCGGGAGGGCCAGATTGCTCGGGAGGCCAGCTAGGGCTGTGGTGGCCGCTGTCCGGGCTGCTGTTGCTGCGGCGGCGGCTGCGGTCGAGTCTGGCCGGGCTGCTGCTGAGCTGGCCGAGGAGAGGCAGAAACCGGATGGGCCTGGTCGTAGAGTCGGATAATGTCCTGGGTAATGTCCACGGAGGGATCGGCGTAGACAACGCTTCCCTGCCCTGAAACGTCCAGCACGACCGCAAGATTGTTTTCGCGCGCGTACCGATCGATCACTTCCATCATTTTCGAGCCGATGCGCTCGACCACTTCATTTTCAGCCAGATTCAGGTCCTCCTGAAAATCTTCCTGGCGACGCTGGAACAGCCGCTGCAACTGACCGAATTCGCGGGACAGCCGCGTGCGTTCCTGGTCACTCAGGACGCGGTCGGTCTGGAGGCGATTCTGCAGATCCTGGAGTTGCTTGCGCAGGTTTTCCAGCTCGGTTTGGCGGGCCGCGAACTGTGACTGCAGTTCGGCTGAGGCCTGTTTGCCTTCCGCACTGGAAATGATGGCCTGCCGGACGTTCAGGATCGCCACGCGTGCGGCGCGTTCACGGGGTGGTCCGGCGGGGGCTTGTCCGCCCGGCTGCTGCGCCAGCGCAAACGGGGTGGGCACAGCCAGAAGGGTGAGTACCATCAGGGTTGAAATCGGCCGCTTCATCCTCTCTCCTTGTGTCTTCCGATAACCAGATTCGGCTAAGCACGAATTGGGAATTATAGGGAGCCAGCCTCGTTCCGGTCAATCGAAAAACCCCTGCCGTATGGGTGCGATGCATGGCCAGGGACTACGGTTGGCCCGACGGCGAGGCCAGGGGAATCGGCAACGCTGCAGACCGCTCAGCGCGGCAGCGGAACCAGCAGGATGCGGTCCTGGGCCTCGTTAGCGATCACGGCAATGTTCCTGCGCGGGTGGATGTCCAGACTGTAGCGGGTCGACCCATCCATCCCGAACACAGCACGCACGCGCCGGTCCAGCAGATCGATCACCGACAGGGTACGGCTGGCCTGGTTGAAGGTGATTAACGTGCCGGACAGATAGTTCAAAGCCACGGCCGTCGGATTGATGCCCACACGCACGGGCAGCGACTGGCCATTTTCCGGATTCACCAGGGAAAGGTTATTCGTCAAGCTGGACGTGACAACAAACCGATCGGCGGCGGGGTCGTAGGCCACCCCGGTGGGCAACTGAAAGCCCGGGATGCGCTGGGTGAACGAAGGCGTACCCGTCAGACTGACGAAGTTGAGCGTGTTCTGGGTGGCGTTGGCGACGGCGGCCAGATTCCGCGACGTGTCAATGGCGACGGCCACCGGCCCCTGGTCTACGGTGACGGTGCCCAGGGTCGCCGTGGTGGCCGCGTCAATCACCGTGACACTGTTCGAAGCCGTGTTGGTGACCACGGCCACGGCATCTTCCGAATCCAACGCGACGCCGGTCGGTTCGGAACCAACCGCGATGTCGGCGATGACGGCGAAGGTATCCAAGTTGACAAAGGTGGCGCTGTTGCTGCCGCGGTTGGCGACAATGGCGCGGCCCAACCGGGAACTGACCGCCACCCCCTGCGGGTTGATGCCGACGGCCACAGTCTGCACGACGGTGCCGGTGGTCAGATCCACGACGGAAATATTGTTGGAACCGCTGTTGGTGACGATGGCCAGGTCGCGTTCGGGATCAATGGCCACTGCCATCGGCGCATCGCCGACCGCAATCGCCTGCAACACAGCCAGCGAAGCGGCGTTGGAAACTTCCCCGCCCGGGTTGAGAACGTCCACGACGAAACGCCGCGCGGCGGCCAACAGGGCGGCAGGGATGGTCGCGGTGAGTCGGCGTGCGCTGACGAACGTAGTCGTCAGCGGGGCCTCGTCCAGACGAACCACGGCACCGGGCAGAAAACCGTTGCCGGTTACGCTGAGCGTCAGATCCGTGCTGGACGTCCCGGTCACCGCGGGACTGACTTGGATCAGGTGGAGCGAGCGGAGCGAGCCGAGATCCACAATGGAAACGCTGTTGTCGGCCTGATTGGCCACGACCGCACGGTTCGTGGTGGGATCCAAAGCCACCGCGACCGGATCGGTACCAGTAGCCAATGTGGCCAGCCGCGAAGCGGGTGTGCGCAGATTGATGACCGAGACCAGATCGGTACTGGGATTCACGGTAACGGCGACGTCACTGAGCGGGTTGGCGGCGGCGGCCACGTGGCCCTGTTCCAATGTGAGGTTCTGCACCGTCTGATCCGCCAGGCTGAACAGGATTAGCGCGTTCGAGGTGGGATTGGTGAGCACGATGCGCTGGGTTTCCGTATTGATCCCCACACCGCGGACTTCCGAACCCACCGCCACCGTGGCAACGACATGGCGGCGGCCGAGGTCCACCAGGGTGAGCGCACCGGAACCCCCCGGGGTGACCACCGCCCAATCC
>JAIMBE010000159.1 GCA_023511565.1 Bacillota bacterium
CGGCAAGGCCATCCACAGCCTGGTGAATTTCCAGGAAGGGGAAAAGCTGACCGCTTTCGTCGCCGCCCGGAACCTGGAGGAAGAGGGCCGCTATGTCTTCCTGGCCACGCGCAACGGCACGGTGAAGAAAACACCGCTCGCAGACTTTAGCAACCCGCGCGCTGCGGGCATCATCGCCATCCATCTGAGCGCAGACGACGAACTGATCGGCGCCAAACTCACCGACGGCAAGCAGATGATTTTCCTGGCCAGCCGGAACGGACAGGCGATTCTGTTCCGGGAAACGGAAGTGCGCCCGATGGGCCGGACGGCCGCCGGAGTGATCGGCATGGACCTGGCGAGCGGAGACTCGGTCGTCTCCATGGAAACCGTGCAGCCCGACTTTGGCATCCTCCGCAAGGAATTCAAGCGGCAAACGGAAGACCTGACCAAACTGGAAAGCGATCAGATCCGGGAATCGCTCACCTCGCTGATGCTCACGGTCACCGAGCGAGGCTACGGCAAGCGCACCCCGCTGGCCGAGTATCGCGTCACCGCACGCGGCGGCAAAGGCGTGATCAACGTGAAGACGACCGAGCGCAACGGCAAGGTCGTCGCCGCACTCCAGGTCACCGAAGAAGCCGACGTGATGGTCATCACCAGTCACGGAAAAATCATCCGCGTCCGCGCCAACGACATCCGCGAAGCGGGTCGCTCCGCCCAGGGCGTTCGGCTGCTGCGACTCGAAGAGGATGACCGCGTTGTCGCCGCCGCCGGCATCTACGCCAGCGAAGAAGTCACCCGCAAGGTCGGCAAGGAAGTTGCGGAAGAAGCCATCCCTTCTGATGCCGACCGGGCGGAAAAGGGAGAGGAAGACACGCCGTAGCCTGAAACAGGCTTCAGCGGCGCCGCTTGTCCGGGCGGGGGAATTCGAATACACCGCCGGATTCGCCGGCCAGCAGCAGCCGGTCGGTTTCCACGAGCACGGCCACCGCTTCCAGCCGCACCCGCTCCGGCGTATAGGTGCGGTAGATGCCCTGCCGCAACCCTTCGGCGTTGAAGTGCATCAGCAGGCCTCCCAGCGCCAGCCACACGTCCTGTGTGTACGGATCGATACCGATCGCACTGATGATCTTGTTGATGGGATTGTTGGGCGAAGGCCACCACTCGATCCCCGCGCGGCCGTCCTGCCGCGCAATTTCGCGCCGCGCGGCGGCCGCGGCGGGCTGAATGTCCAGGGTGGCTAGCTCGATTTCCATCTGCAAAAAGCCGAAGCGGTCGTACTTGCGCACCGTGGGTTCCGGCACGTAGGAAAACGAGAAGTACAGGTTGTGTGCGGCATCGGAGGCCAGCCGGCCGATATTCAGGAAGCGGTTCAGCGCCTGGGAGGTGGCTACGTCGGCCAGTTCGCCGAATTCGCGCACCGGCTCTCCGCTGCGGTCGAGCACGGTGATCAGCTTCGCCGAGCGCATCGAGGCGTAGGCCACTTCGCCGTCGGGCAGCAGCACCAGCGAAGTCGGTTGCGGCACCGCCAGACTGCGTTCGAGCACACCTTCGGGAGAGAAAACGCGGAGGGCATTGCCGTTGCGGTCGGCAACCCACAACCGCCCGTCGGCCTCCACGGCCAGGTCGTCCCCAAAGAGCAGCGCGGGTCCGGCACGGTCTGAGCTGCCTTCCGGCAAGCGCAGGGCAATCCGACGAATGAGCTGGCCTGCGGCGTCATAGACCAGCACTTCGCGCTCCCGCCCCCGCAGTACATAGTACTCCTTGGTCTCCGGTGCAGAGCGAACGGCCAGAGCGGTGACGCCAGTGCTCACTTCGGGGAACACCCGGGCGGTGGCGTCCAGGATGCGTTCGACCGGTTCCTGTCCGACAGCTCTGCTGCCGGTGAGCGCCGCCAGCCCGAGCAGGCCCGCCAGAAACGTTCGTTTTGTCAGCATCGGTCGCGGTTCGTGCTCAAACGTCGTTGCGAGGTGAATTATACACAGTGGTACCGACGGCTGCGGCTTCGGTCCCGCAAATAGAAAACTGTCGCGCGCCGGGCAGCGCCCGGCGTGGCCGGCGCAGCGGGGATGAAGTGGTGGAAATCGCTTCGCTCAGTTGCGCGAAGCTTCCAGTGCAGACAGGAAAACGGCCTCGAAGCGCCGCTTTTCGTCCTGATCGTGCACGAGCACGACCGGCACGATGCGCAGCACGCGCCGGCACCCGCGGCAGGCGCTCATCTCGCCCTGCAGATCCTGCAGAAAGCCATCGGTGAAGCGGTACTCCGCGCGGGCGCGGCGGGCCGGCTTGGTGCCGGGCGTGCCACAGTGCGGGCAGATGAACTCCACGCGGTCATCTTGCGGGTCGCGGTTCAGGGCTGCCCAGCCGGTATAACGCACTCCAACGGTAGGTGTAGAACGTCGTGCCATTGCCTATCAGTCCTTTATTTCATGAATCTAGCAGGGGTCTGAGCAACGCGGGTGGGGTCGTATCACTCCTGTAACCTTCCCTGACTTTCCCGTGCGGTTGCCTGGGGACAGCTCTGCCGCCCTTTCAGCACCCTGCTAAACCGTAACAACAGCTTCAGCAGCCAACTTCTTGGATGCGGGTAGCGTCTGCGGCGATGCATATCCTGCCAGAGAATTGACAATCTGTCGAGAGAAAAATATCCCTTTTTATTTCATCGAGTTACAAAATTGCCAGGAATTCCTGCGGGACAGACATTCGCCCCTTGTCACGTCACTGTGCTAGCGATGGGCGGCCCTTCCGGCGAGGCGGAAAATTCCGCATAGTCGGGCTTTCGGCTTGTTTTGTGCACAGTTCCGCACGCAAAATAGGGTCTCCATTGAGGAGGCGCACGGTGAGCATCACCAGAGTGGAGATCTTCGGTCAGTCGTATCAGATTCGTGGAGAACTCGACGAGGCATACGTTGCCGATCTGGCCCGCCAGGTGGACGCCAAGATGCGCGCTGTTGCCGAAGCGACCGGCCTGGTGGATACACAACGCATCGCCGTGCTGGCCGCGCTGGCCTTTGCCGATGAGCTGCTCACCCTGCGCCAGCGGCAGCAGCAACTGGAAGGCGAGCTGCGCGACCGCGCCGAACGCTGTATCAACCTGGTGGACCGGGCGCTGGAAAAGTCGGCCTGAAACGGCCCCCTCCGTTCAGACGTCCTCGAGCTGCTCTTCACTCATGCCGAAGTAATGGCCGAGCTCGTGCAGCACGGTCAAGCGAACTTCCTCCCGGATGACCTCTTCGAGCGGACGGTTTTGCTCGCGGGCCGCTTCCCGTGCGTAGGTTTCGATATTTTTCCGGAACAGCACGATGCGCGCTGGACCCGTTTCCAGCTCAAAGAAGCTCCGTTCCGTTTGTGGGACTCCTTCAAACAGCCCCAGCAGCAGGTTGCCCCGCTCGGTGCCGCCGGGGTTTCGTTCTGCTTCAGGCGACGGACGTTCGGCCACCACCACAGCCACGTTGTGCAGTCGTGTGCGGAAGCGCGCTGGCAGGCTGTCCAGCGCCTCTTGGACCAGTTCCGCGAATCGGTTTTCTTTCACTTGCAATGGCTGACAGGCCGCCGGAATCCCAGGCTATGATTCTACGTCCTTCGGGTACGGAGGGTGCAAGGGCGGCTCCGCTCGGGTGTGGGGAACGATTTTTGGTTGCATTCTTTTGTGCACGAATCTAGCATCTGCGCCTTGCAAGGCAAGCCGCGACCCGTAAGGTTGGTCTGTGAGGGAGCCATGAACCGCCGAGAGAAATTTCTGTACAGGTCTCCACTTTTGCTTCTGGCCGTCGTGGCCGCGTTGGGCCTGGCCACGATGGCGCAAAGCGGACTGCTGGCGCAGCAGGGTCCTGCCACACCGGCCGAAGCCATCCGGAACCTGAGGTTCCGCGAAATAGGTCCGGCGATCATGGGCGGCCGGGTGGATGATTTTGCCGTGGTGGAGTCGAACCCGAACATTGTCTATGTCGGGTTGGCATCAGGTGGTGTGTGGAAGACGACCAATGGAGGGATCACCTGGGAGCCGATCTTTGACGATCAGCCGGTCTCCACCATCGGCGACGTTGCCGTTGCGCCCTCGAACCCGGCCATCGTCTGGGTAGGTACCGGCGAGCCGAACAACCGGCAGAGTTCGTCGTGGGGCAACGGCGTGTACAAGTCCGAAGACGGCGGCAAAACGTGGCAGCACATGGGTCTGGAGCAGACCCACCACATCGGCCGCATCGTGATCCACCCGCACAATCCCGACATCGTGTACGTGGCCGCGCTGGGCAAGCTCTGGGGGCCGAACCGGGAGCGCGGAGTCTACAAGACCACCGACGGCGGCCGCACCTGGACGCAAGTGCTGTTTGTCAACGAGGACACCGGCGTGGTGGACATCGCCATGGACCCCGAAAGCCCGAACCTCCTCTACGCTGCGGCCTACCAGCGACGGCGCACGGTGTTCGGTTTTGCGGGCAGTGGGCCTGGCTCGGGACTGTATCGTTCGACCGATGGCGGCGTCACCTGGACGCGGATGGTGAAAGGCTTACCCTATGACCCCGAGTTCAGCGACGGGGCCCCGCCGGCGCCGGGTGGCGGCCCGGCGCCGCAGCGTCGCGGGCCACAACCCGACTTGCCGCAGGAAGCCATCGAGCAGACCGGCCGCATCGGGCTGGCCATCTACCGCAGGAATCCTGCGATCGTCTACGCGATCATCGAGCACGCGCGCGGAGGGGTATTCCGCAGCGAAGATCGGGGTCTGAGCTGGCGCAAGATGAGCGACACGAATCCCCGCCCGATGTACTACAGCAAGATTGTCGTAGACCCGAACAACGACCTGCGCATCTGGGTGATGGGCGCGCCGATGTATTACTCGGAAGATGGCGGCAAAACGTTCGTCACCAATCGCGTGACTCGGATTCACGGCGACTACCACGCCATGTGGATCAATCCCGCCGATTCCAATCACATGATCGTCGGCTCCGATGGCGGCATCCA
>JAIMBE010000160.1 GCA_023511565.1 Bacillota bacterium
GTGTACCAGTGCTCATCATGGGCCGGAAGCGGGATACGCGAGAACAAGAACCGGCCGAGTTGCAAAGCAGCAGCTCGACGAATTGTCTAGCAGTCACAGCGTTCGACGCCCCTGTTCTCGCTGAATCTTCAGTGTCCTGCGAGAGCGACGAGGATACACTCATCTGCACGATCCAATCTATGGGCTTCCTCATCGTGCGGCCTCGGATGAGAGAGTTCTGAAATCGTCCCCTAGGGCGCGCCACTCTTTGGGGTGGCCAGCTAGGGGTACCAGTCGCACGAGTGGGCCCAGACCAGCCGGAAATACAAAAAATGCTCCTGGTGAGCCTCGTGCGGAACGGGAAGTGTGTTTTTGCTCAGCGGGTTCTGGATCTGAACCGGGCCATCTGCAGTCGGAAGCGGAGAAAGGCTTCGAGCAACGTAGCGAGTGATGGAAACACGGGCGGGTCGAGTGCACGCAGCTTTTCGGCCGCTGCCGGAAACCAGACGAGCAGATGGCGTGCGAGGAAATCCCGCTCGAGCGTAACGAGGTCATTCCGGTTCCCTGCGGCGCCGACCGACTCCTGCGCATAGCGCACGGCGGCCAGAAACTCCAATTGGGTGAGCAAATGGTCTGGTGGATAGTGTGACTGATCGCAGCGCAGGCCGAGCACTTCGTAAAAATTCACATTGTCGAGCACGACTTGCTGCGCCGGCTGCGATTTGCGCCAAGCCGATTCGAGCAGCGGCACGGGCGGTGCCGGCACCCCGACGTCAAACAGAGCAATGTAGGCAGATTCGTATTGCGCGTATTGTTCGAACGTTCGCAGGCGAGGAAACTCCCCCGGGCCATGCAGCTCGCGCCAGAGGTTTTTCAGGGCTTCGGGAAAATCCCGGCGGCAGATTCGATCGAACCGGTCCCGGGAAGGAAAACCGAACAGATAGAGGAACACACGGTAGAGGTCCAGCGCGTCTTCCCTGGTGGCGACGTTGTGCGGCCGGACATCCGCTGGTGCGGTCATCGCTTCTATTCCAACCAGTGCCAGATGGAAAAGTATTTGCGACCGTCGCGGTCGAGCTGGCTGCCGTTCCAGATGGCGAACGCAATCGGTGTTGCCGGTGGCAGCTCGGGGAGTTCCAGAACCAGTTGCCAGACACCGGAGCGGTAGGCCGCTTGTGCGGGGAACGAACCCCCGGTGCGGTGTGTGGTGCCGCGTCCCGCAGCCTCCATCAGCATCGCACCGCGCGCCGCGTTCCAGTAATAAATGGTGACCGGCCCGTGTGCATCGCCCATCTGCAGCGAAGGCGACACCACCCCGCCGGGTGGGTTCTTCGGAAACATGAGCGCGGCCGCATCAAAAAAGCGTTCCGGTGCAAGAGTCTGTTCTTTGTGGAAGCGTTGCTCGGGCGGAGTTTCCGGTGGGTGCGGCAGATCGGCCCGGTCCGCCGAGGCATCAGACCAGCTCAGGTGCACGAACAGTTTGCCGGCGGCACGCAGCGCGCGGACGTCGACGAACGGGATCTCGAGAGACGCCGGCGGATCGGTGTCGTAGAGTGGTGGCGTGCGGTGCAGGGCAACGCGCTGGGCGGTGACCTGCTGCCAGGCGAGCGCCGCCGGATCGAGTAGGAACTCGGCCGGCTGCGGACTCGGAGGGACGCGAAGACGCAAATGCTGAGGCAGCACAGTGGCACCGGACGGTTGCTGCGCCCGTGCCGGGATCATCGAACCCAGCAGAATCGCTGCGAGAAACAGGTTCCGTGGTGTGGTCATAGCCCGCTCCCGACTAGGTTCGGATTTGCACCAGTTGTTCGCGCGCGGGAATGCGGTAGCGCGTTGCGTTGTCGCGACCGATGAGCAATTGCAGCACTTCGCTCCGCTCGCCGTTCTGTGCGCGCACCAATTCGGCTTCGAGCCGACGGATCACATCTTTGACTTCTGGCCCGAACAGATAGATCAGGTACCCGAGCGGCAATCGCGGGTCTTCCAGAATGCTCTTGCCGTAGTTGCCCCGGCGCGGGGGATTGAACGGCGGCACATAGAAAACGTTCGGCTGCGTGCCTTTTTCCGGGAACAACGGCAAGGCCACGCGGTAGACAAGCACGAGCTTGTGTACCGGCGAATCGGGATCGTCGAGAATCCCGACAAAGCGCAGCCGGCCCGGACACTGCGCGGCGCAGGCGTTCACTTCGCCGTTCTCCAGTCGCGGATAGCAGAAGATGCACTTCTCCGACTTACCTGTAATTTCGTTGAAATAGATTTTCTTGTACGGGCAGGCGGCGATGCAGTAGCGGTAGCCTTGGCAGCGCTCCTGATCGATCAGCACGATGCCGTCTTCTTCGCGTTTGTAGATGGCCTGTCGCGGGCAGGCCGCCAGGCACGCCGGGTACGTGCAGTGGTTGCAGATGCGAGGCAGGTAGAAGTAAAAGTTGTCGTTGCCGTTCAACGCGCCGACGTCTTCATCCCAGTTGCAACCCGACTGCGGGTCGGGCGAAGGCATCACGGGTTTGCCCGAGCCTTCATAGAGTCGCTGCTCGTAGTCGAATTCCCAGGGGGCGCCGTAGTCGTCGAGCGTGGGCAGCCGGCCGGGTTGGAGCTCGCCATCTTTCCAGCCGCCGCCGCTGCGATCCCACTCCCGCGGGTATCCCAGTCCGGGCCGGGTTTCAACGTTGTTCCAGTACATGTACTCGGTACCGTCGCGGTCGGTCCACAGCTTCTTGCAGGCCACGGTGCAGGTCTGGCAGCCGAGGCATTTGTTCAGGTCCATGACCATTGCGTACTGGTGTCTGGACATCGTCGCCTCCTACTTCTTGCGTTCCGCGGCTTCGGATTCTGTGCGCGAGGTGCGCACAGCTCGTGCCGCGTAGCGGGCGACCGGGCCGCGGTATTTTTCCACTTCGACTTTGATGTCGCGGTTGTTTCCCGTCGGCCCCCAGTAGTTCAGACGGAATTTCACGTGGCCGTAGCCGCCGATCAGTTGCGTCGGCTTGATCTTGATGAAGGTGAGCGACTGCCAGCCGCCCTGCTGGAAGCCGAGGAATTTCTCCCAGCCATGATACATGGTAACGCGCCCGGGTTTTTCCCCCGGAAGGATTTGCAACCGGCAGATACATTCCCCGGTTGAGTTGAAGATGCGGATCCAGTCGTTGTCGCGCAGACCTCGACGCCGGGCATCGTCGGGGTGCAGGTACGCGATGGGCACGCCGCGCTGCAAGCGGAGCATGGCGCGGTGGTCCCGCCAGGTGGAATGGATGGACCACCGTCCGTGCGGCGTGTTCCAGTAGAGCGGGAACTCTTCTTCGACCGGTTCTTTGTGTACAGGCAGCGCCTCGCCCAGCTCCAGGAACCACGGATGGTCGATGTAGAACTGCTGTCGGCCAGTCAGGGTGCGCCACGGTTTCTTTTTCACCACCTGGTGCTTGAACGGCGTGTAGGCGACCCCGGGTTCGACGTCGCTGTTCCAGACCTCCGGATCGGTGGCCACGAAGCGCCGCGGCTGCGCTTGCAGGTTCTGATAGGTCATGCCCTTTGTTTCGGCCGAATGCGCCAGAATGTAGTCGGCGGCCTGTTCGTCGGTGACGAGGGTGTGGCCGGAGGTCCAGTGCTCTTCCAGTCGGGTGAAGTCCCGCTCCCAGTTGAACTCCTCGTCGCGGTAGGGGGGCAGGCCGCGCTGGCGGGCCACCTCGGCAATCTTCCGGGCCAGTGCGTGAAAAATGGCCCAGTCGGTCTTGCTTTCGAACAGCGGCTCGAGCGCCTGACCGAACGTGTGCATGTAAGTGTGGCAATCGGTCGAGTTCAGGTCCACCTTTTCGTAGTAACTCGCTGCCGGCAGTACAACGTCGGAGTAGAGTGCGGTGGTGTCCATGCGGTAGTTGATGTCCACAATCAGGTCGAGGTCCTGCCACAGGGACTCTTCGATCCGCTCGTTGCCCTTGGCTTGATTCAGATAATTGGCGCGCCAGATGATGAACGCACGCGGCTTGCGCCCCTGCCCGGGCTTTTCCCCTTCCCGCAACTTCGGCCACAACGGCATCCAGCCCTTTTTCACCGATTCTTCGATGTACCACTCGATCGGCTTCCCGTTGTAGCGGTGCGGGTCGCGGTTCGACGAGTGCACGTAGCTCCACAGCGTGGTGTTCTGGAACCGTTGCTTGGCCCGGCCCTCGGGGAACGCCAGCGCGAAGAAGCCGTGCTCGGGCCAGATGCGCTCCTGCCCGACGTAGTGGTTGAAACCGCCGCCGTTCTTTCCGACGTTGCCGGTCAGCGCGACCAGCAGGATCATCGCGCGGTTCGCCAGGTCGTTGTGGAACCAGTGGTTCGTTCCCGCGCCGTGGATGATCATCGCCGGCTTGCGCGTGCCGAACTCGCGCGCGAACGTTTGAATTTCGTGCGCGGGCAGACCGGTCAGCGCGGCCACTCGGTCCAGCGGATACGCCTCCAGTTCACGCTTCAGCAGCTCGAAGACGGGTGTCACCTCGACCTCGGCACCGTCGGCCAGCCGGACCGTATAGCGGCCCTCCAGTGCCGGGTCGGCCTCGCCCAGGTGAATCGTTTTCTTTGCGGAGCCCATCGAACCGGGCGCCTCGGTCACCCGCTGCGTGCGCGTATCCCAGAAGTAGAAGACGTCTTCTTTGCCGCCCGCGCGCACGTCCGATTCGCGCAGGAATCGTTTTGAGGCCGTGAGCACCAGCAGCGGCAGGTCGGTCTGTTCTTTCACGTATGGTTCATCAATCAGGCGCTCGTCCACCAGGATTTTGGCCACGCCCAGCGCCAGGGCCGTGTCCGTGCCAGGATTGATCTGCCAGTACAGATCGGCATGGATGCAGGAGGAGTTGAAGTCCGGCGAGATGGCCACGATCTTGGCACCGTTGTAGCGTGCCTCGAAGGCGAAGTGCGCATCTGGGATGCGCGTCTGCGAAATATTCGAGCCCCACAGCACGATGTACTTCGCATTGAAC
>JAIMBE010000161.1 GCA_023511565.1 Bacillota bacterium
GTACAAGTGTTCCACCACCCTGCGGGTCATCACCTCCCGCCGACCAAGGGCAGTGAAGCCTATCAGTATGCGTACCCCACTCGACAACTGCCGGCCGAAGCGGTCTACGATCCAACGCCGCCACCCCCGCCGCCGCGCGACCGGCGCGTGCACGAGTACGAACTGGTGATTACCGAGGACGTCGTGCACGAGGTAGCCCCCGGTGTGCAAATGCCGGCCTGGGCGTTCAACGGCAAAGTCCCCGGGCCGGTGCTGCGCGGTCGCGAGGGCGACCTGATGCGCATCAAGCTGATCAACCGCGGCAACTTGCCGCACACGATCCACTTCCACGGAATTCATCCCGCGGAGATGGATGGTGTGTTCGAGCTGGTGCCCCCGGGCGGCGAATTCACCTACGAATTTGTCGCCCGCCCTTACGGGGTCTTCCCGTATCATTGCCACTCGATGCCCACCAATCAGCACATCCACAACGGCCTGTACGGGATGATGATCATTGACCCGCGCGAAGACCGGCCGCCGATGCGCGAACTGGCCATGGTGATGAGCGCATTTGATCTGGACCGAGACGGTGAAGCCGATTTCTACACGTGGAATGGCAAGGCGTTCCAGTATGCGGACCATCCAATTCAGCTTTCGGTGGGCGAAAAGGTGCGCATGTACGTGATGAACATTTTTGAAGAGCCGATGGCCCCTCACATCCACGGCAATATGTTCCACCTGATCCGCTCCGGCACGGCGCTCAAGCCCCAGGAACTGACCGATGTGCTGACCCTGGGCATTGCCGAGCGCGCCATCCTGGAATTCCAGTACGATTCCCCCGGTCCATACATGTTCCAGTGTCATGTGACCGAGCACATGGAGCTGGGCCTGATGGGCTGGTTTCAGGTGAAACCGAAAGTCGAGCGCGCGGCCCGCCCCGCTACACACGGACCCTCCACAGCCGGAGCCGGGAACTGAGCTATGCACTCTAGAGTCACCTTCTGGGTCAGCTTTCTGCTGCCGGTGTTGTTGCTTGGGATGTTGCTCGTCTGGTTCTGGCATTCGACGGGCGGGCTGCGGTTTGAAGCGCCGGCACCGATCGAAGCGGTCACGTACGAGCGCGTGGTGTTTCTGCCGGCCAGCGGGGCGACTCCAGAGCGGATTATCGCGCACATCCGCAACGTGGGCCCGGAACCGGTGACGATCGCGCACGTGCAGGTGGGGTGGTTCAGCCGCGCGAGCTGGAACTTTTCGATCGAGCCGTCACCGACCCTTCCGCGCATGGGTGCAGCGCGGGTCGTCATCCCGTATCCCTGGACAGAAGGCGAACCCTACGAGATTGTGCTGTTTAGCGCGAACGGGATTCCCTTCGTGCATGAAGTGGCGATCGCCACGGCCACGCCGCAGTGGAGTGCGCGCAGCTTCTGGCAGTTTGCCATGCTGGGCATCTATGTTGGTGTGTTGCCGGTGTTTCTGGGGATTCTCTGGTTGCCGTTTTTGCGTCAGCTCGGCCAGCGGGCGTACGGATTCCTGCTCAGCCTGACCATCGGTTTGCTGGTCTTCATCGGTGTGGACGCGTTAGCGGACGCTTTGCGAGAAGCCGAGCACTTGCCCGGCCCGTACCAGGGAGTGGCGGTGATCGTCCTCGGCGTGGCGCTGAGCCTGCTGGGATTGTATGCGTTGTCCCGGGCGATCGAGGCGCGGCAGCAGGCCCGCGGTGGTGAGATCTCGCTGACGATTGCGTATCTGGTGGCGTTCGGCATCGGCATTCACAATCTGGGCGAGGGATTGGCCATCGGCGGTGCGTACGCGCTCGGCGAAGTGGCCACCGGAGCCCTGTTGATCATCGGTTTCATGATCCACAATCTCACTGAAGGCATCGCGATTGTGGCGCCGATTGCCCGCAGTGAATTCGGTGCGGGCCGCTGGCGACATCTCATCTGGCTCGGACTGCTGGCGGGGCTGCCGACGATTCTGGGGACCTCGATGGGCGCCTTTTCGCCGTCCCCGCTGCTGGCCGTGCTGTTTGTTGCCCTCGGTGCCGGAGCCGTATTTCAGGTGGTGCTGGAAATCATGACCCAGATGCGACGCGAACACAGCATGGTGTTCGCGCAACCTGCCAATGTGTCAGGTTTTCTGCTCGGCCTAGTCGTGATGTATGTCACCGGGTTGATGATCATCGTCTGAACGCGGCGGTGCCCAGCCACCGCAATGCCTTCACCCAGGAGAAACAACGCATGAAAGGATTGTCGCTGTTCGTGTACCGTTTTGTATTGACAGCCTGCGCGTTTGTGCTGACTACGTTTCTACTGCCCGTGCTGGCCAGCAGCCAGGAGCCGGAAGAGTGGAAAACTAAGGCAACAGCCCACGGGACCGGGAGGGGGCCAGCAGCTGCGGCTTTGAAGCGTGCCGATTCTGCTGCAGACTTTATCGTCCCGTTCTGGTCGCGGCTCGAGGTTGCAGTCGGAACTGCTGCGCCGGAACGGATCTACTGGCACCCGGCGGCGGTTGCATCAGGCAGACACACTGCGCAGGTGGCTTCGCCCGCTTCAACCGATCCGCACATCGCCGACAACAGTTTTCTGATCGAGGAGGCCTACAATCAGGAGTACGGGGTCGTGCAGCACATCAACGCTTTCCAGCGCAGTCGCAGCGGGGCCTGGGAATTCACGTTTACGCAGGAATGGCCAGTACAACCGGCGCCACGGCACCAGCTCAGCTACACGTTGGCGGTGGTTGACTATGACACGGTACCCGGCGCCGGCGGGGGGTTGGGCGACCTGCTGCTGAACTATCGGTATCAGCTCGTTGGCCAGGGCAGCGGCGCGTTGGCGATTGCCCCGCGCATCAGCCTGCTGCTCCCCACCGGAGACTCCCGCCGGGGCCGCGGCGCAGGTGGCACCGGCGTGGAGTTCAACCTGCCGGTGAGCCTCACTCTGTTCGATCGATGGGTGACCCATTTCAATGTTGGCGGCTCGGTGGTTCCGAATGCGAAGAACCCGGCGGGCGAGGAAGCGGCCACGTACGGCTACTTTGTGGGCCAGAGTTTCATCTGGCGGTTGCACCCCCGTTTCAATCCTCTGCTCGAGCTGCTGTTTTCGAACCAGCAAAGCGTAGCGGCCCCGGGCGATGCGGTGTGGGAACGCAGCGTGGCGGTCAATCCGGGCTTCCGCTGGGCGCACAACTTTGCCAATGGATTGCAGATTGTGCCCGGCATTGCGTTTCCCGTAGAAGTGGGCCGCGCGAATCGAGGCGAGTGGGGCATCTTTCTGTATCTGAGCTTTGAGCATTCGTTCGCGGCATCTCGGTAGGTGGGATGTGCGGCTGGATTTTCCGGGCCCAGTGGTGTTCAGGGATTGTCAGGGGTGGCGCAGGGCGTGGGAATGGTCCTCACGGTCGCGGCACTCGTAGACTTTTTGCAGGGTGGGCGCATCCCGGTCTTTCTTTTCCATTTCAAGCAAAATTTGAGCGAGCTGCCCCTTGATCCGCTGAAATTCGGATGTGTCGTCCGCGGCCTGCTCCGGATGGGGCAGGTACAGGATTTCCGAATAGGTGACCGCCATCCGTTCATAGAACGGCGGGTGGGTGCGAAACCAGCTCAGGCCGGTGGCGTAGCCTTTCTCCAGCGTCATCCGATCGAAGAAGTTGATGAAGCCGCGCGTGTTGTAGCCGGCTTTCCACAGGTACTGCGTGCCGAGAATGTCGGCTTCGATTTCGTAGTCGCGGCTGACGCCGAGCAGCTCCAGGCTCAGAAACAGTCCCAGACCATAGAAGCCGTATTGCAGCGCGTAGGCGGTGCCGATCGAGGCCACGCCACCGGTGAGCACCAGTGCCGCAACCTGCGCCGCTTGATAGATCAGGCTGGCGATCGTGGCACGCTTCATCAGGCGGTGGCCGTGCCGCGCCGCCACGTGCGCGATTTCGTGTGCTAGGACGCCGGCGAGTTCGGATTCTGTTTCCGCCTTAAGGATCAGGCCGGTATTCACGAACAGGAAGCCACCGGGAAGAGCAAAGGCATTGATTTCTTCGCTTTTGAGCACGGTGACCTGCAGCGGCACCTGGAGATCGGAGTTCTGCGCGAGTCGCTGTGCCAACGTGCGCACGTACCGGACCACTGACTCGTCTTCGACTTCGGGCGGCAGGATGCCGTTGCGGCGGAGTTCTTCGATCGCTTCGCGGCCACGGGCGATATCGTCCGCTTGATTCTGGAAGGTGCCGTTGCGGAAGCCGATATCGCGGAAATCGCCGAACTTGCGCGCAGAGGCCTGTCCCGATTGAATCCGCGAGAGCAACTGGCGCTGCGCCGTCGGCCATTCTTGCAGCAGCCGTAGTTTGGCGAACAGGTTGTCGTACTTCACGTCGACGCCCTGCCGCAGGGCAAGCTCGAGATCGCCCACCTGGCGGCGCAGCTCCTGGATGTGGCAGTGGAGGTCGTGGCGCCGCTTTTCGCTTTCGGCGTCGGTCGACTGGCGATTCAACTGGTGCAACGCCTGCTGAGCGCGTTCGATCTCTTGTTCGAGTCGCCGGCGCTGCTGCTCGAGTTGCTGTTGCTCCTGGCGTTTCTCGCGCTCGAGCTTCCGACGGTGTTCCTGCAGGGTGGCCGCGGGCAGATTCAGCTCGGCGGCGTTTTCAAACAGCCAGAGGTAAGGCTTTTCGAGCAGTTCGGCGAGTGCGGGGGCCTGTGTGGCGGCCTGCTGCGGTGAGGCCTGGGCCACGGACACCGGCCTGACCAGCCCGATGCTGAGGAACACGGCCAGCCAGCGGCGCATGGAGCCTCCTCCGGTCGGGCGGCGGCCGCGCGCCGCCGCGCATTCTTCCGAAAGTTTAGATGCGTTCAGTGTGGACGAGGAAAACTTCCTGCCTTGCGGAAGGGAACTGGTGGACGGCATGGGATTTGAACCCACGACCTCCTCGTTGCGAACGAGGCGCTCTCCCAGCTGAGCTAG
>JAIMBE010000162.1 GCA_023511565.1 Bacillota bacterium
GGCGCGGTACCCAAGAGGCCCAAGGGAGAGGTCTGCAAAACCTCCATTCGTGGGTTCGAATCCCACCCGCGCCTCCAACCTGAATCCCCCGGCGAAAGGACACGGGCGGCCACCCCATTGGGTGTCACCTTGCCCTTGTCCGTGTGCCCGATCTTCCCGCCAGGTGTGTTGCCCGCGTGGGAAAAACAGAACACCCCGGCCACGAAGCCAGGGTGTTCTCGAGTCTGTTTTCTGCAGGGTGTTAGTTTTTGCCTGACCGGGAACAGAAATTGCCGGTTTCCTGCAAGCAGATGAAGTTTTCACGAATGACCGGGATCAGCGGGGTGCCATCCGGTTTCACTACATCTTCGAGGAACACGTCGGCGCCTGGTTCATCCTTTGCGATCGCCCCGGACCGGGGATCGGGTATGACCGGTCAAAGCACCCAAGGGAATCCTTGACTGCCGTCGAGCGGGCGAGTGCGGATTTCGACGATCCCTTTCTGGGCGAGATCGTCAATCAGGGAGGCGGACGTAAGGATGGGGGTACCGTCTAGGTCCAAGCCATTCGTGGCCGCGATCGGCGCCAGAATTTTCTGGCCCTCCGGAGTGAAGGCCTTTGGCGTGTAGACGACAAAGGCCAGAATCCAGAGACCCAGCGGGTTGTTCGAGAAATACCCGTTGCGCGTGTCGAAGACGTTGTCCTGGCGACGATTGGAAAGCGCTGGACTCAAAACCACGACACCGTCATGGTCCGGATCGCGAGGAAACAGGAACGCCCGGAAAGCATTGGCGACCTCGCGAGCCCGACGGCCGGCGTTATCGTTGGTGAAGTCCTCGGGGAACACCGGCGCCATGATGCTGTAGTAGATCAGATTGCCGCTGGCATCAAAGCCGCCGGTGGTTTGCAGGATGCGACACGTGTTGCGATCCGGCGAAGGAGCCGGCGGATCGAACACCGCGTGCGTTGGGTCGCGATCGGGATTGCAGGCCCGCTCGCGCAGGGAGAACGGGTTGACCCCGTTTTCCAGATAAAAACTGTCACTGAAGTCGTACGGCGGCGGGTTGCTGTTGCCCGATCCGGATTGCGCCGTCGTCCGGCTGCTCAGGAAAATTCCTGTTCCCAGAAGCAGCAGAACGAGACCGAGCGCCAGTCGCACTGCCGTGTACGCGTGCAACGGTTTCAAATCGGTCCTCCTTTCTGCCCTTGGTGTTGAGGCGTCATTGACGCCCTATGTAACTTTGGTTAATATTGGTTATAGCTGCCAGATTGCGTCAACTGTTCCGGTCGGTTTTCTGAGTTCAGGATTGCTGCACTGGGTCGCTGGGGTGCGTACAGCGAAGAGAAAGCGAATCGACCGCGGCACTCGAAAGGCGAAACTGCAGAAACCGGTGGGACGCACCCTGTGGACGGCGCGATGATCTGGAAATGTCCGTGGACGGGGCGGACCTCTCGAGACTTTGGGCTGACCGTTCTCTGCTCGCACCCGATCGCGGCGGAGGCCATCGTACAATCCCTGCGGGAACACGCAGGCCGGAACGAAATTCTGTGTCGCACACTGAAGGACAATCTGTCCCTCGAGATTCGGCCGCGCTGGCCCCATCTCTTTGTGGTGGACGCCTGTGTTCCGAGCGAACCGCCGCGCCAGCTCGTCCGCCACTTGCGCCTGCGATATCCGGGCAGCCGCTTTCTGGTTCTGGATCGGTTCGCGGAGCAGAACTCCGAAGAATGTCTGCGATGGATCGAGGTCGGAGTCGAAGGCATCGTGGATGCTGGGCGCTGGCGCGAAGAGCTGCCGCAAGCCCTGGCCGCGGTGCTCGCGGGGGAACTCTGGGTGCCACGACGAATGCTCTGCGAGTACATCCGGCAGAACAACCTGTGGTACGAGGTGGCACCGCTCCGCGCACTCACCGCGCGCGAAGACCAGGTGCTGCGGCTTCTGCTCCGGCGGCATTCCAACAGCGAAATCGCCCGTCTTTTGGGCATTTCTGAACGAACCGTGAAATTTCACATGAGCAATATCTTTTCACGATTCCGGGTGAAAAACCGTGCGGCTTTGTTGGCGGCGGTGAGCGCGTTGCGGATAAAAGCACCCGATCCCACTCCATCTCCGAAGCGGTCTGTCTGAACATCTATAGACCGCCGGCCGATTCTGCCAAGGCGGACAAGTGGGCGTTTGGTGCGCAGCGGCCGGCCGTTCGCGAAATGGATGGGCGCTGAACTCGTGCTTGTCCTGTCCGCTCTCCAGGATGCGGTTCTGTATAAGGTTTGCTGCGCCCACAGTCTAGAATAGTGGCCCAGCCGTCCCAGGGCTTCGCTTTGTGCCGTATTGCCCGTGACGTCCGGTCTGTGGTCGGCTGCCGAGGTGCACGAGTGCCTGTTCATCCGCCGGGAGATAATTCCCCGAAAACAACAACTTCTGTGCGCAGAGGCAGCGTCCACCTGGCGATGCCGGAAGCCGTGTCTGCGGGGCTCCGGGTGGATCGTCGCTATCTGCGTGAGACGCTGGCGGGATTGATTCGCATCAACTCGGTGAATCCCTCTTTGGTGCCGGGTGCACCGGGCGAAGCCGAAATTGCCCACTTCATCGCAGCGCGCCTGAAAGCGCTGGGGGCACAGGTTCGCCTGCACGAACCGGAACCTGGCCGCACAAGCGTCGTGGGGATTTTCCGCGGACAGGGCCGCGGACGGTCGCTGATGCTGAACGCTCACATCGACACGGTCGGCGTCGAAGGCATGGCCGAACCCTTCTCAGCCAGGATGCGCAACGGCCGTATCTACGGACGCGGCAGCTATGACATGAAGGGGAGCCTGGCCGCCTGTTTGGCAGCGGCGAAAGCGCTGCGCGATGCTGGTGTGAAACTTGCCGGCGATCTGCTGATCGCTGCCGTGGCCGACGAAGAATACGCCAGCCTCGGCACCGCCGACCTGCTGCGGCACTATCGCCCCGACGGTGTCATCGTTACCGAGCCGACGCACCTTGAGCTCTGTCTGGCACACAAGGGATTTATCTGGTTGGAAGTCGAAACGCTCGGGCGCGCAGCCCACGGCAGTCGGTTCGACCTCGGCATCGATGCCAACCTGCATATGGGCCGGTTTCTGGTCGAGCTCGAAAAGCTGGAACGGCAATTGCGTCGGCGCCGGCCGCACCCGCTCGTTGGGCCACCTTCGCTGCATGCGGCGCTGCTCGCCGGCGGCACCGGCCTGAGCACCTATGCGGCCCGCAGCACGGTGAAGATCGAACGCCGGACCATCCCGGGCGAAACGGCGGCGCAGGTGCAGCGCGAAATCCGTGCTCTCCTGACGCGGCTGCGTGCACGCGACAAGAATTTCCGCGCGCGCATGCGCACGCGGCTCGTGCGCGAGCCGTTTGAGGTCTCCCGTGAGGCCGCCATTGTGCGCGCCGTTGAAACTGCGGCCGCCACTGTGCTCGGACGCCGCCCAGCCGTGTGCGGCCAGGGCCCCTGGATGGATGCTGCCTTGTTTGCAGCCGCCGGAATCGAAACCGTGGTCATCGGACCGGCCGGCGGCGGGGCGCATGCCGCCGAAGAGTGGGTCGAACTCGATTCCGTCGAAAAACTCGCCGCCCTTCTCGCCCACGCCGCTCTCGCCTACTCCAGCCGGAACTAGCTCCGCTGCGGTAGCTCGCTGGCTGTAGATTTGCCGAGTGCAATTCTGGGCCCTCCAGTCCGGCCCGTCGGTGTAGACTCCGCCGGACGCCGGGCCATTTTTCCCCAGAAAAACAAAGCGGCGTGGAGGCCGACATGGCAACTCGGATTCTCCTGGCGGGTGTGGTGGGCGGTCTGGTGCTGTTTGTTTGGGGTGCGGTGTCGCACAGGGTGCTTGGGCTCGGCGAGATCGGAATCAGCACCATCCCGGATGAGGACGCAGTTCTGGCAGCGATAAAAGAGAACCTTTCAGCGCCGGGATTCTGCTTCTTCCCGGGTGAGGGCATGAGCGGTGCAGAACGCACTGAAGAACAGATACGGCGCTGGGAAGAGAAATACCGGACCGGCCCAGTTGGGGTTCTAGTGTACGACCCGGTCGGCGAAGCCACGCTTTCGCCGGCGCGGCTGGGGAACGAGCTGTTGCTGGACATTGCAGCGGCACTGGTGGCCACGGTGGTGCTGAGTCAGGTGACGGCGCTGGGATTTTCCGGTCGAGTGGGACTGGCCGACGCGTTTCCGCTGATGGCTGCACTGGACATCCATGGGTCCGAATTGGAACTGGTACCGGTTTCCGGCGCAGTACCCGTTGGTGGGTTCCGTCGACCTGCTGATCGGCTGGTTGGCGGCGGGCGCCGCGATGGCCTGGTTGTTGCCTCCGAGGCGGTAACGCATCTCAGGCGTCTTCGACTGTTCGGTCGTAGAGAGTCACCGTGCCGTCGGCCACGTTGCCAATGTAGTGGCCGCCGCGGGTGAACTGCATCACTTTCTGGCCCGCGCGCGCCAGTTCCGCCCAGCGGGATTTGCTGTGGGGATTCTGCTCCACGCCGTGCAAAGGCTGGCCTTCGAATTCGAAGTCCACCTGGCGCAGCCGCAGTCGGCGGGTGCGCTGGACGGCATAGCGGCGCCCCTCGAGCTCGACGAGGTTCGCGTTTTCGACGAGCACCTGCCGCCAGACCGAAACGAGCGCCTCTTCCAGGGTCATGGGTCACCGGCTTCGGCGCCGTCGGGACGCTGGCCCGTTGCGCGGCGCAGCGGAGCAAGCCGAAAGGCCTTCGGGACGGGTTCGCCCACCGTTTTTCTCCGGGGCGCGGTTGGGGACCTCAGAATGTGCCCGTTGGCAGGTTTGCGCTGCGCTCGGGGCCGAGTGGAAGCTGTTCGCCTTCGAAGCGCGCCTTGATGCGGCGGCGCAGTTCGCGGGCCACGTCGTGCTGACGTCCCGCGACGGTGCGCACCTGCAGCCGCAG
>JAIMBE010000163.1 GCA_023511565.1 Bacillota bacterium
CCCTGGGTTACACACTGGCGCGAAGCTTCTGGGATGGCATCGCGGGTGGTGCAGCAGTTCTGCTGCCCTACCTGGTGCCGTTTCTATTTGGGTTGGCGCTGCTCGAAGATGTCGGCTACCTGCCTCGGGTGGCGTATCTTCTCGATGGCATGCTGCATCGGGTCGGGCTGCATGGCACCTCGGTCGTACCGATTGTGCTGGGCTACGGCTGCAGCGTACCGGCTTGCCTGGCGACGCGGGTGTTGCCCTCGCGTCGAGACCGTTTTCTGGCCACGATCCTGGCCACCCTGGTGCCGTGTTCGGCGCGCTCGACGGTGATCTTTGCTCTGGTGGCTTTCTACCTGGGCCCCGGATGGGCGTTCGGGATCTTCACCTTCAATGCTCTGGTGGTGTTTCTCTCCGGGTGGTTGCTCGCGCGGCTGTGGCCGGAAGTCAGCCCGGGTATGCTCCTGGAAGTGCCCCGCTACCAGTGGCCCTCGCTGCGTGTGATGAGCAAGAAGGTCTGGTTGCGGCTGCGCGAGTTCGTCATGGTCAGTTGGCCCATTCTGGTTGCCGGCAGCGTGGTGCTCGGCCTGGCCGAATTCTGGCATCTGGATCGCGGGCTAAACGCCGCGCTCGCTCCGCTGACCGGTTTACTCGGCTTGCCGTCCGCAGTGGGCACGACGTTGATTTTCGGCATCCTGCGCAAAGAGCTGTCGCTCCTGATGCTGATGCAGGCGCTGGGGACCTCAGCCGTGAACACCGTGATGACGACCCCGCAGATCCTGGTTTTCACAATTTTCGTGACCTTCTACATTCCCTGCCTGGCCACGATCGTGGCCATGAGCCGGGAGCTTGGCCGGCGGCTGACCGCGGTCGCGATTGGGTACAGTTTTGTGCTGGCCACCGTGTTGGCCACTGCTGCGCGGTTTCTCCTTGAATTCCTGCTGGGCTGACCAGAGCCGGTTGGCCCATCATCGCGGAATGTGGCCCACAGCAGGTGTGTCGGACGGCGCAGCCGCCCACCGCAGTTCCTGGTCACTGCCGCTAACTCTCGCAGGAGCAAGCGATTAGCCGGCCTAGTCCGTGGCTCCAGTATTGCACTCCGTGCGGAAAGGGGGGTGAGTTTGCCTGCCGAGACAAAGCCGCCCGATGGTGCCGCCGAGATGGCGGCAACGTCCCGGTCGCGTCGGCCGCGGGGCACGATTGTGCTCAAGCCGGAGCGGTGCAAAGGCTGCGGCTTCTGCATCGCCTTCTGCCCGCCTCGCGTGCTGGCGTTTTCAGCCGGGTTCAATGCGCTGGGCTATCACCCGCCCGAACTGATCCGCCCGGAGGGATGCACCGGCTGTGACCTCTGCGGGCTGTACTGTCCCGACTTTGCCATCTACGGCATCATGCTGAAGGACTCCGCGGCGCAGCTTGCAGACGCCGTGCGTGGGGAGGAAACTGCATGAAAGCCGATCCCCGCGGTGTGCTGTCCGGCGTCCATTTCCTGGACGGAGATCAGGCCTGCGCGGAAGGCGCGTTGGCTGCCGGCTGCCGTTTTGCCGCTGGCTATCCAATCACACCCTCGACGGAAATCGTGGAACGGTTTGCGCAACGGGTGCCGCTGCTCGGCGGCATGTTTCTGCAGATGGAAGATGAGTTGGCGGCTTCGATCGCAATTCAAGGCGCGGTCTGGGCCGGTGCGAAAGCGTTCACGGTAACCTCAGGGCCGGGCTTTTCCCTAATGATGGAACACATCGGCTACGCAGCCATGACGGAGACCCCCTGTGTCATCGTGGACGTGCAGCGCGGAGGACCTTCGACGGGGCTGCCCACTCTGCCCGCACAGGCCGACATGCAGCAGGCGCGCTGGGGCTCGCACGGTGACTATGAGCTGATCGCCCTGGCCCCAAACTCTCCACAGGAGTGCTTCGATCTGACGATCGAGGCGTTCAATCTGGCCGAGCGGTACCGCACGCCCGTGCTGTTGATGATGGACGAAATTGTGGGACACATGACGGAGCGGGTGGAAATTCCTCCGGCCGAGCAGATCGAGCTGGTGCCGCGTCGCTACACGACGAAGCCACCGGCGGAATATCAACCCTTTGCGCCCGAAGCCGACCTGGTACCAGCCATGGTCCGTGCCGGCCAGGGCTACCGGTTTCACATCACCGGACTGACCCACGACGAACGCGGCTACCCGACGACGAGCGTGGCCGCGCACGACCGGTTGGTTCGGCGGCTGGTGGCAAAGATTCGCAACCACGCCGCACAGCTCACGCGCGTCGAAGAGCATTTCCTGGAAGATGCGGAAGTGATTGTTCTGGCCTACGGGATCACCTCCCGGGTGGCCCTGCGTGCTGTCCAGATGGCGCGGGCGCGAGGCATTGCGGCCGGGTTGCTGCGTCCGATTCTGATCTGGCCGTTTCTGGAAGCCCGTCTGCGTCAGCTCGCCCGCCGGCCCGGTCTGAGCGGCATCCTGGTGGCTGAGATCAATCTGGGACAGATCGTGCGCGAGGTGGAACGCTGTGTCGGCGCACAAGTCCCGGTGCAGTTGGCCGGGCATGCGGGCGGCAGTGTGCACCATCCGCAGGAACTTTTCGAAGCCATCGTGCAGATGGCGCACGCGGTGGAGATCGAACGATGAGCACACAGCAATCCCTGCCGCCCAACCCGGTCGAGACGCTGCTGCGCACCGACCGGATGCCACACATCTGGTGTCCCGGCTGCGGCATCGGCACCACGATGAATTGCTTCGCGCGGGCGCTGCAGCAGGCCCGACTCGATCTGGACAAAGTGGTGATCGTTTCCGGCATCGGGTGCACCGGCCGGGTGGCGGGTTACGCACACCTGGACTCGTTCCACACCACGCACGGCCGCGCGATTCCCTTTGCTACTGGCTTAAAGCTGGCCAATCCCGAGCTCACCGTGGTCGTCTACAGCGGCGATGGCGATCTGATCGCGATCGGAGGCAACCACTTCATCCATGCGGCACGACGCAACGTGGACCTGAAAGTGATCTGCGTGAACAACTTCATCTATGGCATGACCGGCGGTCAGGTAGGGCCCACCACCCCGGCCACAGCACTGACCAGCACGACGCCGTACGGCTGCCCGGAACAACCGTTCAATCTGCCCCATCTGGCGGAATCCGCCGGAGCGGTCTATGTGGCGCGCTGGACGGCCTATCATGTCCGGCAGATCACCCACTCGATGGTGGAGATGTTCCGCAAAAGCGGTTTCTGCTTCCTGGAAATCCTGAGTCCGTGTCCGACACTGTACCAACGGCGGAACCGGCTCGGCGACGGACTGGAGGCGATGAAGTACTACAAAGAAGCCAGCGTCACGCGCCACGGTGCCCCGACCAAAGAAGTCGCGCTGTCGTTCCAAGGGCCGATCGTGGTCGGCAAATTCGTGGATGTCGAGCGGCCGACCTATCTCGAGCTGCTCAACCAGCAGTTAGCCCGCGCGCTGGAAGCCCAGTACACCGGTTGCATCGAAGAGCATGTCCGAGGTTGAAATCCAGATCGGCGGGTTGGGTGGTCAGGGCGTGATCCTGGCCGGGATGGTGATCGGCCGAGGATTGGTGCTCTATGACGGGTACCACGTTTCGCTGACCCAGAGCTTTGGTCCCGAGGCCCGCGGCAGTGCCTGCAGCGCACAACTGGTGGTGTCGCGCGAGCCGGTCCTCTACCCCTACGTGACGAATCCGCACATCCTCGTGACGCTTTCGCAAGAGGCCTACAGGCGATTTGTCCCTTCGCTCCGCCCGGGCGGCACGCTGATTGTCGAAGCGGACTTGGTGCAGGCTGTGCCGCTGCCCGACGCAGTAGCGCTGTATCGAGTGCCGGCCACACGGCTGGCCGAGGCGCTGGGGCGTCGTCTGGTGATGAACATGGTGCTGGTGGGATTCTTTACCGCCGTAATCGGGCTGCCCCATCCGGACTCAGTGCGCCGCGCCATCCGCGATTCGGTGCCGACGGGAACCGAAGCCTTGAACCTGGCGGCCTTTGAACAGGGCTACAATTTCGGCTTGAAACAGTTGGCCGGCAAATCCGAAGCTGACATACTACACTGAGAAGATAGCCGCCTGGTGCCCCGGGCGTGCAAGCCAGACAGGCGGGGTCGGCGGGTTCTGCCGAGCTTACTCGGCGGCCTGGGTGTATCGGAGCAGGATCCGTTCCTCAGCTTCTGCGCTGTTCCGAATCTGCTCGAGCAGGCGCTCCTCCAGAGCGATATGCTGGCGCAGGTGTTCCACCAGGCTGCGTCCGAGCGTGACTAGCTGCTGGGCCGGAGGCAGCGTGGTGAACTGGGTTACGGCTTCCAGATACTCCTGAACAAACTCCCGCAGGCGTGCATGCTCGCGGCAGAGCTCGGCGAAGAGGTCTTCATCCAGGTAGAGTCGAAAAACGGATTCGCTGCTTCGTTCTTCTTCGCTGCAGTGCTGCTGGATCTGGCCGATGCGTTCGCGCATTTCTCGCAGCTGTTGCAGCGCCCGAATGCGCACATCGGGATCCTCGCAGGCGGCCAGGGCCAGCACCTGTTCCCATTCCTGGAGGAAGTTCAAGATGTCCTGGTGTTCATGGTGAAACTGTTCGAGTGGTTCGCGCAGATTCATGATGACCTCCGCTGCCCAGCCACCCCGGGCGGCACATCGGCTTTTGCCTCACGGTAAACGCCCAGTCGCCAATGGGCGTTGCGCACCGAGCGACCCCGCGCGACATCGGCATAGGCTTCCTGCAGGCGGCGAGTCAGCGGACCCACTGTGCCGCGTCCCACCAGCCGGCGGTCCACTTCCACCACGGGGGCAATTTCGAAGGCAGTGCCGGTCAAGAAGATTTCGTTGGCCACGTACAGCTCGGTGCGATCCACGCGCCGTTCGACCGTATCCACCCACATCTCCCGGGCCAGTTCCATGAC
>JAIMBE010000164.1 GCA_023511565.1 Bacillota bacterium
TGTCCCAGTTGATTGCTTGGGCGGCCAGGCTTGGCACCGATGTGCCTTTCTTCCTGCTGGGGGGGACCGCGCTGGGAATCGGCCGTGGCGAGCAGGTCTTTCCGCTGCCGGATGTGCCACGCCGCACTCTGCTGGTCGTCTCTCCCCGCGGCCTGTCGGTAAACACGCGCGAAGCCTACGGCTGGCTGGCGCGTCGGTTGACAAAACGGCTCGACGATCATAAAATATTTGTTTTCTGCGCTCTCTGTTGGGACCGTTGGAGTGGCGGGTTGGTCAATGACTTCGAGCCCGTCGTCTTCAGCCGTCATCCCCGCTTGAGGGTTCTTCGGCGGGACTTGCTTCGCGGGGGAGCTGCAGAAGCCGCGCTGGCGGGTAGCGGATCGGCGGTGTTTGGAGTCTTCCCCAACCCAGCGCAGGCGCGCCGAGCCGCACTGTTGTTTCCCGACGACCGGGTGTTTGTCGTTCAGACGATGGCTCGGGAACGTTATCGCCGGGCCCTCGGCTTGCACGAGCTGCTTTGAGGTCAGCGTTGTTCGACGACAAGTTCAAAATTTTCAGCGGCAGCGCCAACGTCAAACTGGCAGAGGACATCTGCCGGTTCCTGGGCGTTCCGCGCGGCAAAAGTGTGCTGCGCGAATTCAGTGACGGAGAGATCTATTTCCAGGTTCTGGAAAACGTGCGCGGTGCCGATGTCTTCGTCGTGCAGTCCTGTTCCCATCCGGTGGACCGGCACCTGATGGAACTGCTGCTGATGATCGATGCGTTCAAGCGCGCCTCGGCCTGGCGGATCACCGCCGTGATTCCCTACTACTGCTACGCACGCCAGGACCGGAAAGACAAGCCGCGCGTTCCCATCTCGGCCAAGCTGGTGGCCGACCTGCTGGAAACCGCCGGCGCCAGTCGCGCGCTGACGCTCGATCTGCATGCCCCGCAGATTCAGGGCTACTTCAATGTTCCCGTCGACCATCTGTTCGCGGCACCGGTCTTGGTCGAGCATTTCAAGAAGCTGAACCTGGGCCCCTTCACGGTCGTCTCTCCGGATGCGGGTGGTGTTGAACGCGCCCGCTACTTTGCAAAAAAGATGGATGCACCGCTGGCCATTGTGGACAAGCGCCGGGTGGACGTGGACGTCAGCGAGGTCGTGCACCTGATCGGCGACGTGCGCGGCCGCGCCGCGCTCGTCGTCGACGACATCATTGACACCGCCGGCACACTGGTGAAAACAGCCGAGGCCCTGCTCCGCGAAGGCGCCACGCGCATCTTCGCCGCTGCGACGCATGCGGTGCTGTCCGGGCCAGCGGTCGAACGACTGTGCGCTTCGCCGATCGAGCAGGTCGTCGTCACCGACTCGATTCCGCTGTCGGACGCGGCCGCGAAAGTGGCCAAGATCAAAGTTCTGAGCGTCGCCGAACTCCTCGCGCGGGGCATCCGCTCGATTCACGAGGAAACCTCGATCAGCGAGCTGTTCATCTAAACGCGCCGCGGACGCAACGGCGTTGCGTACCCGGGTGCAGCAGAGAAGGAAGAAATCGCCATGGCGGAATTCATCGTCGAAGCTACTGTGCGCCACGAACTCGGCAAGAACGCGGCGCGCCGCCTCCGCCAGACTGGCCGGATCCCGGCCGTGCTCTACGGGGGCCAGGCCCCGCCCCTGCCCGTGGCGGTCAACACCAAGCAGGTGGCCGCCATCCTCCGGTCGGAAGCGGGTCGCAACACGATCTTCACGGTTCGCATCACTGGACACGAAGACGTTCCGGCCATGGTCAAGGACTGGCTGGTCGACCCGGTCAAAGGACAACTGCTCCATGTGGATCTGCAGCGGGTGGCCATGGATGTGCGCATCCGCGTCAAAGTGCCTGTGCACACGTTCGGCGAACCGGTCGGGGTCAAGGTGCAGGGTGGCATACTGGAAACGGTCACCCGCGAAGTCGAACTGGAATGCTTGCCCGGCGACATCCCCGATGAAATTCGCGTGGACATCTCCGATCTGTCCATCGGCAAGCATCTGCGGGCCGGCGATCTGCCGCTCGACCCACAGAAGATCCGCCTGGTCACCGATCCAGACCGCGTGATCGTCCACGTGGTCGCCCTGCGGGCGGAAGAAGAAGCGGTGCCAGCCGAAGCGGCTCTGGCCCCCGAGGGCGCACCGGCTGAACCCGAAGTCATTCGCAAGGGCAAGAAAGAGGTCGAAGAAGAGGAAGGCGAAGCCGAAGAGCGCGCCCGCGAAAAGGAGGAATAGGTTCGCTGCGCGCAACGGCCTGAACGGCGCCGGCGAAAACGAATACCGGCCATGGTCGACCCAAGCACTGCGGCATGTGCGCGCTTCGAACAGTGGCGGGCCTCGTGACCCCGCCCGCTTGGTTGATTGTCGGTCTGGGCAACCCGGGCATGGAATACGCCTGGACGCCCCACAACCTCGGCTTTCTGGCTGTGGACCGGCTGGCCGAGCTCGCGGGCGTGCGGGTGGCGCGCCCGGAAGGAAACTCGCTGCTCGGCCTGGGCGCGCTGGCGGGTCAGCCGGTCGCTTTGGCCAAGCCGCAGACATTTATGAACGCCAGCGGCCTGGCCGTGCGCGAATTGCTGGCGCGGCTGGCGCTGGCCCCGGCGCACCTGATTGTGCTTGTCGACGATGTGGCCCTGCCGTGGGGGATGCTGCGAATTCGCACCTCCGGTACGGCCGGTGGGCACAACGGTTTGGCTTCGATTATCGGAGCGCTCGGCAGCGGCAACTTCATTCGCGTGCGCATGGGCATCGGTCCGGATCACCCGGTGGCGGACCTGGCCGCCTATGTGCTCCGTCCGATGCGCAAGGCCGAACAGGAACAGGCGGCGGCTTCGGTCGAAGCCGCGGCCGAAGCGGTCCGCGTGATCTTGACGGAAGGGGTCGGCCGAGCCATGGCCCGGTTCAACCGTCGAGTCGCCCCGCCGCAGGCGCCGACCCTCGATGCGCCCAAAGCCTGAGCACCGGCAAAACACGCGGCACCGGAAAGAGGAACCATGGAAGAACGCATCTACGATCTGATCTTTATCTGCCGGCCCGACACGCCGGAAGAAGAAGTGGACAAACTGATTGCCCTGCTCGAGCAGACGGCTGCGGAACGCGGCGGCCGCATCGAAAAAACCGAAAAGTGGGGCAGCCGCAAGCTCGCCTATCGCGTGCGGCGCCATCGGGAAGGCTATTACGTCTATCTGGTGGTGCACGGCACCCGCGGCGACATGATCCAGGAAATGGAACGGCGCCTGAAAGTCGCTGACCCGGTCATCAAATATCTGACCGTGCGCCTGGATGAGGAACTGAAACGCCAGCGCAAACTGGCGCAGCGCCGCGAACGTCGTGCCGCACGCCGCACCCGCAAACCCAAATCGGCTGCTGCCGCACAGCAGGCCGCCAGCTGACAATGCGCCCGCGCGCAAGGAAGGCATCATGACGGAGGAACTGAAACCACAACCGGATCCGCAATCGGAAGGGGCCGCGCAAGAGCGCACCCGGACCACACCCCCCCCGGCCAGCGCCCGTCGCAGCAAACGGCAATTCTTCCGCAAAAAGAAGGTCTGCCGCTTCTGCGCCGAGCGCGTGGACTTCATCGACTACAAGAACGTGGAACTGCTCCAGCCCTACATCCAAGAGCGCGGCAAAATCGTGCCCCGGCGTATGAGCGGCACCTGCTCGCGTCACCAGCGCTGGCTGAAAATCGCCATCAAGCGTGCGCGCAATATCGCCCTGCTGCCGTTTGCCGCAGAACTCTGAGAGAGAACCGGAGAAGCCGCTATGCAGGTCATTCTGCAGCAAACCATCGAAAAACTCGGCACGGCCGGCCAGGTCGTGGACGTCGCACCGGGCTATGCCCGCAACTACCTGCTCCCGCGCCGGCTCGCCATCGAAGCGACCCCGGCCAATCTGAAGCGTCTGGAAAAAATCCGCGAACAGTTTGCGCGTAAGGCCGCGGGGGAAAAGGAAGTTGCGCAGCAGCTCGCCGAGCGGCTCGCCACCGTCACCCTCACGATCCCGCGCAAAGCCGGCGAAACCGATCAACTGTTCGGCTCGGTCACGGCCGCCGATATTGCCGAGGCCCTGCATGCCCTGGGCTACCCGGTCGAAAAACGCAAAATCCAGCTCGAAGAACCCATCAAACTGGTCGGCGAATATGAAGTCGCCCTGCGGCTGCACCCGGAAGTGACCGCTGCGGTGAAAGTGCAGGTGGTCCGCCAGTAGGGACCGTACCTCGACCGACCCGACTGCGCAACGGCCGGCCCCGGCGCCTGAAATTTTCCACGCGATCGCGCGAATTCCACATTGACGGCACGGCTCGCGTCCCGAACAATCTCCGCGTCAATGCGGACGCTTCCCGGAGCACAACTGGCAACAGAGAGCTGGACGGTGCGGTGTCGGCCGGCGCCCACCCCTGCGCCGCAGTCAAAGCCGGGCTGTCGGGCAAGGACTTGCCGGAAGGCCCCGCTTTGGCGAAAATAAAGCGAAGAACAGGCGAAGCCCATGGCCACCCAGAGCGTTCTCGATCGCCCGTTGCCCTACAACCTCGATGCCGAACGCTCGATTCTCGGCGCCGTGCTGCTGGACAATCACGTGCTCGACGCCGCCCTGGAACAGCTCCGTCCGGAGGATTTTTTCCTCGATCAGCACCGTCGCATTTTCGAGCGCATGGTTGCCTGTCGCGAAGCCGGCGACGTGATCGATCTGGTCACGCTGACCGAACACCTGCGGCGTCGCGGGGAACTGGAGGCGGTCGGCGGAGCTGCCTATCTGTCGCAGCTCGTCGATGGTGTACCCCGCGTCAGCAACGTCGAACACTATGCCCGCATCGTCAAAGAG
>JAIMBE010000165.1 GCA_023511565.1 Bacillota bacterium
TGGTCGTCAAGCTGTTCCAGAACGAGACTATGGCCTACCTCGTCGTGGATGACAACGGCAAGGGATTCAGCTTCGCAGGACGCTTTTCCAGCGATGAACTCGATCGGTTGCGACTCGGCCCTATTTCCATCAAGGAACGCACCCGTAGCATTGGCGGTGTGTTGACGGTAGAATCCAATCCGGGTCATGGAGCACGACTCACCGTAGAACTTCCTTTGAACTGACGGGGACTCGACAAGGCAGCGACGGGCATGGGGAAAACCAAAAACGCGATTCGCGTCCTGGTCGCCGATGACCATCCCATCTTTCGCGACGGGCTGCGGAAGCTGCTCGAGGGCGAGCCGGATGTGGCCATCGTTGGAGAAGCCTCGAGTGGCTCCGAATGCATTCAACTGCTTGGCAAACTGAAGCCCGATATCCTCCTGCTGGACCTGCGCATGCCCGATAAGGACGGGTTGGCCGTGCTCGAAGAAGTCAACTTTGACGCCCTGCAGACCAAGGTCATCGTGGTCACGGCCACCGAAGACGACCGCGACGTGGTGCGGGCGATGCGTCTGGGTGCGCGGGGCGTGGTGCTGAAGCAATCAGCCACCGATCTGCTCCTGCGCAGCATCCGCAAGGTGCATCAGGGGGAGATCTGGCTCGACCAGCGGATGACCGCCGAAGTGATGAAGGCCTTTGCCAAGTCTTCCGAGGGCGGCGTGCGCCGCGAAAAGCCGCTGCTCAGCGACCGGGAGAAAGAAATCGTCCAACTGGTCGCGCAGGGCTACCGCAACCGCGAAATCGGCGAGAAGCTGTTCATCAGCGAGCAGACGGTAAAAAACCATCTGCACAACATCTTCGATAAACTGGGCGTTTCCGACCGACTCGAGCTGGCTCTCTACGCCATCCACCATCGCCTGATCGACCAGTAGTCCTTCCTGGGGTACCGCTCCATTGCCTTTTTCTTTGTTCGGACGCCGGAATCCAGGTCGGTGCGGACCTTGCTTTGCTTTGGTGCTGGCCGATGATCGGGCTTGAGGCGCGAGCGCGGGAAGGCGTTGCCGCTTGTTGGTGCCTTGGCGGCCGTCGCGGGCAAACCCGGTGCTGCTCGACCACCACTTCCACCAGGATTTCGCAGGCCATTTTTTTGAGGATTTTTGGGAAAAGTTTTTCATAGTACAGCAGTACCAGTTTCCAACGGCGCAGAGTAAGACCTTCGCTCTATTGAGCTGCACGATGCGCCCGCTTACCCTGCGAGGGTCATTTTCCAGGGAGGAGTGGGCCTTGTCGGAAACAGAACGACGTGCAGCACAGCGCTTCAAACTGACTCTCCCACTGGTGGTGCGCTGGCAGGCCGAGCCGGCAAGCGGCGTGGTGACGGAGACTCGGGACGTGAGTTCCCGCGGTGTCTATTTCTTTGTGCCCGGAACGGTCCGGAAAGATTCTCCGGTCGAGCTCATCTTGACCCTGCCGCACGAAATCACCCTGGCGGGACCGGTGCGGGTGCGCTGCCTGGGGCGCGTGGTGCGCACCGAGGTGCGCCATGGCGGCCGGGTCGGCGTGGTGGCCATGATCGAGCGGTACGAATTCCTGCGTGGTGAAGACGCTGCCTGAAGCCCTGCAGAGTTCTTACCCACGACCTGCGGAGGTGGGTGAGAAGGCCGGGGCGCACCGGCCCCTCAGCGGCTGCGCCCCGGTTCCCTGTCAGAATGCCGTGGCTGCTGAAGGTCACTGGCGCGGCTGCGGGGCCCGCACACGGTTGAATGCCCGCCAGTGAAATTCCAGCGATTCGTCGATGTGTTCAGCGAAATAGTTCCAGTCGTGTCCGCCCGGGTAGAGGTGGAACTCGTGCGGAATCCCGAGCTGGCTGAGCAGTTCGTGGAAACGCTGGGCGCCAGCATCGAAGCCGTAGTGATCCTCGCGCCCGCAGTCAAAATAGATGCGCAGTCCGGCCAGGCCACGCGCACTGCGCGCCAGCGTGAAGGGACTGTTGCGCTCCCAGAACGCCAGGTCGAGCGGTGTGCCAAACACGTCTCCGAGCACGCCGGCCGCACCGCCCGCCGCGGAGAGCAGCGCCGGCGGACGCTCGAGCAGTGCGGCGCTGTGCGCGCTCACCGAGCCGAACCGGTGCGGATACTTTAGGGCCAGCCGCAGCGCACCGTAGCCTCCCATGGAAATCCCACTCAGTCCTTGCGCAGTGCGCTCGCGCCGGATGCGGTAGCGTCGCTCGATCGCAGGCAGAAATTCACGGATGAAGAAGTCCTCGTACCGAGTGCGTCCGTCGTGCGTGTTGATGTAGAAGCTGCGGCCGCCATCCGGTGTGACGAGCAGGAATTCCCCGATGCGCCCTTCGGCCTGCATCTGCTCGATCAGATCCCACAGTCCGCTGCGGATGGCGGTCTGCTCGTCCTCGGTGATCCCGTGCAGATGGTAGAGCACGGGATAGCGCCGCTGCGGTTGCTCCGCGTAACTGCGCGGCAGAATCACACAGTAGCGCACGGCGCGGCGCAGAATCTGGCTTTCGACAGCCTGGCATTCGACGCGCGTCTGCGCCCGGGCCGTACCGGCGCTCAACAGCGCTCCGGTGGCCAGCACAAGCCATCGGGTGCGCCACCTTCGATGGTTTTCACTCATAGCGCAGCGTTTCAACCGGATCGAGCCGGGCGGCCCGCGCCGCCGGATAGATCCCCGCCAGCAGACTGACCAGAGTCGAAAACACAACCGCCGAACTGCTCAGCCAGAACGGCAGGCTGGAGACCGACTCCGGGGGCAGGTGCTGGCGCTGCAGATAGTAGCCGGTGCCAAAGTTGATCGCAGCGCCGATCCCTGCGGCCAGCAGCACGCCCGCCAGCCCGCCCAGCAGCCCCATCACACCCGCTTCCGCAAAGAACAGGCGCTTTATATCGCCATCGGAGGCCCCCAGCGCTTTCATGATCCCGATCTCGCGCCGCCGTTCCAAGATGGCCATCACCAGCGTGTTGACAATCCCCAGCGAGGCCACCGCCAGCGCCAGACTACCGAAGATGCCCAGAAACAGGTCCACGATGATGAAGAAGCGGCGCAGCGACTGCGTTGCATCGAGGATCGAATAGGTGGCCAGGCCCATCTGGCGGATTGCCTGCTGCACCTCAGCTACGTGAGCCGGGTTGTTCACGCGCACGATCAGGCTGCCGTAGGTCTCCCCGGCGGTTTCGGCATGGACGGCTTCGCGCACAGTCGAGAATTGCAGTGTGTTCAGCCTTTCCGCCAACGCTGTGGGAAGGAACAGCTCGCCGCGCGCGAAGTTCCGCCAGCCGCCGAAGGGCTGCCGGTGTACGAGGCCCACGACCCGAAGCTCCCTCTCGCGCCGCTGCACGGTGAAGCCCCACGAGTCGGCGTTCCCATCGGCCCCCAGGGGCTGGCGTTCGGCATAGCGCAGCACTACGGTTTGCCCGAGCAGAGATTCCGGCTGGGGCGTCAGTTCCTTGGCGAAGTCCAGCTCCAGGATGGCTTCTTCGGCTTCGGGAGAGGAGAAGAAGTGCCCCAGCATGTCGTCGAAGGCTTCGTTGCTGCGCGCTGAGAACGGCAGGCCGGCGACGCTGGTGAAGCGGGTCGTGTCCTGCCAGCGAACCTGGGTGGAGAAGCGCACCTCGGGAAACACTTCGGCTACGTGGGGCAACGACTCCATCTGGCGGCGAATCTCCGGTGTCAGCAGGCGCAGGTCGCTGCCTGCACCGCCGGCGCGGCTCTCGGCCCGCTCGAACCCGCGGCCGTCGCGGCGGGGATAGACGACGATGCTGTCGAACAGCCCCGAGCGATCCAGTCGCTGTCCGACCAGCTCCTGCAGTCCGACGCCGAGTGACAGCATGGCCGCCAGCGAGGCCACCCCCACGGCGATGCCCAGCGTGGTCAGCGCGTTTCGCAGCCGTGCCTCCCGCAGGTTGCGCAACGCCAGCTCGAGCAGATCGGGCGCTTTCACGACACCCTCCCGTTCGTCAGTAGCTTTCCATCGGCCATCTGCAGGATGCGCTGCGCGAAGCGTTCGGCCAGCGGCCGCTCGTGTGTCACCAGAACGACCGTCATCCCCAGCGTGCGATTCCATTCGGCAAGCAAGCTCAGGATTTCCTCTCCGGTGCGGCTGTCCAGGTTGCCGGTCGGTTCGTCGGCCAGCAGGATGGCCGGTCGGTTCACCAGGGCGCGGGCCAGTGCCGCGCGCTGCTGTTCGCCGCCAGAGAGCTCGCTCGGACGGTGCCCGAGTCGGTGCAGGAGTCCCACGCGGGCCAGGGCCTGCTGCACGCGCTGGGCGCGCTCGCTGCGTTCGACCTCGGCAAAGCGCAGCGGCAGCTCGACGTTTTCCTCCAGTGTCATGCGCGGCACCAGGTTGAAGGCCTGGAAGACCATCCCCACCTGGTGTCGACGATACGCTGCCAACTCTTCGCGGCTTAACGTGCTGAGGTCGCGACCGGCCACCTGAATCCGGCCCCGCGTCGGCCGGTCCAAGCCAGCGAGCAGATTCAGCAGCGTGGACTTACCAGAACCGGAACTGCCCAGCAGCGCGACAAATTCCCCGCGCTCGATCTCCAGCGAGACCCCGTCCACCGCGCGAATCACCGAGGGGCCCATCCGGTAGTAGCGCGCCAGATCCTCGGTGCGGATGAGGATGCCGTTTTCCGTCATCGTTTCGTCTGCCTATCTAAAGTACGTGTGGCGGCGCGTTCTGGTTGCGGGCGAAGGGCTCTGTAGTTGACGGGTGGCAGGGCGGGGAAGCGCATTGGTCGGGGCGCCCGGATTTGAACCGGGGACCTTCTGCGCCCAAGGCAGACGCGCTACCAGGCTGCGCTACGCCCCG
>JAIMBE010000166.1 GCA_023511565.1 Bacillota bacterium
CTACCGCCCTTACGGCTATCTCTTCCTGGCCACCACAGAGGAGCAGATGGAGGCGCTGCGCACACTGATAGCCGTGCAACAGCGCGCCGGGCTCGAGCAGGTGCGCCTGCTTGGCCCGCAGGAGGTGCGCGAGCTTGTGCCACTGGTGTTCACCGACGATGTCATCGGGGCCAGCTACTGTTCCACCGACGGTTTCATTGAGCCGCTCAGCCTGCTTAAGGGCTACACTGAGCGGGCCATCGAGCGAGGCGCGCAGGTGTGGCTGGACACCGAGGCGCTCGGCATCGAGATGGCGCACGACGCAGTCTGCGGTGTGGTCACGACCCGGGGCGCGATCGCCACGCGTTGCGTGGTCAACGCGGCGGGCGCATGGGCCAGGCGGGTCGCTCGCATGGCCGGGATCGAGCTCCCGGTCGAGCCGCTGCGGCGCCAGGTGGCCGGCACTCAGCCGCTGCCCGCGCTGCCTGATGAGACCCCTATGGTCATCGAGCTCGGCACTGGCTTTCACTTTCGGAAGGATCACCTGGGCGGCGGTGGCGTGATGCTACTGTGGAGCGACCCCGACGAGCCGTATGGTGAGGATGTCTGTTTCGACCTGCGGTGGCTCAGGCGGATGCTGCCGCTGGCCCTCCGGCGCTTACCCCGCCTGCGGGACACGCAGATCAGTCCGCGGCGTTGCTGGGCCGGGCTGTACGAGGTTACCCCGGATCACCACGCCGTGCTCGGTCCGGTGCCGGGCGTGGCAGGTCTCTACCTGGCCAATGGGTTCAGCGGCCACGGGGTCATGCACGCACCGGCGACCGGGCGGCTGCTGGCAGAGCTGATCATGGATGGCACGACCAGGCTGCTGGACGTGTCGCCGCTGAGCATTGAGCGCTTCGCTCGGGGCGAACTCATTCAGGAGACCGGGGTGCTCTGAGCCACAGGGGCGGCAGCGCGCACCGGCGGCTGCCCGCCTAGAGCTGCGGAGATCCGCCGAGTCGCTTCCACGAGCTCCGGGCCGAGCCGCGGGAACCCGTGGAAGCGCAGGTACAGGCTGCGTTGGGAGAGCTGGCCGAAGAACTCGACATAACCGTCCGCGTTGGACCGGAGCTGTATCGCACATACCACCGCTATCCGGAGCTGCCCGTCGAACTGGAGTTGCGTTTTTTCGCTGCGGACATCGTTTCTGGCACGCCGCGGAATCTTGAGTTCGAGCAGATTGCATGGGTTCGCCCCCAGGAGTTGACGGCAATGGAATTCCTGCCCGCGGACCGGGAATTGATTGTTCTGCTGGCCGAAGGCCGGGTCGGAACGCGCGGGAAGCGGTCGAGCGCCCCCTGAAGCCACTCTGGCCTTGTGCGGGACGTCGGCTGCGCGTGGCTCAAACGAGCGAGCGGCCGCCATCGACCACCAGCACCTGGCCGGTGACAAATTCCGCCTGCACCAAGTAGAAGACAGCTCCGGCGATGTCTTCTCCCCGTCCAGTTTTTTGCAGCGGCGCCCGACGAATGTACTCCGCATCGGGTGCCTCGTCAGGAAACTGGATCGTCCCTGGAGCCACGCAATTCACCGTGATCTCCGGAGCCAGTGCGCGAGCCAGGCAGCGCGTCAGCATGATCACGCCGGCTTTCGAGGTGCAGTAGTGCACATACTCCGGCCAGGGCAGCAGGCCGCCGAGCGATGCGATGTTGACGATGCGACCGCGACCGCCGCGCCGCATCAAACGCGCAGCCGCCTGCGCACAGAGAAACTGTGCCTTCAGGTTCACGGCGTGGATGCGGTCCCACTGTTCTTCGGTCAGCTCGTCGAATCGTGCCGGAAAGAATATGCCGGCATTGTTCACCAGGATATCCAGCCGGCCGAATTCGCGGTGGACCGTGTCGAACAGGCGCTCGACGTCCGTGCGGCGCGAGACGTCGGCCTGACAGACCAGGGCACGGCGGCCAGTGGCCATCAGTTCGGCCGCCAGCGCCTCGGCCTCCGGACGGGACGTCGCATAGTGGATCACCACTGCCGCCCCTTCGGCGGCAAGCTTCTGTGCAATACTGCGCCCGATTCGCCGGGCCGCTCCAGTGACAAGAGCAACCTGGCCTTGCAAAGGTTCGGCGCCTCTCATGTCTGCCTCAGAGCCACTACCGTCGTGGGCCCATCAGGGTAACATGGGGGCGACGGGCGCGAAACCGTGCGGGGAGTCGGTCCGCCGGTCCTGTCGGTTCGCGGGGCGTGCTGGACGACGGCCAAGCTGTTAAAATTTTCGCTCGCAGATCGAACGGGAGGTGGGATGCCACTCGACCTGCTGGCAATCGCCGCGCATCCGGACGACGTCGAGCTGAGCTGCGGCGGCACGCTCATCAAAATGAAGAAGCGTGGATATCGCATCGGCATTCTGGATCTGACCCGCGGCGAAGCCGGCACGCGGGGGTCCGCAGCCATCCGCTTGCGCGAGGCACAGGCTGCGGCTCGCGTGCTTGGCGTGGACTATCGCGGCAATCTCGGCTTGCCCGATGCTCGACTGGACGTGAACGAAACAAACAAACGGGCCGTGGCAGAAAAAATTCGCGAGTTGGAACCCCACGCCGTGATTTTGCCGTACTGGGAAGGTCGCCATCCGGATCACTACAATGCAGCGCGGTTGGCCTACGAAGGCTGTTTTCTTGCGGGGCTGAAGCGGCTGCGCGGGCTGCGCGGGCAGCCGTTTCGTCCGTCCAAAGTACTGTATGCGACCCTCTACGACGCCAATGTCCGGCCGACCTTCGTAGTGGACATCAGTGCGGAGTATGAGCAGCGCCGACAAGCGATCCTGTGCTATGCCTCGCAGTTTCGCCCCAAAACGCGAACGCAAACGCGCGTCCCGTTGCCGCTCGACCAGCTGGAAACACGAATGGAGCTGCTGGCCCGCTACTTCGGCCAGATGATTGGCGTTCCGTATGGAGAACCCTTCCTGGTCAAGGAAATGATACAGGTGGATGACGTGGTCCGGATGTCCGTGCGCTCCTTCTGACGCGGCACCGGTTAGAGTTCTTCCGCGTTGGTGGCGAGCGTGAATCCCACAATCTGCTGGCCTTGGCCGGTGTGGGTCACCCGCACACGGAGGCGGGATTCGGTCTCGGCTCCGGTCTTCCGCAACACTGCATAGGTCGTCAGCGCCTCGGTGAACACCTTGGTCACGATGTAGCTTTCTCCCGTGTCCATCTTCTTCCAGATCTGTCCGACCTGAATGCGATGCCCAGCCATCGGTATCACAATGCTCGGCCCACGGCCCAGAACCCCAGCAGCAACAGCAGGAAAAAAATCACCGTGAGCAGATTGAAGTAACGGTCAATAAAACCCTTTGCCGCCGGACCCCACCGCCACAACAGTGCTGCTTCCCCAAAAAACCGCAGGCCGCGTCCGATCCCACTGGCCACCACCAGCGTGTCGAGAGCGATGCCAAACACCCCACTGCCCACAGTGAACACTTTGTACGGAATGGGCGTGACGGCCGCGGCAAAAATCGCCAGAAAAGCATTCTGCTCAAATTTGGTCTGGACAATCCGGAAATTCTCCTCCGTGAAACCCGGGACATACGCAAAAAAGAACTGATCGAGCGATTGCCAGAGAAACATGCCCAGCAGATAGCCCAGTAAGGCGCCGAGCACGGAACTGACCGTACACAGGGTGGCAAACCAAAAGCTCCGCTGCGGTTTCCCAAGTGCCAAGGCCATCAGCAACGGGTCCGGAGGGATGGGGAAAAAAGAAGATTCCGTGAACGCCAAAACGCTCAGCGCGGATGGGCCGAAACGGCCGTCGGCCCAGGAGAGCGTCCAGTCATACAGGCGACGCAGCCCGGTGAACACACCCCTGACACCCGGAACCATGAATTTGGCCTTCGTCGTCGTGGAGTTCACGGAGTTAGCCAACGCAAGCTGCCCTCGTCCGGATTCTAGCCCAGCCTCCAGAAGGCGTCCACGTGCGTGCGCGGACTGTTTCCATTCGACCATCGGCCTGGCGCTCCGGTACGGTGAAACCCTTCCTCAAGACGGAGCATCGAACCAGAAAGAAAAGAGCGGAGGGGTTTGCAAAGGGGTGTATACTGGCAGCAAACGTTCCGCAAGGAGGGGCCATGGCAGGGATGGCCAAACGGATTCTGACAGCACTGCTGGCGGGAACGCTGGTGTGGGGGCCTTCCGCAATCCTGGCACAACAGCAAAAAGACAAGGACAAAAAGAAGAGTCCCAAAGACGACGTTGAACAGATCGGCAACCGCGATGTGGATGGCAACTTGAACTGGTACTCGCTGGAGCGCGAAGTGGCCATTGGCAAGCGCCTGGCCCAGGAGGTGGAGCGCTCAGTCCGGCTTGTGGACGATCCGGTGATCAACGAGTACGTCGACCGGGTGGGTCAGAACCTGGTGCGCAACTCCGACGCGCGTGTCCCCTTCACCATAAAAGTGATCGATTCCGATGAGATCAACGCCTTCGCTCTCCCCGGCGGATTCTTCTACATCAACACCGGTCTGATCCTGGCTGCGGATGAAGAAGCGGAACTGGCGGGGGTGATGGCGCACGAAATCGCGCATGTGACCGCACGACATGGCACCCGGAATGCCACGCGCGGCGAATTGACTCAGTTGCTCATGATTCCGGCCATGATCTTCCTGCCGGGCGGCTGGGCCGGCTACGGCATCTACCAGGCGATGAACGTTGCCGTGCCGTTGGCGTTCCTGAAATTCTCGCGTGGGTTCGAAGCGGAAGCCGATTACCTGGGACTGCAGTACATGTACAAAGCCGGCTACGACCCGAACGCCTACGTCAGTTTCTTCGAAAAGATTCAGGCCGAAGAGAAG
>JAIMBE010000167.1 GCA_023511565.1 Bacillota bacterium
CTCACGGTGTCCACGATGCCGACGATCGCCGTGTCCACGGGACGGTCCTTACAGCCTTCGGCCATGCGGGCGGAACTGCCGGAAACCGCAAGCACCAATTCTCGGTAGCCGGCACTGACCGTGTCCACGGCCACCACGTAGCCGGACTCCTCCTTGCCCTCCGGGGATACCGGCTTGAGGATCAGAAACTTCTTACCCTCAAGGCGCGGGTCTTTGCGGGTGGCAACCACCGTGCCCACTACACGAGCCAGCAGCATAGGTGACTGGCGGCGGCAACAGCCGCCGCGCGCTCCTTACTTTCCAGGGTTGCTCTTGCCGATCGGCAGCACGTCCTCCAGACTGGGGTGCGGCCGGGGGATCACGTGCACGGCGATGAGCTCGCCCACGCGTCGAGCGGCTGCGGCTCCTGCATCCGTGGCCGCCCGCACGGCCGCCACGTCACCCCGCACCAGGGCCGTGACGTATCCGGAACCGATCTTTTCCCAGCCCACCAACGTCACCTTCGCTGCCTTCACCATCGCGTCGGAGGCCTCGATCAGGGCCACCAGACCGCGTGTTTCAATCATTCCTAATGCTTCACCCATTCAGCCTCCAATTTCAACAAAAAATCTGCACAGAAATTTCCCGCCGGACTCAGGCCCGCGCTTTCAGCGCCGCATTCACCAAGGCAACCAGTTCCGAACGTGTTACCTCGAAACGCTCTTCCCCGCGCACGGCTTCCTCAGCCGGCACCGGACACCAAGGCTCCGGAGCAGCCCGGGATGTGATCCCGTAACGCTCGCGCGCTTGGAACAGTTTCTCGACTTCCTGCCGCGGCAAAACCTTCGGCCCGCCGAGCAGTTCCGCCACTAGCGAAATCCGCGCAAAGTGCTCCACCGTCTCCATGCGGAAATACGCTTTGTAGACGTCCTCGCCGTAACACACCGCTCCGTGGTTGGCCATCAAAATCGCGTCGTACTTCGGAATGTAGGGAAGCATGGGCTCGGTCAGCTCCGGTGTGCCGGGAAGGCCGTACTCGGCAAGCGGCACGCAACCCAGGCCGATGATGACTTCCGGCAGCAGCGCTAGCGTCAGGGGCCGGCCCGCTGCGGCAAAGCCGGTGGCCACGGGAGGATGCGCGTGGACCACAGCCCGCACGTCCGGACGCAAGTTGTAAATCGTCAAATGCATCGCGATTTCCGACGTGCGTTCCTTCCGCCCCTCGATCTTGTTGCCCTGCATGTCCACGATAATCAGATCATCCGGATGCATCATCCCCTTGCTGACGCCTGTGGGAGTGCACAGCACGCGATCCGGGTCCAGACGGATCGAGATGTTGCCGTCGTTGGCCGCCACCCAGCCTTTTTGCCAGACCAGCCGGCCGACTTCCACGATATCCTGGCGGAGTTCCCGCTCCGTCTTGGTCATCTGAACTCAAGATTGTACCAAGCGTGCGCTCGGAGCCGTGCCTCCGTGCCCGTCCCGGCCGGAAAAGCTGTGCGGGTACAATGGTCCCGTGAGCAAGCGGCGGATGTGCCCCCACTGCCGGGCCTTCATTGACGCGCGCGAGCGCGTGTGCCCTTATTGCGAAACCGAAGTGGGTCCGCCGGCTGCGGCGCGGATTCCGAGCGATCTGCTCGGCGGCCTCGTGCCAGCCACGCGCTTCGTCACTTTTCTGATTCTGCTCGTGAACCTGGGGTTGTTCGCTGCAACCTTCATCTACAGCATGCGGCGCGGTAATCCTTCACCCGCCATGGGCATTGACGGGGTCACCCTCTACACCTTCGGCGCAAAGCTGCGCGAGGCGGTGCTCTTGGGCGGCGAATGGTGGCGTCTGGTGACCGCCGGTTTCCTGCACGGGGGAGTGCTGCACATTCTGATGAACACCTGGATCCTGTTCGACCTTGGGGCGCAGGTGGAAGAGATCTACGGCTCGCGGCGCTTCATCGTCATTTACTTTACCGCTACGGTCACCGGGTTTCTGGCGAGCACCTTGTGGTCTGCAGGCCTGTCGGTGGGAGCCTCCGCGGGTCTGATGGGTCTGATCGGGGCCATGATCGCCCTGGGGGTCCGTTACCCGTCTTCCGTCGCCGGCGCTATGCGCGGCTTGTACCTGCGCTGGGTTCTCTACATCCTGCTGTTCGGACTGCTGCCGGGCCTGCAAATAGACAACGCGGCGCACCTCGGCGGCCTCGCTGGAGGCTTCGCCGCCGCGTGGCTGGCCGGCCTGCCGGACCTCGAAGGCAGTCGTCGCGAGCGGATGTGGCGCATCGCCGCTTATGGGGCGACCGCATTGACCCTGCTCTGCTTCGTCCAACTGGCGCGGCAGATCGCTTCACTGACGTAGCCACCTGTTGGTGCCTTAGCTTATTACCCCCTAGATATAGAAGCTCAGCGTAAACCACTGGTTTTCTTGAGAAAAGTCTTGCAATCCGTGTGGCACTCATGCCACAATCGGGTGTGGCCGATAGTGGCTAAAGGTGACCGAAATTGGCCGAAACACCCGAAAGCACGGTCCCATTGGAGCCGCCGCGGGGCATCCGGCAAGCCAGCGTGGATGCCAAGGGGCGCCTGAAGCTGCCCGCAGTGATGCAGCAGTACCTCAGCAGCCTCGGAGAGCGCAAGGTCTTCATCACGAGCTTCGATTATCGCACGGGCCGGATCTATCCGCTGTCGGCGTGGCGGCAGGTCGAGCGATTCTTTGACGAGTTCCGCGAGGATCCGGAGATTGCCGAGCATGTCTCGTTGATCGCCAACGACGTGGGTGCGGACAGCGAGATGGACAGCGAAGGCCGGCTGCTGCTGCCGCAGGAACTGCGGCGACGTTTGAAGCTGGACACGCCGCAGCAAGTTTACCTACATCCCTACAAAGGGCGGATCAACCTTTACACCGCCGAGGTTTATGCGGCCATGAAGGCGCGCGCAGAGGAGGGGTTGCTGGAGAAAGTGCGCCGGCTCGAAGAAAAGGGTCTGAAGTAATGCATGTTGCACATTCCGGTCCTGGTTGGGGAAGTTCTGGAATACCTGGCGGTTCGCCCGGAGGGCATCTACGTGGATGCGACCGCCGGCTTGGGTGGGCATACGGCGGCGATCGCCGAGCGTCTGACTTCGGGGTTCGTCATTGCCAACGACCGGGATGCGGAATCGCTGGAGTTGTGCCGGCGCAACCTGGCTCCCTGGGCCGGACGTGTGCGCTTCCATCACGGGCGTTTCTCCGAGCTCGCCGAGGCGCTGTCCGCGTTTGGAGTGGACCGAGCCGACGGGCTGGTGGCCGATCTGGGGGCCTCCTTGTACCAACTCACGGATCCGGAACGAGGGTTCTCGTTCTCGGCCGATGCGCCGCTCGACATGCGCATGGATCGCAGTCAGCGGCTGACGGCGGCCGAGATCGTCAACACCATGGCCGAAAAGGCACTCGCCGACCTGATCTTCCGGTTCGGCGAAGAAAGGAGGGCGCGGAAGATAGCCAGAGCCATCGTTCGGGCGCGGCCCATTCGCACCACGCTGGAACTGGCCAGGGTGATCGAGCGGGTCGCGCCCCGGACGAAACGCCTGCATCCTGCCACGCAGACTTTCATGGCCTTGCGGATTGCGGTCAACGACGAGCTGAGGGAACTGGAGAAGCTGCTGGAACTGATGCCACAGCTGGTCCGCAGCGGCGGGCGTGCGGTGGTGATCTCTTTTATGTCGCTCGAAGACCGCAGAGTCAAGCACGGGTTTCAAGCTCTGGCGCGGCAGGGGCGGGTACGGATGCTGACCCGGCACGTGGTGCGGCCCTCCGAGCAGGAGGTGCGAAGCAATCCGGCGGCTCGCAGCGCTCGCTTGCGCGCCGTGGAATTTCTCTAGGGACTGGAGCGCAGTGAACACAATGGCGACACAACCGAACTGGCACGCTCAATCGGACTGGGACACGCAGTGGGAGATCGCCGGCCGTCGTCTCCCGGGTACACCGGTAGTGGATCCGTACGTGCTGCGTCCTTTGCCGAACGAAGAGGTCTGGGTGTTCCGCAAAGCGATTGACAACTCGCGTCTCGTTCGAGAGCCGGATCCGAAAGCCGACCGGCGCTGCCGGCAATGGATCGCCGTCACGGCCCTCGTGACCCTGCTGGTCGCAGCCTCTCTGTGGCCCCGCGTCGAACAGATGCTGGCAGGCTACCGCATCGAAGCTCTCCGGCAGGAGCGCGAGCTGTTGCTGGCAGAGCGTGCGGCGCTGGATTTGGCGGAGGCCAGACTGGTGGGTCCTCGGCGTTTAGACGAGCTGGGACGGATTCAGCAGTTCGTGGATCCGGCGCCTTCTCAGATCGTGCCCCTGAGCCCGAAAGACCGCGAAGAGCAGCTGGCTTATCAGCCGGGCGCCGCATCCGCCCCTGCCGGCCGGTAGCTCTGCTCCGCTGAGAAGGAAGCGGCTCGTCGGAATCGTTGTCGTCACAGCGCGAGGGGGATAGGAACGTGAACCGGAGCCAGCCGCAAGGGAGCCGCCGGTTGCTCGGGGTTGGTCTGCTGGCTCTCGCCTGGGCGGCTGGAGTGGCGGCGCGCCTGTTTTACCTTCAGGTCGTCCGCCATGGCTACTACCACTCCCTGGCGCAAGGCCAGCACGAACACACGGTCGACCTCCGCGCGCCGCGCGGCGCCATCTTCGATCGCAACGGCGTGCCACTGGCCGTCAGCATGACGGCCGACTCGGTGGTCATCAACCCGCAGCAGGCGCCCCCCGAAGATGTCGCAGCTGGCATCCTGGCGCCCATCCTGGAATTGGATGCCGCGGACTTGGACCGCAC
>JAIMBE010000168.1 GCA_023511565.1 Bacillota bacterium
GCACGCGGCGCCGCGTGGCCACCAGTGCCGCCAGGATTTCTTTTGTCGTGGTCTTGCCGGTCGAACCGGTGATGGCCGCCAGCCGACGGTCGCTTCCGGCCTGCGCCCAGCGTCGGCGGACCTCCCGGGCCAGATGCTGCAGGGCGGCCAGCGTGTCTTCGACGACGAGCAGCCGTCCCTGCAGCTCGGCCGGCAGCGTCCCCAAATGAGCGCGCGCGACAACGGCGGCCACCGCACCCGCTGCCAGGGCCGCAGCCACATAGTTGTGTCCATCGTGCCGCGGCCCACGAAGGGCAAAAAACAACTCGCCGGCGCGCACTGTTCGAGAATCAATCGAAACGCCCGTGCAGACTGCGTCAGCAGCCACGGCCGCGGGACCGTTCGGGGGCACGCTGCCCAGTACCGCAGCGATTTGTGCCAGTGTCCAATGCATGCTGCGTTCGGCGGACGGAATTTCACCATTCTCCGCCAGCGTTCTGTTGTTTCCGGCCGGGGCTGCTCAGCGCATCGCAACCGAAACCGTCCAGAGCACCCCTGGCAGGCTTCGTCACGCTTCCCCACCGCCGCCCCTGCAGGACGACGCTCGATAGCCGCGCTCGGCGAGCTGCTGTCGGGCCACTTCGATTTCGTTCCACGGCAGTTTCTGATCTCCCAGAATCTGGTAGCGCTCGTGCCCCTTGCCGAGCAGTAACACTAGGTCGCCCGCCCGCGCCGCATCGAACGCCAGACCTATCGCGCGGGCACGATCCGGCTCGACCAGGTAGTTGCCCGCGGCGCGCCGCAGGCCGATGAGGACGTCGTTCAGAATCAGCCGCGGGTCTTCACCGCGCGGGTTGTCATTGGTCAGCACGACCAAGTCCGCGCCGCGACCGGCCGCTTCGCCCATCAGGGGACGCTTGGTGCGGTCGCGTTCGCCGCCGCAGCCGAACACGACAATCACACGGCCCTGGGGGTTCAGTTCCCGTGCCGTGGCGATGACGTTTCGGATGGCGTCGTGCGTGTGGGCGTAGTCCACCACGACCAGGAACGGCTGGCCAGCCTCCACGCGCTCGAAGCGCCCGGGCACGCGCTCCAGCCGGGCAATGCCCTCGGCGATGGCTTCGCGGTCCAGTCCGAGCGCCAGCCCCACCCCAATCGCCGCCAGCAGATTGTAGAGATTGATGCGGGCCACCAGCGGCGAGCGGACTTCCAGGTTGCCGGCTGGCGTCTCGGCCGTGAATCGGATACCGGAAAAACTCAGTCGCGGTTTCCTGGCGGTGATATCCGCCTTGTTGTCGAGCCCGTAGGTGAGCACCCGCTCGGGCAGCCGGGCCAGCTCGCGGCTGTGTGGATCGTCGGCGTTCAGCACACCGACGGCTGGCGCGCCGGCGCCGGTACCTTCAAACAAGCGGCGCTTGGCGGCGAAATAGTCTTCGAGTGTACCGTGGTAGTCCAGGTGATCCTGCGTCAGGTTGGTGAAGACGGCAGCGGCAAACCGACAGCCCCAGACCCGATCCTGTGCCAGTGCGTGCGAGCTGACCTCGAAAACCACGTGCGTGCCCCCGGCCGCGTGCACCCGGGCAAGGAAGCGCTGCAGGTCGAGGGATTCTGGCGTGGTGTGCGTAGCCGGCTCGACGCCGTCGGGCAGCCGGTACTCGACCGTGCCCATCATCCCGGTGGGCAAGCCCGCTGTGCGGAAGATGGTGTCCACCAGATAGGTGGTCGTGGTTTTACCGTTCGTGCCCGTGATGCCCACCAATTTCAGTCGTTCGGCCGGCCGGCCGTAGAAATTGGCTGCCACGGTCGCCAGGGCGCGCCGTGGTTGCGACACCTGCACCCAAGCGATGGAAGCCGGCCAGCCGGCCGGCGCAGGCTGCTCGCTCAGAATGGCTGCCGCACCCTTCTGGGCGGCCTCGCGGACAAATTGATTGCCGTCGACGTGCACACCCCGCAGCGCGGCAAACAGTGCGCCCGGCTCCACCCGGCGGCTGTCACAGACAACCGAGGCGATGGCCACCGAGGCGTCGCCAACAACGGTGCACGCTTCCACACCGCGAAGCAGGTCGTTCAGCGTCATTCCCTTTTCCACCAGTATAGGCTGGCTGGATTCGGCCCTCAAACTTCCTACCGTCTGACTGCCACCGGCCACGTCAATCTCTCCCTCGTAGCTCCGCCTCGGCCGCAGCTGTCGAATCTGCCGCCCCACGCAGGAACCGCACTGTGATCCGGCTGCCGCGCGGCACGCGCTGGCCCGCCGACGGGACCTGATCCCACGCCACGCCCGTGCCGATCAACACCGGTTGCAGGCCGAGCCGCAGACACAGCTCCGTCACGGCACGCACGGACTTGCCCACCAGTGGGGGCACTTCCACCGATTCGGTGTTGGCGAGAGCCAGCGTCGGGGCGTGGTCGGATTCGGCCGCCACGGGCACGGCGGTTTCCTCCGCGGCGGCTGAGACCCGCTGCGCCGGGTGAAAATCGCTCAGTTCGGTGGCCTCGGGCTGGCTGCGGCGGGCGCGGAGCTGTGGGGCCAGCGGCACGACGTCGTGGGGCACACCCAGATAGGTCAGCACCTGTTCGGCCACCCGCTTGAAGACTGGGGCAGCCACGCGTCCGCCGTGGTAGTTCTCCGGCGGCGAATCGAGCGTGACCAGCACGGTGATGGCGGGCTCGTTCAGCGGGGCAAAGCCGACAAAACTGGCGATGTGGTCGGTGGGCGAATAGCGGCCCGTGAGCGGGTCGATTTTTTGCGCGGTGCCCGTCTTGCCGGCTGCCGTCCAACCTTCCAGTTGCGCGGCCTTGCCGGTGCCTTCGAGCACGACCCCTTCCAGCATTCGGCGCAGCGTGGCGGCGGTGGTCGCGCTCATCACGCGCACGGGCGCAGGACGTTCCCAGGCAATGCGCTGACCGTCTCGACGGAGCTCGCGCACCAGCCGGGGAGCAACCCGCAGTCCGCCATGGGCAATGACCGACATGGCGGTGACCATCTGCATCGAAGTCACACCGATTTCCTGCCCCATCGAAATCGAGCCGACCGACACCGGCGTCCAGTTCTCGACCGCGCGCAGCAATCCGCGGCTTTCGCCGGACAGCTCAATGCCGGTCAGCTCCCCAAAGCCGAAGGCGCGGATGTAGTGGTAGAGCGTGCGAGGGCCCAACCGCAGGCCGAGCTTGATCGTGCCGACGTCGCTCGACTGAGCCAGCACCTGGGCCACGCTCAGCAAACCGAACGGTTTGTGGTCTCGGATGCGATGACCGGCGATGTAGATGGCTCCGTTCTGGCAGTCGATGACCTCATCTGGATGCGTCCGCTTTTCTTCCAGCGCCGCCGCCAGCGTGACGATCTTGAAGATGGACCCGGGCTCGTAGACGGCGGAAATTGCGCGGTTCATCCGTGCCGCTTCGTGGGCTTCCTGGGGGGCGTTCGGATTGAAGGAGGGCCAATTGGCCAGCGCGAGGATTTCGCCGCTGGCCGGGTCTTGCACCAGCACGGTGCCTGCTTGGGCGCGGGTGGCGCGAATGGCTTCGCGCAGCTCTTTTTCAGCGATGTACTGGATCCGGCCGTCGAGCGTCAGCACCAGGCTGGCGCCGCGCTGGGGTTCGCGGCCGTCGCGGTCGTACCAGCGGCGGCGCGCATCGGCCAGCACGAGCATGCGGACGGGTTGTCCGCGGAGCTGCGCATCGAGCGAGTACTCCACGCCGGCCAGACCCTTCTCGTCGATATCCACGAAGCCCAGCACGTGAGCGGCGAGATCGCGGTTCGGGTAGAAGCGCCGGTTTTCCTTCTGAAAATAGATCCCCGCCAGGTTCAGCGCCTTGATCCGCTCGACGGCAGCAGCATCCAGCTTGCGCTTCAACCAGACGAAGCTCCGCGAACGACTCAGCCGGGTTTCGATTTCCTCCGGAGCGAGCTGCAGAATCGGGGCCAACAGCCGGGCGGCGATATGCGGGTTGGGAATTTCAGCGGGTACCGCGAAGGCGGAATCCACCTGGATGCTGACGGCCAGTTCGCGACCGTTGCGGTCGTAGATGATGCCGCGCGGCGGGCTGACTTCCACGATGCGCTGCTGCTGACGGCGGGCGCGTTCCAGGTAGGTGCTGTACTCGAACAGTTGCAGCCGCACCAACTGGCCCACGGCCACCAGCATCCAGACCAGGACCAGCGCCGCCACCCCGGCAATGCGGAGTTGCGACCGACCGCCTTCTGCCGAGCCGACGTCGTGCTTCATGCCCTCAAACTCTCACCCGCGGTCCGCCCCGACCGGGCGAACAAAAAAGCCCCCGACACCTCGGGGGCCAGGTCGTGCCCAAGACGCCGCCCGCCGGCTTGTGGAACGCCTCCATCGTCGCGGGTAAAGCCGAAATCCCTTTTAAATTCGAGCTGCAGCGAAATGGCGATCTCTGGCAGGGCTCCTTCTTTGAAGGCTCTCGAAAAATCGCTTCCACCTCTGGTAGCTACTCCGGCGGAACGCTCCAGCTCCGTTTCGAGAACCTCAATGCAGTTCTCACAGCAACCTACGACGGCGCCCAGTGGACCGGAACCTATCGCTACAATCGCAAGAACAGTCGCGAATACCCCTTCCATGCCACTCCATACGCAACGCCCGCGTTTGCCTCTTCTCCATCCGTGCCGCTTGCCGGTGAATGGGAGATGCGTCAGGTCAGCAGCGATCCATCCGCCGCCGCTGACCCGCGCAATGTTCTCTCCTGGCGAC
>JAIMBE010000016.1 GCA_023511565.1 Bacillota bacterium
GACCCGCACGTCACCGAACAGATGCCTGCGCGGCCCCGCGTCTTCTGGTTCAGCCGCTCGCGCCGGGTGGCTGGCGGCACCTGTCTGCGTCCTTCGGCAACGCTGGCCGGTCAGGGCGAGGAGATTGTCTTCCGGGAAGACGGTCGCGAAACCGTCCTACTCCATTGCAGCGAAATCGGCCTGCGCGGCGCGCACAACCTCGAAAACGTGCTCGCGGCAGCCGCCGCAGCCTACCTGGCGGGCGCCCCGCCCGCAGCGATCGCGGCGGGCGTACGCAGTTTTGCCGGCGTGGAGCACCGGCTGGAGTTTGTCGCCGAGCTGGGCGGCGTGAGTTTTTACAACGATTCGAAAGCCACCAATGTGGACGCCACCTTGAAGGCCGTAGACGCCTTCTCCGGCCCGCTGCTGGTGATTCTGGGCGGCAAGGACAAGGGTGGCGATTTCACCTTGCTCGCGCCCGCACTCGAACGCCGCGCCCGACTCGTGCTGCTGATCGGCGCGGCGGCGGAGAAAATTGCGGCGCAGTTGCAGGGGGTGGTGCCTGTGGAGCAGGCGGGCACGCTCGACCGCGCCGTGCGCATGGCCTACGCGCGGGCCCAACCGGGCGATACCGTGCTGCTTGCGCCGGCCTGCGCGAGCTTCGATCAGTTTGAAAACTACGAGCACCGCGGCCGCGTCTTCAAGCAGCTTGTTCGCCAGCTGGTCCAGGAACATGCCGCGGAGGTGCGCTGATGCCGCGCACGGTTCAGTTCGACCGCTGGCTCTATGGCGCCACACTGGCTCTGTGCCTGGTGGGGGCGGTGATGGTGTTCAGCGCCTCGGCGGTGACTGCGGAAACAGAATTCGGCAGTGCCTACGGTTTCATCGGGCGACAGGCCCTCTGGCTGCTGTTGGGGTTGAGCGGCATGTTTGTGCTGATGCAGGTGGACTACCGCAGACTTCGCCAACCTGTGGTGAACTACACGAGTCTGTGCGCCATCCTGCTGCTGCTCACCGCAGTGTTTCTCTTTTCCCCCATCAACGCGGCACACCGGTGGATCCACTTCGGCCCGCTGCGGCTGCAGCCCTCCGAGCTGGCCAAGCTGGTGGTGATTTTCTATCTGGCGGCGCTGCTGGAAACGCGGCTGCGTCCGCCGAGCTTAGGCGTCAATCACCTTCGCCACACGCTGTTGCCGGCGCTGGGTCCGGTGCTGCTGGTGGTCGCGCTGGTGGTGCTGGAGCCGGACCTGGGCACGGCATTCCAGATTTTCCTGATTGCCCTGGCCATGCTGTTTGTCGCCGGACTGGACTGGCGCTATCTGGCCGGGGCCGCTGGCGGCGCCCTGCCGGTTCTGGTGGGTCTGATCCTGGCCGAACCCTACCGGTTGAAGCGGGTGCTGGTGTTCCTGAACCCGGAGGCGGATCCGCAGGGTAGCGGTTTTCAGTTGCTCCAGTCGCTGATTGCCGTGGGCAGCGGCGGGCTGACGGGTGTCGGGCTGATGGAGTCACGCCAGAAGCTGTTCTATCTGCCGGAAGCGCACACCGACTTCATCTTTGCCGTGCTCTGTGAAGAGTTGGGGTTGCTCGGCGCGCTGGCCGTGATCGCTCTGTTCGGAATCTACGGCTGGCGAGGGTTTCGCGCGGCGCTGGCGGCACCGGATGCGTTTGGTCGGCTGGCCGCTGTGGGCATCACGATGATGGTGCTTGCACAGGCGCTGATCAACTTGAGCGTCGTGCTCGGCCTGCTGCCCACCAAGGGAATTCCGCTGCCCTTTATCAGCTATGGCGGCTCCAGCCTGCTGGTGATGCTGCTGGCCACCGGCGTGCTGTTGAACATCGCTCAGCACGCCGACTGAAGCGAGACGCGCAGAGCAGGCGATGCCATGAAGCTTGTAATCGCCGGCGGAGGAACCGGAGGCCATGTCTTCCCGGCGCTCGCCATCGCCCGCGAGTGGCTGCGGCGTGGCCGGGATCGCGAGGTGGTCATGGTGGGAACCGAACGCGGCCTGGAAGCAAAGCTGGTGCCGGCGGCCGGCCTGCCGCTGGAGACGATTCGCGTCGCAGGGCTGAAGGGCATCGGCGGGTTCCGTCTGCTGCGGAATCTGGCGTTGCTCCCCGTGGCGCTGGCGGAGGCTGCCCGGCTGCTGCGCCGCCATCGGCCTGCGGTGACCTTGGGCGTGGGGGGCTATGCCTCCGGCCCGGTGCTGTTGCTGGCGCGGATGCAGGGCCTCCCCACAGTGATCTTTGAACCCAACGCGGCGCCTGGCTTCACCAATCGGCTGCTCGGTCCGCTGGTCGATGGCGTCGTCACCGCCTTCCCGCAAGGCGACTACTGGGGCGCGCGCGCCCGCCAGACCGGCTGCCCGGTGCGCGAACAGTTCTTCCGCGTGCCACCGCGCCGGCACCGTGCGCCGTTCACGCTGTTGATTACCGGTGGCAGTCAGGGAGCACAGATCCTGAATCGCACTGTGGTGGAGGCGCTGCCGCAGCTCGAGCGTTTTCGGGAACAGCTCTTCTTTATACACCAAACCGGAGAACGTGACTATAATGCGGTGCGCGAGGCCTATGCCGCGCGAAAGCTGGCCGCGGAGGTGGTGCCCTTCATCGAGGACATGGCGCAGTGCATGGCCCGCGCCGACCTGCTGGTTTCGCGTGCGGGTGCAGTCACCCTGGCCGAGATTGCTGCGGCCGGTCGCGCCGCCATCCTGGTACCCTTCGGGGCGGCCACCGAAGGGCATCAGTTGCGCAACGCCCAGTGGTTCGCCACCGCCGGCGCCGCTCGCCTGATTCCTCAGGAGGAACTCACCGCCGAGCGGCTGGCCGAAGCGATCACCGCTCTGCTGACCCAGCCCGAGCAGATTACCGCCCTCGAGCAGCGAGTGTGCGCGCTGGCGCGTCCCCGCGCCGCCGAGGCGATTGTGGACTTTCTGGAAGAGAAGGTGCGCCGATGATGGTTCACTTCCGCAATTTTCAGCGCATTCACATGGTGGGCATCGGGGGAATCGGCATGAGCGGGATTGCCGAAGTGCTGCTGACGCTCGGCTATTCGGTTTCCGGGTCTGATCTGAAGGCTTCGGCGATCACCAACCGGCTGCGAAAACTGGGCGCAACCATTTGCGAAGGTCACCGCGCCGAACATGTGGCCGGCGCGCACGTGGTGGTGGTCTCCTCGGCGGTGCGACCGGATAACCCGGAAGTCGTCGAAGCACGACGGCAGAAGATCCCCGTCATCCCGCGCGCCGAAATGCTGGCCGAGCTGATGCGGCTGAAGTACGGCATCGCGGTGGCCGGCGCGCACGGCAAGACCACCACCACCTCGATGGTGGCGGCCGTGCTCGCGGCCGCCGGCCTGGACCCCACGTTTGTCGTCGGTGGACGCGTCAATCAGGCCGGCACGACGGCACGTCTCGGCAAAAGCGAATATATGGTGGTGGAAGCCGACGAAAGCGACCGCACCTTCCTGCTGCTGGCTCCCGTGGTGGCCGTAGTGACCAACATTGATCGCGAACACCTGGATCAGTACGACTCGCTCGAGGACATCCAGTCGTCCTTCCTGCAGTTCGTCAACCGCGTGCCCTTCTACGGAGCCGCAGTGCTCTGTCTGGACGATGCCAACGTGCAGGCCATCCTGCCCCAGGTGAAACGGCCGGTGATCACCTACGGCACCTCGCAGCAGGCCGACCTGCACATCCGCAACGTCAAGCTGCTGGGACTGGAGAGCGAGTTCGATCTAGTCTATCGCGGGGCCGAGCTGGGCCGGTTCTTCCTGCCGCATCCGCCCGGGCTGCACAATGTGCGCAACGCGGCCGCCGCCGCGGCCGTGGGGCTGTACCTGGGCCTGACGCCAGAGCCGATCCGCGCCGGGCTGGGCTCCTTCACCGGTGTGGGCCGTCGGTTTGAAGTGCGCAGCACCGCCAACGGCGTCACCCTGATCGACGACTATGGACATCATCCGGCCGAAATCCGCGCCACGTTGGACGCGGCTCGGCTGTGCGGTTTCGAGCGCCTCCTGGTTCTGTTTCAGCCGCACCGCTACACGCGCACCAAGCATCTGTGGGACGAGTTCCTGGGGGCGTTTCACCAGGCCGACCTGCTCGTGCTGACCGATGTCTATGCGGCCGGCGAAGACCCGATTGCCGGGGTCACCGGCGAGGCGTTGGCCGATGCCATCCGCGCCGCCGGACACAAACGCGTGCTCTACCGCAGCACGTTGCAGGAAGGCATCGAAGTCCTGCTGGCCGAGGCCCGGCCCGGCGATGCCCTCATGACAATTGGCGCTGGCAGCGTCGGCCGCGCCATCGAAGAGCTGGCCATGCTGCTCGGCGCAAAGGTGACGACCCGCAATGCGAATTGAAGCCCCAGAACTGCTGGCTGCGCTGCCCCGGCTCGGGGTCGAACGGTGGCCCGGGACCGCCCTGGCCGAACGCACCTACTTCGGCATCGGCGGCACCACGGACCTGCTGCGCATCAGAGACCGCCAGGCGCTGCCGGAACTAGTGCGGCTGCTTCGGGACTACGGCATCCCGAGTCGCCTGCTCGGTGGTGGAAGCAACCTGCTGGTTGCTGATGGAGAGCTGCCCTGGGTGGTGCTGCAACTGGCCCCGCTGGCGCCGGCTGTGCAGATCGAAGGTCAGACCGCCTGGGTGGACGCTGCCGCCGACCTGGGTGCGACCGTTACGCAGTGCGCCCGGGCCAATCTGGGTGGTATGGAGGGGTTGATCGGCGTGCCCGGGTCCGTGGGCGGGGCGCTGCGCATGAACGCGGGTGCCTACGGAACCCAGATCGGCAGCTTTGTTCGCGAAGTGGTCGTCTACCGCGCGGCCCGCGGCGTCATCGAAACCCTGCGTGGCGAGCAGATCCGCTTCGAATACCGGCACACTTCGTTTGACGCCGATGATATGATGCTCGCAGTGAAGCTGGAACTCGTCGCCAAGCCGTTTGCTGAAATCCTGCACACGATCCGTATCTGCAATGAAAAACGCCGGGCCAGCCAGCCCTTGAATCAGAAATCGGCCGGATGCATCTTCAAAAATCCTCCAGGTGCCTCTGCAGGTCGGCTGATTGACGAGTTGGGGTTGAAGGGGTTTCGCGTGGGCGATGCCATGGTCAGCGACCGGCACGCCAATTTTTTCATCAACGCCGGCGCGGCTACTTGCGCCGACATGCTGCGACTGATCGATCTGGTGCGGGAACGGGTGCGCCGCGCCTACGGGGTCGAGCTCGAAGAAGAAGTCATCATCTGGAAGGCGTGAAGGATATGGTGGACGAGCAGCTCTATCCCTCCGAAGCAGTTGTCGCACCGGAACGCGAAGAGCCGCGCTATCTGCGTCGACAGAGGCCGGTGGAGATCCGCCGCCGGTTCAGCCGCGAAGCGCGCCGCGTCTATTTGCGCCGGATCCGACTCGCCCTGATGCTGGTGGTCGCTGCCGGTGCGGGGTACTGGTGTGTGGAGTTCCTGCTCCACGCGCCGCAAATGACGCTGGCTTCGCCGGCACAGGTGGTGATCACAGGCAACCGCTACGTCAGCCGCGCAGCCATCCTGGAGAAGTTCTATCCGGACCGCAATCGCAGTGTTCTGCGGGTGCCTCTGGCGGAGCGTCGCGCTGCCGTGGAGGCCATTCCCTGGGTCGAACGCGCCGTCGTGCGCCGGGTGCTGCCGAATCGGATCGAGGTCGAACTGGTCGAGCGCACGCCGGTGGCGTTTCTGCGGGTGGGTCCGACCCTGGCCCTGGTGGATGCCCACGGCGTGATTCTCGACCCGCCGGCGGAAGGCCGCGTGGACTTCCGCTTTCCGGTGGTCAGTGGTCTGCATGCGGGTATGGTGGCTGGCGAGCGGCAGCGACGCATGCAGCTCTACGTTCAGTTTCTGGCGCAGATCGAAGGGGTGCGCGCGGGTGCCGCCCAGTACGTCAGCGAGGTGGACCTGGCCGAGACCAACAATCTGAAGGCCGTGCTGGTCGATCTGCCCGAGCTCGGCCAGGGGCCGGGCCAGCCACCTTCTGTGCTCGTCCATTTCGGCGACCGCGATTTTGCGCGCCGCTTCGCTCTGCTTCTAGAGAACCTCGGCCAGTGGCGGGCCACCGCCGGTCGAGTGGAAGCGGTCGATCTGCGGTTCGAGCGGCAGGTGGTCGTCAATCCGGAAGAACGGCCATGAGGAAAGATGGTCGTCACATCGTTGCGCTGGACGTGGGCAGCACGAAGACCTGCGTGCTGATTTGCGAGCCGCAGGACGACCACGTCCGGTTCCTCGGCCTGGGTGCGGCGGAATCGCGCGGCCTGCGCCGCGGCGTCATCGTGAATCTGGATGCCGCCGTCGGCTCGATCCGCCGTGCGCTGGAAGCGGCCGAAGCGGCGGCGGGCGTGCCGGTCGAATCGGCCTGGATTGGCGTTTCTGGCGGGCATGTGCGCGGCGTAAACAGCCGGGGCGGGATTTCCCTGGGCAGCCGCCCCCGGGAAGTGCAGAAGGAAGATGTCCGCCGCGCCGTCGAAGCCGCACGCAGCATCACCCTGCCCGAAGACCGCGAAATCCTGCACGTGCTCCCGCAGCAGTTCTTCCTTGACGGCCAGGACAACATCCGCGATCCGATCGGGATGGTCGGGCAGAAGCTGGAAGCCGATGTGCATCTGGTCACGGCTTCGATTGCCGCCACACAGAACCTCGTCACCGCGGTGAACCGCGCCGGTGTGCATGTGACCGACACGGTGCTCGAGCCGCTGGCTTCCGCCGATGCCTGCCTGACCGACGACGAGCGCGAACTCGGCTGCTGCCTGCTCGACATCGGGGGCGGCACCACCGACCTGGTCGTCTTCACGGGCGGTGTGGTGCGCTACACGGCGGCCATTCCGGTGGGTGGGGATCACTTCACGAATGACCTGGCCGTCGGCCTGCGCACGCCCCTGCCCGAAGCGGAGCGGGTCAAGCGCGAATACGCGGTCGCCTGGCGGCCGCTGCTGCGGGAAGACGTGGCGATCGAAATCGCCACGGTCGGCGACCGTCCCCCGCGCACGATCTTTGCGCGCCTGCTGTGTGAGATCGTCGAGCCGCGCGCTCAGGAACTGCTCGCGCTGGTTCGCGAAGAACTGTTGCGAATCGGTCTGGAATCGCAGATTTCGGCCGGATTGGTGCTCACCGGCGGGGCCAGCAAACTCGCCGGCCTGTCCGAGCTGGCCGAGAATTTCTTCGAACTGCCCGCGCGCGTGGCGGTGCCGCGCGGGCTGGAGGGCATGACCGAGGACGTCACCCAGCCCGAATACGCCACCGCCATCGGGCTGCTGCTCTACGGGATTCGCGCGCGTCGCCTGGCCGCGCAGCGGCCTACGGGGCTGGCCGCCAAACTCAAGGCCTTGTTCGCAGGGTCGGCGAGGTGAACTCCATGCCAAAATTCATGCTCCGTGGTCGCAAGATCGCGGCAGAAGAACTGGGGGAAAGCACGATGACGCAGAAAGAACCGGCCATCCGGTTTGCCTTGAACGAAGAGATGCAGCACGGCGCCCGCATCAAGGTCATCGGGGTCGGCGGTGGCGGCACCAACGCCGTCAACCGCATGATTCGCGCCAAAGTCGAAGGGGTCGAATTCATCGCCGCGAATACCGACATGCAGGCCCTGAAAATGTCCCACGCCCCGGTGAAACTCCAACTGGGTGCCAAGCTGACCAAAGGACTCGGCGCCGGCGCCAACCCGGAGATCGGCCGCAAGGCCGCGCTTGAAGACACCGAAAAAATCATTGAGGCGCTCGAAGGCGCTGACATGGTGTTCATCACCGCGGGTCTGGGCGGCGGCACCGGCAGCGGGGCGGCTCCGGTGGTAGCCAGCCTGGCCAGCGAGCTTGGTGCGCTCACGGTGGCAGTGGTCACCAAACCGTTTGCCTTTGAAGGCAAGCGGCGCATGGCTCAGGCGGAGCAGGCGCTCAGCGAACTGGTCGGCAGCGTGGACACCGTGATTGTCATTCCCAACGAGCGCCTGATGGATACGGTCGAGCGCGGCACCAGCTTCTTTGAGGCGTTTCGGATCGCCGACGACATCCTGCGGCAGGGCGTGCAGGGCATCAGCGACATCATCACCATCCCCGGCATCATCAACCGCGACTTTGCCGATGTCCGCACGATCATGCACGGCATGGGCTACGCCGTGATGGGCACAGCGGTGGCCTCGGGCCCGAACCGCGCCGTCGATGCCGCCAACCGCGCCATCAGCAGCCCGCTGCTCGAAGACAACTCGATCAACGGTGCCCAGGCGATCCTGATCAACGTGACCGGATCCTCTTCGCTCACGCTGCACGAAGTCCACGAAGCCTCGTCCATCATTCAGAAAGCGGCACACGAAAATGCCAACATCATCTTTGGCGCCGTCCAGGACGAGGCGATGAAGGAGCAGGTGAAAATCACCGTCATTGCCACCGGCTTCAAAGAGGCTGCCGCGCGGCGCGCACATCAGCGGCCCAGCTATCTGCCGAAGAGCTGGAAGGCCGCCCGTGCCGAACGGGCCGAGGGGGTGGCCCCCGAGGTCGTGCGCGGGGTCAGCGAAATCGTGCAGGAAGGTGCACTCGATGATCTCGACGTGCCGACCTTCCTCCGCCGCCAGGCGCAGAAGGCCGGCGCGTGAACTGCCGCGGAAAGCCCCGTTCCGGGTCTCGGCGGGCGCCCTCGAACCTCAGGTGAGCACGCGCGCGATCCGTTCGAGCGCCCAGTCGATTTCTTCGCGGCGGATGACCAGCGGGGGTGCGAATCGAATGACCTGCTGATGTGTTTCCTTGCAGAGCACCCCCTGCTCCATCAACCGCTCACAGAACGACCGGGCTGGACCGGACTCCGGTCGGATTTCGATGCCGATCAGCAGCCCGCGTCCGCGCACCTCGCGCACGTGCGGTGAATTCAGTTTGCGCAGGCCGTCCAGAAAATAGGCGCCCATCTCGGCGGCCTGTTCCGGCAGTTTTTCCTCGACGAGCACGTTCAGCGCTTCCCTCGCGATCGCACAGGCCAGCGGATTGCCGCCAAACGTGGATCCGTGATCGCCGGGCTGAAATACCCCGAGCACCGCGCGCGACGACACCACGGCCGAGACCGGATAAAACCCGCCGCCCAGCGCCTTGCCCAGCACATAGACGTCTGGCCGCACGCCCTCGTGCTCGCAGGCGAACATCGTTCCCGTGCGCCCCAGCCCGGTCTGGATCTCGTCGGCGATCAGAAGCAGGTTTTTCTCGGTGCTGAGCTCGCGCAGCTCACGCAGGAAACCTTCGGGCGGCACGATTACGCCCGCCTCGCCTTGGATCGGTTCGACCAGAATGGCCACGGTGTTGCGGTCGACGGCGCGGCGTGCCGCAGCGGCGTCTCCGTAGGGCACGACGCGAAAGCCGGGCGTGAACGGGCCAAAACCCTGCCGGTACTGCGGCTCGGTCGAAAAGCTGATGATGGTGATCGTCCGCCCGTGAAAATTGTTCTCGAAGGTGATGATCTCTGCGCGGTCTTCCTCCACACCCTTGCTTTGGTAGCCCCACTTGCGCGCTGCTTTGAGGGCGGTCTCGACCGCTTCGGCACCGGAGTTCATCGGTAGGGCCATCTCCATGCCGCACAGCTCGGTCAATTGCTTCAGTAGCGGGCCCAGCTCGGTGTTGTGGAAGGCACGCGAGGTCAGCGTGACTTTTTCCATCTGCCGCCGTGCCGCCTCGGCAATCCGCGGGTGGCAGTGTCCTTGATTGAGCGCGGAGTAGCAGGAAAGGCAGTCCAGGTATTGGCGTCCTTCGACGTCCCACACCCAGACGCCTCGGCCGCGCTCGATGACCACTGGCAACGGGTGGTAGTTGTGCGCGCCATAGGTTTCTGCCAGGTCAATCAGTTCCGCGGCCAGGCTGGAGACCCGTGAACCGGATGATCTCTGCATGTTTGCCTCAGAAACGTATTCTACCCCTGAAGAAAAAAGCAATTCATTCACCATTGCAGCCGCCCCGGTGTGTTCTCTATTTCGTCTCTGAACAGCCACTTACACTGAGAGCCGGGATTGCCAATCGCGCGCCGGCGGAATATCGCACAGCCGGGCTGGGATCCCACGCAGTTGGATCCACTCCCCCGGGTTGCGTTTCGCAGATGCGGTTTCAAGCCAAACGCGCCTCGTTTGCACGGCAAGGGCAGCTAGCTCTCGCGGTGCTCTCCGGGTTTTGTATCGCAAGTGCGCGGGTGAAGCTGTGTCAGGTGCGGTGCAATGGCTTGCAGGCCAGCTTCGCCGAGCAGCGCTTCCGCCCGCGGAAACACCTGTTCTTCTTCCAGTCGCACGTGGTCGTGGAGCATCCGCCCCAGTTCGATGGTGAGCCCATCCACGGGCCGGTCGTCAGCCAGGGCCTGCTCGAGCTCTTGCAGGCGGGCGCGGATCGTAGCGTGTTCGGACAGCATGCGGACAAAAGCCGGCTCTTCGGCAATGTTCACGTGACGGGCACAGGCCGGCAGCAGCACCTCTTCCTCGTCGCGAAAATGAACGCTGCCGGCGTTCTTCCAGAACTCGATCAACGCGCAGGCGGCCCGGCGCAGCGCTGCCGTGCGCTCCGGCTCGGGCCGTTCGGCGGCGCGGCGGATCTCCAGCGCGCGCACCAGCGCGTGATGATGGTGGTGACTGAGCGCGTAGAGCGTTGGATGTCGTTTGATCATGGCTCCATTGTACCGCGCGGTGTTTCCCCACGCCCGGAAAACGGCCGTCGAGGGCCTCAGAACTGGAACAGGTAGGAGAACTTGAGGAAGAATTCGTTGCCTAGGTCTGATGGCGTGCCCGGCGAGCGACGCTGGTAGTTGTAGCCCAGGACAAAATTGGAGCGCGCAGTGAACTCGTAGACGAATACGGAATTGACATTGAACTCCTGTCCGCGGCGGTTGTTGGCCATCTGGGCGAGAATGCGGTATCGCAGCCGGGGCGTGAACTGATAGTTCAGGCGCGTCAGGAACAGGCGCCGCACCTGGAACGGAGTGCCATCGCCAAGAAACTCGCGCACCAGCCGTCCGTTGGCCTGCAGCTTGATGCGCCGCAGCAGTTGCGCAGTCAACCACAGATTGTGTTCCTGCGCGCGGCCAGCAAAGTTTTCGCGGAACTGCACGATCCGGCGCCAGCTGACACTGTAGCTCAGGAAGATCGGCCGGGACTCGTTCGTCCGCACATACAAGTCGGTGCGCGGCGTGGCGTACAGCCGCGTGGTGGGCCGGCGCTGGAAATCGTCTGTGAACTCGAAGAAGCGGATGCGCTCGTATGCGTAGCTGATCTCGGCGAACCAGAAATTTCGGAACTCGAAGCCGAGTTCGGCGCCGTGCTGGTCATCTTCGACCTCGCCGGCGGTGTTGCGGTTGCCGTTGTGCGATACCTCGAAGAAAATCTGGCGCACGCCGCCCCGGTCGAGAAACGGCTTCCATTCAATCGCGGCGTGGGTCTGGTGCCGGTCGATTTCCGGCTCGAAGCCGATCGCGCTCACGTCAAAGGCGCGCCCGACGAACTTGTAGCGCAGCCGGAACTCCAGCTCATCGGAGTCGAAATTGAAGTGAGAGCGGAAGGCCGCGCGCTGCAGGCCTCCTTCGGAGGCGGTCCGATTTTGGTTGTAGGCGGCCTGAGTCGTCCACAGTAGGTTGGAGTCGCGCACGATGCTCAGGTCCACCGCGTGGGCGCGCTGGGTGGAGCCGAGGTCCCCTGCCGCCTGGTCGCGGTTCACCGTCAGAAAACCGATCGTGGAATTCTCCAGGAGATCGCGCCGCACGCGCAGCACAAAGAAGTTTGCCGCCGGCGCGACGCGCACGGCACGCGTGTCCGGATCGGTGAATTCCGTCCGTTGGGTGCGCGATTCGAGCAGACCCAGTGTCCATGAGCCCACGCGGCCGGTCAGCTTCGCGCCCAGCAGGATGCGCTGGGGACGCCCATCGGGCAGCCGGGCACCGACGCGCCGGCTGAAAAACAGATTCATCGGCGTGGCGAAAAAGGTCGAGCCCTCGTTGAAAAACGCGCGCTTCTCGGGAAAGAACAGTTCGAAGCGGGAGATCGAGATGTTGATTTCGTCGGCTTCAGTTTCGGCAAAATCTGGATTGACCGTGAGATTGGCGGTCAGATTGGGGAGCAATCCCCAACGCACATCCAGGCCCCCTTCGTAGGTGTTTTCGTTGTCGAGCGGGTGGCCGGCGCCACGGCGCCAGCGGCCCGATCCGTAGGGAATCAGCTCGAGGTTGCGGCCGGGCTCCAGCCCTTGGATGCCTTCCAGGTAGCCGGCCCGGGACGGTCGCGGGCGGCCTTCAAAGCGCGCAATGAACTGCCAGGCGGCCTCTTCGTTCTTGCGTGCAATCGTGCGGCTCAGGTTCAGTCCCCAGCTCTGTCCGGTGCGGAAGCGAATTGAGCGGAAGGGGATGGCGATTTCCACCGACCAACCCTGTTCGTCGCGATGCACCCCACTGTGCCAGATGCCATCCCAGGTTGAATCAAAACTGCCGTCCGCCGCGACCAGGGCGTCATACTGGCCGCCGGCGGCGTTCACGCTGAAGAAGTAACCATTGCGGCGGTCGCCGAATGGGTCCAGGAACACATTCACGCTATCGGAGTGGGTGCGGGCATCGCGGGCGTCGTACCGAACGATGATTTCCTCCGGTTCGGAATCGTAGCAGCGGAAGCCGATGTACAGGTGTCCGTCGTCGTAGAACAGGTAGGCTTGCGTGCGTTCGCTGACCGGGGCGCCTTCATCGGGTTGACTTTGCAGGAATCCTTCGGCGGGGACGACCTGGCTCCAGACGGGCTCGTCGAGTCGGCCGTCCACGCGCACCTCGGCCGGAATCCGTTCGATGCGCAACGTGCGCGGGGCCCGGAGGTCTTGGGGTGTTGAGTCGCCGGCCGTGGCTTCCGCCAGCAGGGCAGCTATCAGGGCGCACAGCAGTGGAGCATAGCGAGGCATCGTTTCAGCGAGGTCTTGTCCGGCGCGGGGCCGGATAGTTTCGACGCACGGCCGGCGACCGCAGTTTCCTAGAAGCAGAAAAAATTTTCCTGTTCCCCGCGGGCTCTGCGGTATAGAAAAAAGCGTGAAGCATCCCATCCGCATCCGGCGTGAGATTCTGGAGCGGTTGCAGGCCGAAGCGCGACGCCAGCCGGCGGTGGAATGCTGCGGGCTGCTGGCCGGCCGCGCGGGGGTCATCACGACGCTCTATCCGGCGACAAACGTGCTGGCCAGCGCCACGCGCTACGAAATCGCCCCCGAGGAACTGTTTTGTCTGTTTCGCCGGATGCGCGCCGAGGGGCTCGAGCTGCTCGGCATTTATCACTCCCATCCTTCGGGAGAAAATTTCCCCTCAACCCTGGACATCGAGCGCGCCTACTATCCGGAGGCTGCGTATTTCATTCTCTCCCCGGTGCCCGAAGTGGTCCGTCCCGTACGCGCCTTCCGCATTTGCGACGGGCAGGTGCAGGAGCTGAGCATCGAACCGGTGTAGGCGGCTCCTCACGACACGGCCGCCGCCGACCGTTGCTCTGCGGGATGCTCCAGTGCGGCCTGGTAGACGGCGCGGATCTGCGCCACCGAGCGTTCCCAGGAGTACCGCTGGACCTGCTGGTAGCCGCGTCGGACCAGCTCTTCGCGCAGGCAGGCATCGGTCAGCACCAGGCGGATGCCGCGGACAATGTCGAATACATTTTCCGGGTTCACCAGCACCGCTGCATCACCCACCACTTCCGGCAGCGAGGAGAGGTTCGAGGTGACCACCGGCGTGCCGTGGGCCATCGCTTCCAGCGGCGGCAGGCCGAAGCCTTCGTAGAGCGAGGGAAAAACGAAGGCGCGCGCCCGGGCGTAGAAGACGCGCAACGTCTGGTAGGGCACAAAGCCCATGAAGCGCACATCTTCCCGGACGCGGCTGCGCACCACCGCGCGGCGCAGGTCGGGATGCTTGGCCAGCTCGTCGCCGATGACGAGCAGCTTGAGCTGCCGCAGCTCCGGGTGGTTGCCGAGTTCGGCTTTCACCACGGCAAACGCCTCGATCAGCCGCACCAGGTTTTTGTGCGGCTTGATGTTGCCCGCATAGAGCAGAAACGGGAAGTGCACGGCGTGCCGTTCCAGAATCCGGTCGGCTTCGGCCGGAAACGGCTCGCGCACCAGCCGTTCATCGAGCGCGTTGTAGATCACTTCAATCTTGGTTTCCGCGATGCCGAACACGCGCGCCAGCTCGCGCCGGCCGGCCTGGGAGACCGTCATGATGCGACGCGCCTTCGCCAGGGCCCGCCGTGCGAAGAACAGCCGCCCGCTCTGAAGCAGCGGCTGGTTGTCGGCAGGGGCCAGCACGTCAGTCAGGTCGTGGACGGTGAGGACCATCGGGCAGGGCACCCAGGCCGGCGCATAGAACCAGGGCATGTGCAGCAGATCGACGCGCTGCTCCTGCAGCACAATGGGCAGGTGGAAGTGCGTGTGCAGGCTGGCCGGCGCATGCCGATAGTCGAGCCACTGGAAGTTGGCCGGCAGTGGATCGAATTCCGCCAGGTGCTCCGGCCGGCCGATCAGCAGGTATTCGTTGGTGCGATCCTGACGCGCCAGCTGGTTGATGATGTTGCGCAGGTAGGTGCCGATGCCAAAGTCGCCGGCACGGCGGATGTCAATCGCAATGCGCATCGTGCCGTTTCTCTGCCCGTCGGTCAGGAGCGTGCCGGGGTGGTCGTCACGCGATACGGAAGGCCATCGGCGGCCCGCAGCCGCTTTTCATAGAGCGGGAACTGTCGGGCCAGGGCCGCCACTTCTTCGCGGATGCGGTGCTCGCGCGACGCATCCCCGAGGTGTTCGATGATCTCGGCAATCCAGGCGGCAATCTGGCGCATTTCCGGCTCGCCCATCCCTCGCGTGGTCACCGCCGGAGTTCCGATGCGGATGCCGCCGGCCTTCAGCGGTGGCAGCGGATCGAAGGGAACGGCGTTTTTGTTCACGGTGATGCCGGCGCGCTCCAGGGCCAGCTCCACGTCGCGACCGGTCAGCCCGCGCGCGTGGACATTGACCAGGAACAGGTGCGTATCGGTGCCCCCGGTGACGATGTGGAAACCGCGTTCGGCCAGTGCGGCGGCGAGCGTCCGGGCATTGGCCACCACTTGCTGCTGGTATTCGCGGAAGGAAGGCTCCATGGCTTCCTTCAGGCAGACCGCCTTCGCCGCGATGATGTGCACCAGCGGGCCGCCCTGGGTTCCCGGAAACGTCACCCGATCCAGTTCCTTGGCGTATTTTTCTTTGCACATCACCATCCCGCCCCGGGGCCCACGCAGCGTTTTGTGCGTCGTGGTGGAAACGAAATCGGCGTAGGGCACCGGGCTGGGGTGCAGTCCCGCCGCCACCAGGCCGGCAATGTGTGCAATGTCGACGAACAGCAGCGCGCCCACCGACTGCGTAATCGCCGCCAATCGTTCGAAATCCATCACGCGGGAATAGGCGCTGGCGCCGGCCACAATCATCTTCGGCCGGTGCTCGCGCGCCAGTCGCTCGACTTCCTCATAGTCCAGCCGCTCGGTTTCCGGGTGCACCCCGTAGGCGACGAATTTGTACATCCGCCCGGAGAAATTCAGCGGGTGACCGTGCGTCAGGTGTCCGCCGTGCGCCAGGTTCATGCCCAGCACGGTATCGCCGGGCTGCAGTGCGGTCATGTAGACGGCGATGTTGGCCTGCGTGCCCGAATGCGCCTGCACGTTGACATGCTCGGCGCCGAACAGTTGTTTGGCGCGATCGATCGCCAACTGTTCGGCGCGGTCGACGAATTCGCACCCGCCGTAGTAGCGCCGGCCCGGGTAGCCTTCGGCGTACTTATTCGTGAACACCGACCCCATCGCCTCCAGCACCGCTTCCGAGACGAAATTTTCCGAGGCAATCAGTTCGAGTCCGGTGGCCTGTCGGCGGACTTCGGCCGCCAGGATTTCGGCGATTTCCGGGTCCACTTCCGCCAGGGGGCGCTCGAGGCGTTTCCGCGCTTCGGTTTCGTGGCGCATGCTCAGTGGTTTCCGCTCCGGGCGGCCTGCTCGGTTTCCGGTCGGGTGGTTTCCAGAGCCGAGATTTTGTCCACGCGACGCTGGTGGCGGCCGCCTTCGAACTGCGCATTCAGAAATTCGCGGACGATGGCGAGCGCCGCTGCCTCGTCCAGGACGCGGCCGCCGATGGCGAGCACATTGGCGTCGTTGTGCTGGCGCGCCAAACGCGCGGTCAAGGCGTCGTGCGCGACCGCCGCGCGAATCCCCGGCACTTTGTTGGCCGCGATGGCCATGCCCATGCCGGTGCCGCAGACGAGCACACCCAGCTCGGCTTCGCCGCGCGCGACCTTCTCCGCCACCTGCCGGGCAAAGTCCGGGTAATCCACCGAAGCCTCGGAGTCCGTGCCCACATCCTGGATCGCGTAGCCCTGTTCGTGCAGAAACCGCTTCACCGCTTCTTTCACATGAAATCCCGCGTGATCGGCGCCGACAGCGATGCGGGGTTTCGGCGAGGGGTCGGACATGGTACGCTCGACCTCGATTCTAGCGGAGTCGCCCCGGGTTTTTCAACGCCGTGGCGCGGTTGACAGTGCAGGAGCCTTCCGCTAGTCTGCTGCGTTTACGCGCGTTTTACCATTCTCTTCTCGGGCAGCGCCCCTGCCGATGGCGAGTCTCCGATGCGCTGGTCGCAGTTGTTCATTCCTACACTCCGCGATGACCCGGCCGACGCCGAGGTCGCCAGCCATCGCCTGTTGCTTCGCGCCGGCTACATCCGCCAGCTCGCCGCGGGCATCTATTCCTACCTCTACCTCGGACAGCGCTGCGCGCTGAAAATCCAGCAGATCATTCGCGAAGAGATGAATGCCATCGGGGCACAGGAATTTTTCCTGCCCGCGCTGAACCCGGGCGAGCTCTGGCAGCAGACCGGCCGCTGGCAGCAGATGGCGGACATCATTTTTGAATTCAAAGACCATTCGGGCCGTGACGTCTGCCTGGCCCCCACGCACGAAGAGGTCATGACCGATCTGGCCCGGGGCGAGCTGCGCAGCTACAAACAGTTGCCCCAGATCTGGTACCAAATCCAGACAAAATTCCGCGACGAAGCCCGCCCGAAGAGCGGTCTGATGCGCCTGCGGCAGTTCATCATGAAGGACTCTTATTCGTTCGACCTGGACGAAGCCGGTTTGCACGAAAGCTACATGAAGCACCACCGGGCCTACTGTCGGATCTTCGACCGGTGCGGGTTGCGGTACGTCATCGTCGAAGCCCATTCCGGCGCTATGGGCGGTTCGCAGTCGCACGAATTCATGGTGCTCAGTGATGCCGGCGAAGACCAGGTGGCCACCTGCTCCCGGTGCGGCTATGCAGCCAACTTGGAAAAGGCACGCTCCCGACCGACGCCGGTGACCGACGGGGCCGGCGACCGCAGTCCGGAGCCGTTCGATACGCCCGGTGTGCGCACGATCGAAGAGCTGATGAACTTCACCGGCCTCGGCGCCGCTTATTTCCTCAAGACGCTGGCGTATGTCGTGGAAGGCCAGATGGTGCTCGCGCTGCTGCGCGGTGACCATGAACTGAACGAAACGAAATTTGCCGATGCCCTGGGCGGCCGGCCGTTCCGTCCAGCGCATCCCGACGAAATCCGCCAGCAGTTGGGTGCCCAGGCCGGCTTCATCGGCCCGGTGGGAGTGCGGGGCGTGCGGTTGCTTGCCGATGAAGCTGTGCGGGGCCGCCGGAACATGATCACCGGGGCCAACCAGGACGATCGCCATCTCCGCAACGTCACCCCCGACCGTGATTTCCAGGCCGAGTATGCGGATTTGCGCACGGTGCGTTCCGGCGAAGGCTGCCCGGCCTGTGAGGGGGTGCTCAGCGTCTCCAAAGCCATCGAAATTGGTCACATCTTCAAGCTCGGCCGGCGTTATGCCGAAGCGCTGGGTGCGCGCGTGCTCGATGCGCACGGCCGTGAGGTCACGCTGATCATGGGGTCCTACGGCATTGGGGTGGAACGCATCCTGACGGCCGCCATCGAGCAGAACCACGATGCCGATGGAATGTGCTTGCCCGTTTCGATCGCTCCCTTCCACGTGCTGCTCACGCCCACGAACCTGAACGAAGCTCCGATCCGGGAAGTCGCCGAGCGGCTCTACGCCGAACTGCAAGCCGCTGGCATCGAAGTGCTCTACGACGACCGCGATGAGCGGCCCGGGGTCAAATTCAAAGACGCCGACCTGATTGGCATCCCCTATCGCATCACCGTGGGCCGGAAGTTGCGTGAGGGGAACGTCGAGTTGCTGACCCGCTCGACACGCTCCAGCCTCGATGTTAGCATCGGGCAGGTGGTGCCCGAGCTGCGCAAACGGCTCGGCTAGGCTCAGCCCCCGAAACCGGAGTGGAGTCAGAACGAGGGAAGCAATGGGCCGCAGAAAAGAAAGTGGACGCGGCTTATGGAAAGCCGTGTTCTGGCTGCTGCTGCTGGCCGCGTTCGTCTATGGGTGCATCCAGATCATTCCGCATTACGTGAACAACTACGAACTGGAAGACTATATGAAAACCGAGGCCCGGTTCGCTGTCGTGAACCGGCGCACGCCGGAAGAAATCCGGCAGAATGTCTGGGAGAAAATCCAGGAGCTGGAAATCCCCGCCACGCGGGAAAGCATCCAGGTCACGACCACTCGCGGCACTGTGACCATCACGGTTCGCTACACCGTCGTGGTGAATCTGCTCGGCTACCAGCTCACTCTGAATTTCCAGCCCACAGCCAACAATCGCAGCGTCTAGCCGGTGGTCGAATCGCAACGGGCAGTGCGCCGCCGTGCTGTCCCTCCCGGCGCGCCCCCGTCCGCTTGGTCCGGGCCCCGGAGGGTGATTTTTCGGCAACCCGGCACGCCCCCATCTGTGTCAGTATGATGGGGGCAGGGAAGCCGGTCGTGGCGTCGGCGGGGCGGACGGGTTGCCGCCGCGTCGAGCGGATTCAACGTGCGGATCAAAATCCATCGCGGATTCTGGGGCTCGCGCTTCGGGCTGACCCTGATGGGCAGCGCCGTACTGGTGCTGCTGCTGGGCGCCAGCGTCTTTACCTTCTATTACGTTCGCTACGCCCAGATGATCGAGCAGCGGCTGACCCAGGGCCGCATCTACCCGAACAGTTCGGGGATCTTCACCGCGCCGCGGAAGATTGTCGTTGGCCAGCCGCTCACCCCGGACGAGCTGGTGGCGTACCTGCGGCGTGTCGGCTACGCGGAAACCGAGATTCCCGGCGCGCGCGGCCGCTTCGCCGTCGAAGGCGCCGCCGTGCAGATCTGGCCGTCGTCGGATTCATACTTCCGCGGTCGCAATGCACTGCGCATCGAATTCGCCGACCGCCGCGTGGCGCGCATTCGCGCTTTGCCTGGGAGCGGGCTCGAAGCGGCCGAAATCGAGCCCGAGCTGCTGACGAACCTGTTTGATGCCACCCGTGCGCGTCGCCGGCTGGTGCGCTTTGCCGACCTGCCGAAGGTGCTCGTCGATGCTGTGCTCGCCGCTGAAGACAAGCGCTTCTTCGAGCACCCCGGCTTCGATCCGGTCCGTGTGCTGGGCGCGGCCTGGGTGGACTTGCGTCGTGGCGAAAAAGCGCAGGGGGCCAGCACGATCACCATGCAGGTGGCGCGCAGTTTCTTCTTCTCTACCGAACGCACCTGGCAGCGCAAGCTGGCAGAAACCCTGGTGGCGCTGCAACTGGAACAGCGGTTCTCGAAAGAGCAGATCTTCGAGCTGTACGCCAATCAGATCTATCTCGGCAATCGCGGCAGTTTTGCGATTCACGGCTTCGGGGAAGCCGCCCAGGCCTACTTCGGCAAGGATGTCCGAGAGCTGACGCTGGCCGAAGCGGCCTTCCTGGCGGGAATCATCCGCGCGCCGAATCGTTACTCCTCGGCCGATCGCCGGCCCGAACGGATCGCCGAAGCGCGCGATCGCGTGCTCGATCTGATGGTCGAGAACCGCATGATCCACGCCGAAGCCGCGGCCGCCGCGCGAAAAGTCCCCCTGCGACTGGCCAGCACGGCGATCGAATACAGCTCGGCGCCGTATTTCGTCGACATGGTGAAAGACGATTTGCTCGAACGCTACCCGGAAGCGGAGTTGACTTCGCGCAGCTACCGCATCTACACGACGCTCGATGCCGACCTGCAGCGGATCGCCACCGAAGCGGTCGAACAGGGCTTGAAGCACCTGGACAGCCTGCTGGCCCGCCGCTACCAGAACTGGCGTCGGCGCGGTGAGGCGGTTCCGCTCGTGCAGGCGGCCCTGGTCGCGCTCGACCCGACCACCGGTGAAATCAAGGCCCTGATCGGTGGACGGCATTACGGCCAGAGCCAGTTGAACCGCGTGCTGGCACGGCGTCCGCCGGGTTCAGTGTTCAAACCCTTCGTCTATGCCGCGGCGCTGTCGAACGCGGCCGATGGCTACGCGCCGGTGTTGCACACCACCACGACCGTCGTGGATGAGCCCACCACGTTTCTTTTCGACGGCCAGGAATATGCTCCGGATAACTACGGACAGGCCTACTACGGCACCGTGACCCTGCGCGAAGCGTTGGTGCGTTCATTGAACGTGGCCACTGTCAAGGTGGCCGAATTGGTCGGTTACAACCGTGTGGTGGAGGTCGCCCGTCAGATGGGTCTGGGCCCGCGCATCCAACCGACGCCGGCAATGGCTTTGGGCGCATACGAGATGACCCCACTAGAAATCGCAGCGGCCTACACGCCCTTCGCCAGCGGTGGCCGCCGCGTGGAACCCTATTTTTTGCGGGCCGTGGTCGCTTCCGATGGCACCGTGGTCGAAGCGAAGGACCCGCGGCAGCAGCCGCCTCGCCTGGTGCTCGATCCGCGCGTTGCCTACATCGTGAATCATTTGCTGCAGGATGTCATCCAGCGCGGCACCGCCGCCGGTGTGCGCGCGCGTGGTTTGACCGTGCCCGCGGCGGGCAAGACCGGCACGTCGCATGACGGCTGGTTTGCCGGATTCACCAGCAACCTGCTCTGTGTAGTTTGGGTGGGCTTTGACGACTATCGTGAGCTGGGGCTTTCCGGCGCCGTTTCGGCGCTGCCCATCTGGGCCGAGTTCATGAAGCGTGCCGTCACCCTGCCGGGCTACCAGAATCCGCAACCGTTCGAGCCCCCGCCCGGGTTGACCTTCGCGCTGGTGGATCCGTTGACGTTGCAACTGGCTCCGCCGGGTATGCCGGGCGCCCAGGAAGAAGTTTTCATCACCGGAGCTGAGCCGCCGGAGGTCTTCTTTGCGGCTGGTGCCGACCGCCCTCCCTCTTGGCTGTCGCGCCTGTTTGGACCGCGCCGACTGCCCTCCAGTGGCACCCCCGCGGGGGAAGCGGATTCCTCCGCTGCGACGGCTCCGGATAAGCCCCGCTCCGTGCAGGCGCCGTCCAAGCCGCGCCCTGCTCAGTCAGCCCCGGCAGCGGCATCGCAGCCGCAGAAAGAAGAAAAAAAGGGTTTCTGGCAGCGCATCTTTGGTATCTTTGGAACCGGGCAGAACGAAACGAAGAAGCCGGAACCACCGAAGCCGGACACGCCTCCGAAAACGCGCCCGGCGCCGGGAGGTTCGCCATGAAGCCATTGCGCCTGAGTCTATTCGCCATGTGGGTGGGTTTGTGGGGACTGCCGGTGTCGTTGCCTGCCCGGGCAGCCGTTCTCGTCCAGGAGCCGACGGCAACCCAGGAGCGCACCCCGGAAGAGCGGATCGAGCTGCGCGGCGACGTGCTGATGGCGCGAAAGCAGTACAGCGAAGCGATCGATGCGTATGAAGAGCTGCTGCAGCGGCTGGGCTACCGCGAGCCGGGCTTTTGGCGCCGCGTGTTCACCAGCAGCCCCAGAGACCGGCGCGCCGCAGCGGTGCTGAACAAAATCGGCATCTGCTACCAGCAACTGAATGACTTCCGCAACGCGCGCAAATACTACAAGCGCGCGATGCGCCAGGACGACACCTTCTACAACCCGGTGAACAACCTGGGTACCGTCTACTACCACGAAGAGGATTACGACGACGCCATCCGGTATTATAAAAAGGCGATCAGCCTGGACCCCACCGTGGCGACCGTCTACAGCAATCTGGGACACGCCTACTTTGCCCGCAAGAAGTATGAGGAGTCGCTGGCAGCGTTCGTGCAGGCCCTGCGGCTCGATCCGCAAGTGTTCGAACGCCACGGTCGGGGCGGTTCGCTGGTGCAGCATGGCCTGCCTGGCGAACGAGCGTTGTTCTTTTTCTTCCTGGCTAAGTCCTATGCGCGCATGGGCGATGTCGAGCGGTGCGCCTACTATCTTCGCAAAGCGCAGGACGAGGGCTACGCGCATCTTCAGGCCGACGTCACCAAAGACCCGGACTTTGCCCCCCTGCTCCATGAACCGCTGATCCAGCAGGTTCTCCATCCCGAGCGCATTGCCGCCACCCCGCTGCCGCCGCCGGATTCGTGAACGCCCCCCGGGGTAGGGATTGCCTGCAGGTGTCTTGAAGGTAGCGTGCAGCACCGGCACGTGCGCGGGTGCTGGTCTATAATGGTGAAGATGCCCCGCTTGGCTACCCTCCTGGTGGTGTTCGTCGGGCTGGTCGCTCCGATCCGTGCACAGACGATCGTTGTGTTTCCGTTTGAAAACACAGGCGCAGACAGCCGGTTGAGCTGGCTTGAGGAGGGCCTGGCCGAGCTGACCATCCTGCGTCTGGCGGCAGCCCCAGGCACTGCTGCGGCCGCGCTGGTGCTCACCCGCGACGACTGGATGATGACCGTTGAACAGATGGGCCTGCCGGCGGCGCCGCTGTTTGCGGGCTACAGTCGGGCCACCATGTTTCGTCTGGCGCAGCACGTCCGCGCCGACTTCGTGATTTTCGGCGAGTTTACTGCCGCCGACGGCACTCTGCGCATCCGCGCGCAGGCGCTGCAGATCGAACCGCCTGCCTTGTTGGCTCCCCAGGAAATCTCCGGACGGCTGGACGAGCTGATGGAACTGCACGCGCGGTTGTTGGCTGACCTGCTGGCGACCATGGGTGGGACGGCCACCGAAGACTCCGCCGCGTTGCCCCATCGGTTTCCGCGGTTCCGGCTGGATGCGTTTGAAAGCTACGTGCGCGGGCTCCTCACCGCGGACGATGAACAACGTCTGCGCTGGCTGCGGGAGGCCGCGCGACTCGAGCCGGGCTGGCCTGACCCGGCCTATGCGCTGGGGCAGACCTATCTGGCGCGTCGCGACCTGGTCACGGCACTGATCTGGCTTTCCCGTGTGCCCCCGGCCCACACGCGTGGCTTTGAAGCTGCGTTCTATTCGGGCGTCTGCCATCTGCTGCGGGATGACCTGGCACGCGCCCACACCACGTTCGCTACGCTGGCGGCCGCCGCGCAGGCGCGGGGACGCTGGCCCGTGCCCGAAGTGTTGAACAATCTCGGTGTGGTCCTGGCCCGACAGCAGAACTGGACACAGGCCGCCCAGCACTTCCGACAAGCCAGCCAGATGGCCGCGCGCGAGACGGTCTACTGGTACAATCTGGGTCTGGCCGAGCTGGCTGCCCTGCGGTTCACGGAGGCAGCAACAATGTTCCGCGAAGTGCTCCTGCGAAATCCGGAAGATGCCCAGGCTCGCGCCCTGCTGGTGCATACCCTCGAGCTGGACGGCCAGACCGAAAAAGCCCGCGCCGAACGGGAAGCAGTCGAGTTCGAGCTGCCGCAAATCGATGCCCGGCCTGCGGCACTGCTCCGCGTCCAGGCCGAATTGCATTCCCCGCGGCAGAGCTTTCTGCCGCCAATGCTGCCCGGGTCGTCCGCGCCTCTGGGCAGTGCACGAACTCAGCGGGCTGCGCCCGGAACAGGAGTCCGACCATGATCCGAAGCAGGAGGTTCTGGCTGGTCAGCCCATGGACGGTGATGGCTCTTTGGCTCTGCGTCGGCGTGGCGGATGCGCTGGCGCAGTCCTCGGCCGCGGCTCGCGTCGTCGAGCTGCGCATTGCTGACGCGGTCATGCCTATGATGGCGGAGTACGTGGTCAGCGGGATCCAGCACGCGAATCAGACCGGAGCCGACCTGGTGCTGATCACCATGGATACGCCCGGCGGGTTGGACAGCTCGATGCGCGAGATTATTTCCCACATCCTCGATTCGAAAGTGCCGGTGACGGTGTACGTTTCTCCCTCCGGCGCGCGCGCTGCTTCTGCTGGATTCTTCATTCTGCTCGCAGCCGATGTGGCCGCGATGGCTCCGGGAACAAACACCGGAGCGTCTTCTCCGGTGCCCCTGACCGGCCAGCAGGTCGATGAGCTGCTGCGGCGCAAGGCCACCAACGATGCCGCCGCCTACATGCGCAGTATCGCCGGTCAGCGCGGTCGCAACGTGGGACTCGCCGAGCAGGCCGTCACCGAAGCCAAAGCCTTCAGCGCCGACGAGGCCCTGCGGGGCGGTCTGATCGATCTGATTGTGCCCACGGTGGAAGAGCTGCTCGCCAAGCTCGATGGCCGTCGCATCAAACGGTTCGATGGTTCCACGTACACGCTGGCACTGCTCAATCCCGTACGGGAACCGCTCCAGATGAATCGCCGGCAGAAGATTCTCTCCTACATCGCACGGCCCGACGTGCTCTTCCTGCTGATGCTGATTGGGATTCTGGGGATCTACGCCGAATTCAGTAATCCGGGATTGATTCTGCCAGGTGTCGTCGGTGCCGCTGCTCTGGTGCTGGCGCTGGTGGCCCTCCAGGCCTTGCCGATCAACGTGATCGGCATTCTGCTGATCCTGCTCGCGGTGGGTCTATTCATCCTGGAAGCCAAAGTGACCAGCTATGGCCTGCTCGGTCTGGCCGGCGTGGTGGCGATGGTGGCCGGCGCGTTGCTGCTGATTGATTCGCCGATCACCGGCATGGGGGTGAGCTTGGGCACAGCGTTGGGTGCCACGATCCCGTTTGCTCTGCTGGCCATTTTCCTGATGACCCTGATCCTGCGCACCTACCGTTGGAAACCGACCATCGGTGCCGAAGCCCTGATTGGCCAAATCGGTTCGGTCACCATGGAGATTGACGGCACCGGCCAAGTGTTTGTCGCCGGCGAGCTGTGGCGTGCCGCCGCCCCGCAGAAAATTGAAAAAGGCCGGCGCGTTCGTGTGGTTCGTGTCGAAGGACTAACGGTGCACGTCGAACCCTTCGATGCGCCGGACGAATCGGGTCGGAGCAGCTAGCACATCCCTTTAGAGGAGGCGGTGATGGATCTCGCTCAATTCAACCCGTTCAGCACGTTCATGTTGTTCTTTTTGTTCCTGCTGTTCGTCTGGGTGTGGAATTCGCTTCACGTGGTCAAGGAATGGGAACGCGGTGTGGTGCTGCGGCTCGGGCGGATGCTTCCGGCGGCCAAAGGCCCCGGCTTGATCTTTGTGATCTGGCCGATCGAAACGCTCTATCGCATCCCCATGCGCATCGAAACGCTGGATGTGCCCCCGCAAGACATCATCACGCGCGACAACGTTTCCGTCAAAGTCAACGCGGTTTGCTACTTCCGCGTCGTGGACGCGAAGTTGGCCCTCGGCCAGGTACAGAATTATCTCTACGCCACCTCGCAACTGGCGCAGACCACCCTGCGCTCGATCGTTGGTCAGTTCGAGCTTGACGAAATCTTGGCCGAGCGCGAAAAGGTAAACGCCCGCCTGCAGGCGATCCTTGACCAGGATACCGAACCCTGGGGTATCAAGGTGACGAAGGTCGAAGTCAAGCAGGTGGATATTCCGGAAGAGATGCGTCGCGCCATCGCGCGCCAGGCCGAAGCCGAGCGCGAACGACGGGCCAAGATCATCCACGCCGACGGCGAATACCAGGCCGCCGCGAAACTCGCGGAAGCGGCCTCGGTGCTGACCACGCAGCCGGCGGCCATCCAGCTCCGCTACCTGCAGACACTGACCGAAATTGGAATGGAGAGAAATACCACCGTCATTTTCCCGCTGCCGATCGACCTCCTGAGCATGTGGATGAAAGCGGTGGGGGGCAAGTAGCGGCGGAGAAGCGAGGAGAGCTATGGCTGAGGGAAACCGACGCAGCGGCCGCGACATGGTGCTCGAAGGCCGGCACCTGCTCGGCCTGTTTTTTACCGTGGTGGTTTTGTGCGGCGTCTTTTTCACGCTGGGCTACGTGATGGGCCGCTCGCAAAACGCGCCCAGCGTCAATGCCGACGTGTTGCCTTCGGCCGCTTCGGCCTCCGCAGCTCCTCCGGCCAAGGCCGCCGAAGACGCTCCGCCTGCGGAATCGCCCGCGCCCACCGAATGGAACTTTTACAAGGCCGCCGAACCGACCGCCACCGAAGAGCGGCTCAGCCCCCCGGCGCGACCCAAGGCACCTGCCGCAACCCGCCCGACGCTGAAGCCGCCGCAGTTCGCCAAGGGTGCCATCGTCCTCCAGGTCGCTGCGCTGACCCGGGAAGCCGAAGCGCTCGCCCTGGCGCAGGTGCTGCAGGAGAAACGTTTCCCAGCCTTTGTGCTGACGCCCTCCGGCGACCAGTACTATCGCGTGCAGGTGGGCCCGTATGGCGACCTGCAGTCGGCAGAGCGTGCCCGCCGGGCACTGGCCCAAGAGGGTTTCAAAACGATTGTCCGGCACTAGCGCGCTGCCCCCGGGCCCCTGACGTGGCGCGTCTGGAATGGCTGCGACTGCTGCTCGCGCTCGTCTCGGGCGCCGGACTGGCAGGTGCGTTTACCCCCTACCCGTTTCCGCTGCTGGTTTGGGTGGCGCCGGCGGCGCTGCTGTTGGCGGTGTGCGGAGCCCGCGGGGCCACCGCGTGGCTCTGCGGCTGGCTCCACGGCCTGGCCTTCTATCTGTTGACCCTGCCTTGGATTTACACCGTGCTGCGCGTGCATGGCTCGCTCGCAGCCGGGCATGCGGCGGCGCTGCTCGGGCTGATGGTAGCTGTGCTGGCGCTGTTTTCGGCAACGTTTGCTTGGGGCGTTGCCTGGCTTGACCAGCGTCATCGGCGGCGCGCGCTGCTCGGGGCACCGCTGCTCTGGGTGGCGCTAGAATTCGCGCGCACGCACATGCCCCACATCGGCTTCCCTTGGAACCTGCTCGGTTACGCCCTGGTCGACGAGCTGGTGCTCCGCCAGTTGGCCGCGTGGACCGGCATCTATGGGGTCTCCTTTCTGGTGGTGGCAGCCAATGCGCTCCTGGTCTGGCTGGTCGTCGAGTGGCGTCAACGCACGGTACGCGTGGTGGCCGTTGCGGTGCTGGCTGCCGGGCTCCTGATCACACAATTCGGGCGCGCCTGGGTGCCCACGGAGTCGCCGCGCGCGCTGGCGCATCTGGTGCAGACCAATCTTCCGCAGTCCACTGTCGGCTCCGCCGATTGGTACACCCGCCACGCCGCCGACCTCGAGGAACTCGTCCGGCTGAGCCTCACGGTGGCCGGCACCTCGCCCGGGCTGATTGTGTGGCCTGAGGTGCCGGCACCATTTTCGCTGCAGGACGCGCGTTTTGCCGAACGGGCGCAGACGATTGCGCGCGGCAGCCGCAGCTTTTTTCTGGTCGGCGTCATCGAATGGCGGCCGCGCGCCCGCGGAGAACTGGCAGCGTTCAACAGTGCCGTGCTGCTCGACCCGGCCGGGCAACGTGTCTTCACGTATGATAAGATTCATCTGGTGCCCTTCGGGGAGTACGTGCCGAAGCGCAACTGGCTCGGCTTTGCGGGGCCGATCGTCGGTGGCATCGGCGATTTCGCCCAGGGCAGCGACTACGCCGTCGGACGGCTGCTCGGCGGCCAGTTCGGGGTCTTCATCTGCTACGAGGCGATTTTCCCGAACGAAGTGCGCCGCTTCGTAGTCCGTGGCGCCGAGCTGCTGATCAATCTGTCGAACGACGGCTGGTTCGGCCGCTCGGCAGCACCCGATCAGCATCTGGCGATGGCACGCTTCCGGGCGATCGAAACCCGTCGCTGGTTGTTGCGCGCGACGAACAACGGGCACACCGTGGTCATTGATCCCTACGGACGCATCCGTGCACGCATGCGCGCCGATGTGCGCGGCACACTGAGCGCACCGTTTGCCTTTCGCAGCGATACGACGCTCTACACCCGTTTCGGCGACTGGGTGGCGTGGCTGAGTCTAGCGGCAGGGGTCCTTCTCTTTGTCTGGCCACGGCCGCCGCGCCGACGATAACACCCGGGACCGCACCGCGACCTGTACCATGATTCTCGAAGACCTGCAACACCGCTACGATGAGCTTCAGCGCCGCGTCGAGCTGGTGCGGAGCTATCTTTGACGCGGAAAGCCACCGCGCCCGGCTGGCCGAATTGGAACGTCGCATCGGCCAGCCCGATTTCTGGCAGCAACCAGAACAGGCGCAACGCGTCCTGCAGGAACGCAAGCAGCTGGAGACGCTGCTGGCGGCGCAGGACCGGCTCGCGCGCATCGAAAGCGATCTGGAAACCTATCTGGAACTGGCGCGCGAGGAACAGAACCCTTCCCAGCGCGAGCATCTGCTGCGCGAAGCAGCGGACGAACTGGCCGCCGCCGAGCAGTACGTCGCGCAACTGGAAACCCGCACGCTGCTCGCCGGCGAAAACGACGCGCTGAACGCCATCCTGACCATCAAGCCCGGCGCCGGCGGCACCGAATCGCAGGACTGGGCCGAGATGTTGCTGCGCATGTATCTCCGCTGGGCCGAGCGTGAAGGGTTTCGCGCCACCGTGATTGACTCCACGCCGGGGGACGAAGCCGGCATCAAAGCCGCCACGGTTCGGATCGAGGGGGAAAATGCCTATGGCCTGCTCCAGGGCGAAAGCGGGGTCCACCGCCTGGTGCGGATCTCGCCGTTCGACCAGGCCGCGCGGCGGCACACTTCGTTTGCTTCGGTGTTCGTGATCCCGGAAATTGACGATCGCATCGAAAT
>JAIMBE010000169.1 GCA_023511565.1 Bacillota bacterium
GCCGTGCATCGTGACCAGCGCCAGGTACTGCTCCGGCAGCATCGGGCCGTCCCCGAACAGGGGCACAGGGTCGTTGGGCCAGGCCAGTTTCCACCGCATCAGCAACGAGAGCACCAGCCCGACAAAAACCGCCACCAGCGCCAGAAGATAGTACTGAAGGCCAATGACCTTGTGATCGGTGCTAAAGATGTACTTGCGGAGGAAGCCTTGGGGCGGGGCATGGACATGCGCCGCCACCTGCGAGGGTGTGCTCATGGGTGTCTCTCCTGCCTCACGGGTTGGACTGAAGCAACGCCAGTTCGTCCCGCAACCACTGCTCGTACTCGGCGGCGGTTTTCACCGAGAACGGTGCGCGCATGCGCTGATGCCCCATGCCGCACAGCTCGGTGCAAACCAGCTCAAAATCTCCGGTGCGCTCGGCCACAAAGCGGAGCGGGATTTCCAGACCGGGCACCGCATCCTGCTTCAACCGCAACTCGCGCACGAAGAAACTGTGGATCACATCCTTCGCGCGCAGCCGCAGTTCGATGGGACGATTCACGGGTACATTCAGAATCGGCACGACGATGTCATCGGCTGCGGCCGGATCGCTGCGATCAATCCCGAACGGGTTGCCGGCACCTGAGTTGATCAGGTCGGTGCGTGTGCGGCCGAACTTCCCATCCGGGCCCGGATAGCGGAAGTTCCAGGCGAACTGTTCTCCCAACACTTCGATGACCACTGTGTCCGTGGCGGGCTCAGCAAGATGGATCTTCGCCCAGGTGAACTGGGCCAGCACGCCCAAGCCGATGAACGCCACAGCAGTGGCCAGCGTCCAGAGGATCTCCAGGGTATTGTTGCCGTGGGAATAGCGTGCGCGCCCACCGCGATTCCGGTAGCGCCACACGACCCAGGCCAGTCCCAGTTGGGAAAGCACAAAAACGACGCCCGTCAACCACAGCGTCCGCCGGGTCTGGGCATCAATTTCGTGGCCGATGGGCGTGATGCTCTCTGGAAACCACCAGGTCTTCGAAACAAACAGGTACACCGTGATCAGGGTGAAGAGAACCAGGAAGAGGGCCAAAATGACGGCAGTCGCAGTTGAACCTGCACAACGGTTTTTCGTCTGCATCTCCTCCACTCCGGGGATCTGCAAAGCACCGGTGACCACAACCGGCTGCCTGACTCACAGCTTTCAATTGCGGATTACGAGCGGAGCATCATACCTACGCTGCCACACCGAATGCAAGACCGATTCCATGAAACGGAAGCAGCCGCCGACGGCTGCCCGGAGGCCTGCCGTGCGGGCTGAACCAGCACACCTTGCCTCGTCCACGGCAAAGGCTGTCGCTCGGGCAGGAGGCTCGGGCAGGATTGGTGCGGAAGGTGGGATTCGAACCCACACGCCTTGCGGCGCCACCCCCTCAAGATGGTGCGTCTGCCAGTTCCGCCACTTCCGCACGAAGGGCTAGAAAAATTGTAACCGCCGCGGCCACATCGAGCAAGCCTGGCTCAAGGCTGTGGCGGCGTCGGGTTCTGTGCCGGCGGCGACTGCGGCTGGGGTTGTGGCGTCGATTGCGGTTGGGTCTGCGGCGGTGACGCCGGCGGCTCGGCGGGTGCTGCTTGTTCCGCCGCTGGCGTTTCCTCGAACAACGAGGACTCGCCGCCCGCGGGCCGGCGCGGCCCGGCGGTTTCCTGCAGGACCAACGAGATCGAGGTCAGCATGAACATCACGGCACACCAGGTGGTTGCCTTGGAGAGGAACGTCGCAGCCCCGCGCGGCCCGAACGCGGTTTGGCTGCCCGCACCGCCAAACGCTCCGGCCAGGTCCGCTGCCTTGCCGCTTTGCAACAGCACGACCAGAATCAGCGTCAAGCTGATCAGCACGTGCAGCGTCACCAGCACGAACCGCACCTGCCAGCCCAACAGCACCAGCAGCAGTCCCACGGCAAACGCTATGGCCCACTTCATCGAGGACGGCATACGGTTTTCCTCAGAAGTTCACAATGGCAGCAAACGATTCTGCCTCCAGACTCGCCCCGCCCACCAGCACACCGTCAATTTCCGGCTGCGCCATCAATCCGCCGATGTTTTCCGGCTTCACGCTGCCTCCGTAAAGGATCCGTAGGGCGCCGGACGCAGTTCGGCCGAATTTTTCGGCGGCCTGCTCGCGGAGGAACCGATGGGCTTCGGCCGCCAATTCCGGTGTGGCGGTGCGACCGGTACCGATGGCCCAGACCGGTTCGTACGCAAGAATGATACGAGAGAACTCCTCCACCGTCAAAGCAGCCAGCCCGAGCCGGAACTGCCGCTCGAGCACCGCCTCGGTCTGTCCGGTTTCCCGCTGGGGCAGCGTTTCGCCGACGCAGACGATCGGCACCAGTCCGGCGGCCAGAGCGGCACGCGTTTTGCGCAGCACCCACTCGTCGGTTTCGCCGAAGTGCTGCCGTCGTTCGGAATGCCCGATGATCACGTAGCGGCAGCCCGCCTCCACCAACATCCCAGCAGAAACTTCGCCGGTGAATGCGCCCTGGGTTTCCCAGTGCACATCCTGAGCGCCGATGGCGATGGCCGTGCCGCGCGAACTTTCCACCGCCGCGGTCAGAGAGGTAAACGGCGGGGCAATGACGATTTCGCAGTGTTGCGCACCGGCAACCAGCGGCCGAAACCGGTCAAAAAACGCGCGGGTTTCGGCCTGGGTCTTGTGCATCTTCCAGTTACCCGCAATCACTGCGCGCCGCATGGGTGGTTGTCCCGCCTCCGCCGTGGACCGGTCATCGGTTTGAGAGCGCTTCGACACCAGGCAGCTTGCGTCCGGCGAGAAACTCCAGCGAGGCGCCACCGCCCGTCGAGAGATGGGAGATTTCAGAAGCGACCCCGGCCTGCTGCACCGCGGCCACAGAATCGCCACCGCCGACGATCGAAATTGCTCCGGCGCGGGTCGCTTCGGCGACCGCACGGGCCAGCGCCAGCGTGCCCCGTGCAAACGGTTCGAGCTCAAACACACCCATCGGCCCATTCCAGACAATGGTGCGCGCACCACGCAACGCCGCGGTGAACTGCTCGGTGGTGGCCGGGCCGATGTCCAATCCCATCCACGCACCGGGGTCTTCGCCGACGGCGGCGACGCGCGTTTCGGTATCGGCGCGCAGTTCACGGCCGAGGACATGATCCACCGGCAACAGCAGTCGGAAGTTCGGCTCAGCGGCGCGCTCGAGCAGCGAGCGCGCCAGCTCCAGCTTGTCGTCCTCGACCAGGGAACGACCGACTGGATGACCCTGTGCCTTCCAGAACGTGTAGGCCATGGCCCCGCCGATCAACATTGTGTCGGCCAGACCCATCAGGTGCTCGATCACTTCGATCTTGTCGGAAATTTTTGCGCCACCCAAAATCGCCACATAGGGCCGTTCCGGCTGGTGGATCGCTTTGCTCAGAAAGGCCAGCTCTTTTTCCATCAGCAAGCCGGCGGCCGCCTTCTCCATGTACCGGGTGATGCCGACCACGGAAGCGTGGGCGCGATGCGCTGAGCCAAATGCATCGCACACGTACAGCCCGTCGCACAGGGCGGCCAGTTGCAGGGCGAAACCCGGGTCGTTGGCTTCTTCTTCCGGATGGAAGCGCACATTTTCAAGCAGCAGCACACCACCTGAGGCGAGCATGCGGCTTTTCGCTTCGGCCTGCGGGCCGATGCAGTCTTCGCTGAATTCCACGGGACGGCCCAGCAGCCCGGCCAGGTGCTTGCTCACCGGCCCGAGGCTGAATTTCGGATCCATCTTGCCTTTCGGCCGACCCAGATGCGAAGCCAGAATCAGCCGGGCACCGCGGGCGAGGGCAAACTGCAGGGTCGGCAGGGTTTCGCGGATGCGCGTGTCGTCCACGACGCGGCCCTGTTCGATCGGCACGTTGAAATCCACGCGCACGAACACGCGCCGGCCTTCCAGTTCCAGGTCACGAATCGAGAGTTTGTTCATTCTGCCATCCTGAGCCGCACTGTTTTCAGGGCTGTGCCGGGTCGCGCCGCGGCGGTTGGCTACAGCCGCGCGGCCAGAAATTTGATCAGGTCGCGGCAGCGGCAGGAGTACGCCCATTCGTTGTCATACCAAGCCAGCACCTTGACGCAATGGCCGCCCACGACGCGCGTGTACGGGCCATCCACAATTGCCGAATGTTCGTTGCCGCGGAAATCGCACGAGACCAGCTCCTCTTCCGTATAGGCGAGAATGCCCCGCAGCGCTCCCTCGGCCGCCTGACGGAAGGCGGTGTTCACCGATTCCACCGTCGCCGGTTTTTCCGTAGTAACGGTCAAATCCACGACGCTGACGTTGGGTGTCGGCACGCGCAGTGCGTACCCATCCAACTTGCCCTTCAACGCCGGGATCACCAGGTGCAGCGCCTTGGCCGCGCCGGTCGTCGTCGGAATCATGGACAGCGCGGCGGCCCGCGCGCGTCGCAGATCCTTGTGTGGCAGGTCGAGCAACCGCTGATCGTTGGTGTAGGAGTGCACCGTGGTCATCGTGCCATGCACAATGCCGAATGTTTCGTGCAGCACCTTGGCCACCGGCGCCAGACAGTTGGTGGTGCACGAAGCGTTCGAGATCACGTGGTGGTTGCGGCTGTCATAGCTGGGCTCGTTCACTCCGAGGACCACGGTGTGATCCGGGTCGGTGGCCGGCGCGGTGATGATC
>JAIMBE010000170.1 GCA_023511565.1 Bacillota bacterium
GGTCAAGGTGGATGAAACCGATATCGTCAACGTCCGCGTCGGGCAGCCTGCAGAGGTCAAGATTGATGCCATTCCCGATCGGGTTTTCCAGGGCCGGGTGAGCGAAGTCGGCACGCAGGCGGTGTTGCGCACCTCCGGGTTGGCCACTACCCAGACCACTTCCAGCACCCAGGAGGCCAAGGACTTCAAGGTGGTCATCACTCTGCTCGATCCGCCTGAGTCCCTCCGTCCGGGCCTCTCCACCACGGCCAAGATCATCACTGCCGAGCGGAAAAATGTGCTCTCGATTCCCTTGCAGGCCCTGGCCGTGCGCACACGGAAGGAGTTAGAACAGGCTGCCGATGAATCGCCGGAGCGCAGCGTGGCGCTGGCCGCCGCACACACCGAGCCGGCGGGCACCGACCCGGCCAAGCAAGAAATCCAAGGCGTATTCGTGGTCCGTGAGGGTCGCGCCATCTTCGTTCCCGTCAAGACCGGTATTACCGGCATTACCGAGATCGAAATCACCGAAGGGCTTCAGGAAGGCGACGAGATTATCACCGGCAGCTATCGCGTGCTCCGCTCGCTCCGGCCGGGCGCTCGGATCAAGGTGGACAACACGAGACCCGCGCAGGCCGAAGCCGCCTAGGCCAGCCGTTCCGGCGCCGGACGCGTCCAAAGATTCAGACCGTGAACACCGGGAGACCATCCAGCATGCAAGTGGAAACCACAACGGCAGCGTTCCGCCAGGACTTGGTCGAGCAGGGCATTGTCATCCGCACCGAGGGGCTGTGGAAGACCTACGAGATGGGCGCTGAGCCCGTCCATGCGCTCCGCGGCGTGGACCTGGAAATCCGCAAGGGAGAATACGTGGCAGTCATGGGCCCTTCCGGTTCGGGCAAGTCCACGCTGATGAACCTGATTGGCTGCCTGGACACCCCCACCCGCGGGCGCTACTGGCTGGCCGGACGTCTGGTCAGCGAACTCGATGACGACGAACTTGCCTACATCCGCAACAAGGAAATCGGCTTTGTTTTCCAGACCTTCAATCTGTTGCCGCGCGCCACGGCCCTGCACAACGTCGAGCTGCCGCTGATCTACAACGGCACACCCGCCGCCGAACGGCTGGAACGGGCGCGCCGCGCTCTGGAGATCGTTGGCTTGGCTGACCGCATGCACCACCGCCCGAATGAGCTCTCCGGCGGCCAGCGCCAGCGTGTGGCCATCGCCCGCGCCCTGGTCAACTCCCCTTCAATCCTGCTGGCCGATGAACCGACCGGGAACCTCGACTCGCAGACCGGTGCGGAGATCATGGCCCTGTTCGATGAACTGCACGGCCGCGGCAACACGATTATTCTGGTCACCCACGAACACGACATTGCCGCACACGCCCACCGCATCATCCACCTGCGCGACGGTCGCATCGAACGCGATGAGCGCCGCCAGTAGTCCTGGCGCGACTGTCTAGTCGCCGTACCCCTGGCAGTGCTAGCATCCGGCTCGCCTCAGCTGCGGCGGCCCGCCGGTGCCGCTGCTGTCTCCGGAGGCAGGCACGATGCGCAGGACGTCAGTGGAGTTCCCGCTCGCCCACTACCGGGACGAATTTCCCAGGGTGTGCAGGGAGAAATTCGGTCGCAGCTACAATTTCGCGCGCCTGGAAAAGCGTCTGGAGCCGGTGCGCACCGGCCAGCGCTGGCTGGTGGCCCGGGACGTCCTCACCATCTTTGACCCGGACTCCACACCGCTCGCGCGCTACTGGCCGATCCCGCCGGAAAAAGGCTTGGACCGGGCACTGAAACAGCGCCTCTACCTGGGTCCGCTCGAGGGGTCAAACGAGCCGCGGCAGCTTGTCGAGCAGTTGCTCGCCGTGTTCCACAACGTCGGCGTAGTCTCAATCGTGCTGCGGTTCGTGCATCCGCAGCGATTCGCTATTTTCAGCAATCCGGTTGCGCACCTGCTCCTGGTGCACGGCGCCACCGCTGTGGATGCCTATCTGGCCTTCTGTGAGGAACTGCGCGCCTGGCAACAGCATTTTGCACTGGCTTCGGTGGCCGAAACCGAGCTGGCCCTGTGGACCTACGACCAAATTGTCCGCCACGGAGAAGATGCCGCGCAGGCTACGCAGGCGCGCAGCGCGTTTGAGCGCGACCTGTGGGTGCAGCGTCGCCGCGCCGCTCAGCTCCTGCGCCCCTTCCTGCGTCATTACGGCCCGCTGGAGCTGGCCCGCATTCTGCTCGAAGAGGATGCCAACCTGGCCGGCAAAATCGCCGGGGAAGAATACGAACGCCTGCTTATCGCTGCCGCGCGGAAATACTACCGCCGGACCCCGAAGGTTCGGAAAGGCACCGTGCTGGGGCTGCTAGAAGAGCTGGCTCGCGATGGCCACATCAGTGCTGCGGAACGTGTTGAGCTGCAGCGCATCTGGGAGATTCGCAACAAGGCTGTTCACGCCGAGAGCTGTCCCACAGCCGAGGAAGTCGAAGTGATGATTGAGCGGATCGAGTCGATCTGCTCGCGCTGGGACTAGAATCTGTCCGGTTCGCTTCTCACGGTGCAGCTGTCAAGGGGCAGGCGCCTGCCCGTCTGGTCAATGTACTGAAAAGAAAAGAGAAATACTTGGCTCGTTCTGAATAATCTCCTGCTCCGTTCTGCTACATTGGTAGTGTGGTGCGCAGTCCAAGGCAACGGCTCGCCCCACGTCCTCCACGCTGTACCTCTTCCGATCCGACATGCTGGCACATTTTCAGGCGGCCCGGGTTTGGGTGGCGGTCGAAGACTGGCTGAACCCCACGCTGCGACTCACCGCGCCGGAGCGGGCTCTCTACTGCCGCTTGGTGCGGCTTTCTCATCTGCGCGGACGCCGTACCGTGCGCCTTGCGCGCCAGGGCATTGCCGTGTCCATGAGATGGTCGATCGCCACCACGAGTCGTTACCTGTGCGCGCTGGCCCGAAAGCGTTGCATCCGGTTTCGGGACCGCAGCCAGGCCGGCATGCGCGTCGTAGTCTATCTGCCCGGTGAAATTGCCCGCCGCTGGGCCAGCGCACCCCGAACCGAACGCCTCGCCTTCTTCCGGCCCGGAACCGCCCGCAACGCCTCCGGCCCGCCTCGGGCCTGGCTGCGAGTCCACAGGGTTCGCCGAGCGGAATTCCGCGCGCGCATCCTGCGCCGTGAAGCGGGCCGCTGCTTCTACTGCTTGCGACTTCTGACGCGCGGCAAATGGACACTCGACCATATCGTGCCGCTGGCCCGCGGCGGGACCGATGGCACTGACAATCTGGTGGCCTGCTGCGTGCGTTGCAACTCGTCGAAGGGCGCGCTCCCCGCCGAGCAATTCCTGCTCCGCCTTGTGCAACGGCGCATCCTGCCCCGTCGTCGCCTGCGGGGCCGCCTCCGGGCCCTCGCACGACTGCGCGCGCAGGAAGCGGTGAGTGAACAGTTCGAGACAACGGTGCACTTCTGGGAAAGCAGTTGCGCCGGCGGGCGCGCGTCCGTTCGACCGGGCGGATGATTCCCTCTCGGAATCGCCCACCGAGTCTGTGTTCACCGCGCGCAAAAAGGCCACGGGGAGGGAAGCCCTGCTGTAGCCAGAGAATCAGGGTCGGCTGCCATATTTGCCGGCCCACTGGGTCAGCTTGCGGGCCAGTTCTTCGATCACGGCCGAAGGTGCGCGTTCCAGAATCAGCTCCACCGCGGTGAAAATTTGATCCTGCAGTTCTTCGGAAACGCGCCGCCTGTAGCTGCGTCCGCGTCGCCCAGAAACATACGCCGTCAGCGATCCAGCCCGTTTGTACTCGGCCCAGGCTACCTCCCAGATCGCTTCCAGCAGATCGCTGCGGCGCTTGCGCTTCTCGCGCGCAGCGGCGGCGTCAATTTCCTCGACCTGAGAGAGCGGCACACGGAAGCTGAGCGGGTAGCTGATTTCCCTGCGTGTTTTCAGGGGCACGAGACAGTCTGGCACGCCAGCGAAAGCCTTGACAAGCCTGTGCACATTTTGTATCGTATGAAGACCATACATTCAAGTAATGAGAACGATACACAATGCTTAGCCATTCAGTCATCCACAGCCCGGCGTACGCGGCCCCGCTCGGATAAGCCCATGGCGCGCCGCGATCAACACGTCTTCCTGATCTGCCCGCACTGCTTCCGTTCAACGACCGCGGTGGCTACTGACGTCGAACGCGAGCTCGACCGCCTGATTCATTCGTTGTGGCGGGTGCCGATCCCGAGCAGCTTGGCGGCTGTGGTGGCCGCACGTCAGCAGGCGGGGGAAACATCGGCTCGCCCGCGAACATCGAGATCGGCTTCCAGCGACACAAGGAACAGCAGGCGCAACGAGCGCTTGAGGCATTGACGGCAGCTTTTCTCTGCGGGGGGCAACAAGGCGCCGCCACCGACGTCGGTGGCGGCGCCTTTTCCCATCTGTGCGCTGAATTTGGTCGGCCAGCCATTCCGCCGGTGTGGCCAGCCTTCACCAAGGGCACCGCATCGTGGACATGGCTCGCGCGGCCAAGTGCACAGGCGAAGGGGTGCACCGCAACGGAGTTTTGGCGCAGCAGGAAATAAAAAAGGCTCTCGAGGGGTCTCGAGAGCCTTTGTTTTTATCCTGGCAGCGACCTACTTTCCCACGCCGTTTCCAGCGCAGTATCAT
>JAIMBE010000171.1 GCA_023511565.1 Bacillota bacterium
GGCCGGCCGGTTGGATGCCCCCGCGGTCCAGCTCCCAGACTTCCTCGGCGGTCATCACCGTGATGATGTTGCGCTGGTCGTAGAATTCGGTACGGTTTTTATCTGGCAGTTTGACGTAATCGAAAAATTTCACGTAGCCGGCCAGCTCGCCGGACGAGCTGAACTGTGCCAGCCGGCCCTCGCGGTAGATGTCGCGCACGGCACGGTAGGCCGCACCGCCGAGTGCTTCGATGGCCTGCTGGACGAGTTCGCGGGCACGCGCCGCGTTTTGCTCCGGCAGCAGAACCTGTTGCCCGGTGGCGGCAGTGGCCAGCAGCGCTACCAGCACTCCGCTGCCTGCTCGGACACTCAACCGCACAGCACCGCACCCCCGTTCACGTTCAGAATCTCACCCGTGATGAACGTGGCCAGCTCGGAAGCAAGAAACAGGATCGGCCCTGCCACCTCCTCGGGCCGCGCGACGCGCCCGAGCGGGATGGCGCTGGTGGCGAACTTCCAGCCCGCCCTCGTTTCGAGCACGGGCTTCGACATCTCGGTATCCACCCAGCCCGGTGCCACGCAGTTCACCAGGATGTTGTGCCGGGCCAGCTCCGTCGCCAGCCCTTTCACAAAGCTGATGATACCGCCCTTGGTCGCTGCATAGTGCGTGTGAAATGCTTCGCCGCGCTGGCCGGCCGTCGAACTGACGGCCACGATGCGCCCCGCCTTCTGCCGGATCATCTGGGGCACCGCGCAATGGACCACCGCATAGACACTCTTCAGATTCGCAGCCATCATTTCGTCCCACTGCTTCTCGGTCATCTTCTCAATCGGCAGCTCCTCGGCGTTCCAGATGCCGGCGTTGGCGACCAGGATGTCCAGCCGGCCCAGCCGTTCCACGGCAAACGCGACCAGCCGTCGCGCATCGCGCAGCTGCCGCAGGTCCGCCTGCAGCGATTCGACGCGGGTGCCATGCCGGCGTGCCTCGCGCGCCACCGCCTCGGCGGCCTGCCGGTGGCGGTGGTAGTTGAACACGACGTCGGCACCCGCCTGCGCAAACAGTTTGACGGTCGCCGCACCAATGCCCCGTGAGCCCCCCGTGACCAAGGCTGCTTTGCCGGCCAGTGAAATCATTCCTTCTCCTCGGACGCAAATTTGCGGCGCAGGCTTCCCTCTGCGTACCATTGCCTCGGGAGCCTGCCCGGCTAACCTGGACTGCTCGGCGCGCTCACCTGCCGTGCCGCGTTCACAAACGCGGCGAACAGCGCTCGCGTGAGCGCATCCTCAGGCATCCGTTCCGGATGCCATTGCACACCGAGGACCCAGTGTTCCGCTACGGTACCTTCCACAGCTTCCACCACTCCGTCCGGCGCAAAGCCGACGGCGCGCAGCTCGCGGCCCACGACCGCCACGGCTTGGTGGTGACTGCTGTTGACCAGTGCCGATCGGCTTCCGGCCAGTTCGGCCAGCCGCGAGCCGGTGACAAATTCCACGGCATGGCGCGGCTCGGGAGCCCCGGTAGCGCGCTCCCACGTGTGTGTCAGGGCGCCGGGTACCTCGGTGGCGATGTCCTGCACCAGTCGGCCCCCTTTGAAGACGTTCAAGCTCTGCAGGCCGTAACAGATGGCCAGCACCGGCTTTCGAGCGGCACAGGCGGCATCCAGCAGAGCGAAATCGGTCTGTTCGCGGAAGGCGTCGCGGGCGCCGCAGTGCGGGCTGCGCTCGGCGTGATACCACGAAGGGTCCACATCAGCGGGCGAGCCGGGAAGCAGGAATCCGTCCAGGGATTCCGCCAGCGCCGACAGCTCCCCGGTTTCCACCCACGCCAGAGAAATTTCCACCGGCGCACCGCCGGCCATGCGCACCGCAGCCAGATACGGTTCCAGCAGTTGCCGTTCCCCTCGTTGCTCTTCTTTGTGGCTGCGCCAAGGCACGCCAATTCGCGGAGCGGATGGACTGGACACCGGCATCGAAAAGCATCCTAGCAGAGACTGTGCGGCACGAGCAAAGGCGCGGCGGCCAAACCTCATCCGCAACCATCGGCGCGGCTCAGGCGGGCGGGCATGGCCGGAGCTTCGCGACCGCTCTGCCAGTAGGCGAGCAAGTCGCCGGCCAGATAGAGCGAGCCGGTGGCCAGCACCACATCGGCAGCGGCCGATTCGCTGAGCGCCTGCTCGAGCGCGTCCGCGGGATTCGCCACGACCGTGATGCCGCCGGGGGGCTCCAGATGCCGCGTCATCGCCGCGAGCACATCCGGCGAGATGGCGCGCGGCTGCTGGGGCGCGGTGAGCACCACGCGCCAGGCCAACGGGAAGATCAGGCCGGTGATTTCCTCGACGGCCTTGTCGCGCATCGCACCGTAGACAAGCCACAGGCGTCGCCCGCTCAGATATTGCCGACAGAAGGCCACCAGTTCCTGCGCGCCCGCGGGATTGTGTGTGCCGTCGATGTACACTGTCGGGTTGGTGCCGACACGCTGCAACCGTCCCGGCCAGTGCACCGTGGCGATGCCGCGCACGATGGCGTCGTCGGGAATGAGGAACCCGCGTTCGGCGAGCAGCCGCGCCGCGGCTAGCGCCGTCACCGCATTGCGCACCTGGAACTGGCCGGGCAGCGGTACTGTCAGTTCATAACGCGTCCCGTCGGCTGCCCGCACGACGGCGTGCTGTGCGACTGGCTCGGCCGCAGCCGGTGCAGCTTCAACCCGGTAGGCGGCGTCAATTTCTACCAGGCGGCCGCCCATCGCCGCCACGCGCTCGCTGATCACGGCCCGCGCTTCGGGCCGTTTGGCAGCGCTCACGACCCAAGCTCCGGGCTTGATGATGCCTGCCTTTTCGGCAGCAATTGCGGAGAGCGTGTAGCCCAGGTAGTCTTCATGATCGAAGTCAATCTGAGTGAGGACCGCGACCTCGGGCGTAACGATGTTCGTCGCATCCAGCCGCCCGCCCATGCCCACTTCATAGACAGCGAAGTCCAGCCCGGTGCGCGCAAAGCAGTCCAGGGCCATCGCTGTCAGACACTCAAAATAGGTCGGGTGCGCACGGAGACCGCCGGCTTCTGCGCCGCGCGCCAGCAGGGCTTCGATCACGGCACGCAGGCGGGCAAAGGCGGCAGCGAACTCTGCGTCGGGCAGTTCGCGGCCTTCGATTCTGATCCGTTCGTTGATGCGCACCAGATGCGGCGATGTGTACAGCCCGGTACGCAGTCCGGCAGCCCGGAGAATCGAATCCAGCATCGCCGCCACCGAACCCTTTCCGTTCGTCCCGGCAATGTGTACGCAGGGCAGGCGCCGCTCGGGATGGCCCATGGCGGCGGCCAGCGTGCGGATATTGTCGAGATCGAATTTCTGGGTCCGGGCGTGGCGGGGCACGGCCAGTTCCTGTCCCAACGTCAACAGGGAACGAACGGCTTCGTCATAGCGCATGGGGACCTCGCCCGGGCGTTCGCGCCGGCGGCCGGCGTCAGGAAGCGCTGCGGGGATACCGTTTCATGCCAAGAAGAAATCGAGCGCGCTGGCGATGTACTGTTTCAGCTCCTTGCGGTGCACGACCGCATCCAGGAACCCATGTGCGAGCAAAAACTCGGCGCGCTGGAACCCTTCGGGCAGCTTCTGCCGGATGGTCTGTTCGATGACCCGTGGGCCGGCAAAGCCAATTAGCGCTCCGGGCTCGGCAATGTTCAGATCGCCGAGCATGGCGTAGCTGGCCGTCACCCCTCCGGTGGTCGGGTCGGCCAGCACAGAAATATAGGGCACGGCCGCGCGATCCAGCCGTCCCAGTGCGGCACAGATCTTCGCCATCTGCATGAGACTGATGGCGCCTTCCATCATGCGCGCTCCACCCGAGCAGGAAACAATCACCAACGGCAGCCGCCGCGCCAGCGCCAATTCCGCCGCGCGGGTCACTTTTTCGCCGACCACGGCACCCATCGAGCCGCCGATAAATCCAAACTCCATCGAACAGCAGATCACCGTGCGACCCTGGAGGCGACCTTCGGCAGTGAGGATGGCGTCGGCCAGGCCGGTCTTCTGCTGTGCTTCGCGCAGCCGCTCGCTGTACGGCCTGGCGTCCATGAAATCGAGCGGGTCGGTGGATTCCAGTGCGCCGTCGTGCTCGATCCACTGCCCGTCATCCAGCAGCAGCTCGAGTCGCCGCACCGCGCTGAGCCGGAAATGATGCTGGCAGCGCGGACAAACGTTCCAGTTCGTCTCGAGATCTTTCTTCCAGATGATCTGCCCGCAGGCTTCGCACTTCGTCCACATGCCTTCGGTGCGCACGCGACGCTCTTCCGGAGGTGTGGGCTTCTCGACCGGCTTTTTCTCTCTGCGGAACCAGGCCATCAGTAATCAATCCCGCGCTGCGCTTGGAGACCCTTGGTGTAGGGATGCTTGATTTCGCGCATCTCTGTCACCAGGTCGGCCAGCTCGATCAGCTTCGGATGGGCATTGCGTCCGGTGCAGATCACGTGAACCTGTTCCGGACGCTGCGCCAGCGCTTCGGCCACCCTTTCGCCGTCCAACATTTTATAGCTGATGACGTAGTTGATTTCGTCCAGGATGACCAGTTCGTAC
>JAIMBE010000172.1 GCA_023511565.1 Bacillota bacterium
CCCCATTGGCAGCGGCTGGAAGGAGACCGCTGTTGAATTCGCCGCCTAGTTTGTCAACGCCGGCCAATAACATCGTCTTGCCCGACTTGTTCACCAGAGCCCACGCCCCGTCTGCCATCTGAACGGCTGCAAACCCCCCGGAGAAGTCTGACGCCCAGAGAAACGTTGGAGGTGTAACGTACTTCCCTTCCTTATCAATGTAGCCATACCGGCGTGAAAGTTGCACGATGGCTCGTCCGTAGCGAAAGTGCGCAGCAGCATCGAACTGCGGCGTGATGACGACAGTGCCTTTCGTGTTGATGTAGCCCCACTTGCTCCCAACCCGCACCGCTGCCAGTCCTTCGGAAAACCTGGTGACCCCATCGAACTGCGGCGTGATGACCGTCTTTCCGGAACGGTCCATGAAGCCGAATTTCCCGTTGACGTTGATGGGGTACAGACCGCTGTTGTCCGGCTTATATGCTCCCGGCGGCCGAGTCATCCACCAGTATCCTGCCGCTGCGACGACACCAACCGCGGCAATAATCGCTATGGCCGTGCGGGGAAGGGGACGTGCGGGCGCTCTCCCGGCCCGAACCACAACAGCGGGTGCGTCTGATGAATGAACCGCTTGGGGAGCAGTGCTATCGGGTACATCCCCAAGGGCGGCCCCGCAGTTGCCGCAAAACCGAGCGTCCGCGGCATTTTCGAATCCGCATTTGCATCGCATAGGTCGTTGCCTTTCCTCGGGTCTCACCAAAGAGCCGTGACAAGAATCTTCGTGATCCAGGCACTCAGGACGAGAATGATCGGAACTGCCGGCGCCGCACCGGCTTCGGAAATACCCCCAATGCGGGAACAACCTGCGTACAGGATGAGAATCGAGTACGTAAGGGCGAATAGGAAGAGGATCGCTATGACTTCGACATTCGCCGCGCCGAGAAGCGACGCCAACAGGACCAGCAGCCCCGTCGGAAGAACTACAGCACCCGCCGTGTATACATCGCCGGCGATTCGCCCGGCGCCGCGAAAGATCACGCGCGCCAGGGAGCACGCGGCGATCAGGCTCACAAACGGAACCAACCCGAGAAAGAGCACCTTGAATAACTGCTTGACCGTCAGATCGCCCACCAATTGGCCGACCGGAATGATGCCGCCAAGCAGAGCCTCGGTTCTTGACTTGAAGATGAGAGCGCCCAAGAGGACCGCAACCTCGTATGCGATGGCAAAAACAATGCCGACCTGGATGGCGCGCCGGTCATCGAAGAGAGCGAACGATTCCGGCAGGCCGCCTACTGGACTCTTGGCAAACAGCTTGACGCCTTGCCAGGCATCCAGCGACCGGGCCTTGACTTCGCTCCGGAGCTGCTGCGCGAGTGGTGTCGCACCGCCCGAGCCGCCGTCGTTCACAGCGGTACCGCAGCTGTCGCAGAACCGCTGGTTGTCCGCGAGTGCTCTGCCACAGGCTTTACAGAGCATCCTGCCCTCCTCGCGGGGATTATTATGTAGCACCTCCATCGGCCTTGTCAAGCCAATCGGCTGCTTGCCAGCCGTTTCGGAACTTTTGCACGTGGATGGATCGGGAAGCTGCGAAACGAGGGCTGCCGGGGGCAACTCGGTCCAATTAGACCGGCGGGGGCATTTTCGAGGACGGGATTTCCTGCTGGGGATTACGGGTGCACGTGGGGATGGAAAAGAACGAAACTGCGGCCGGCCGGTCCGGCGACTAACTGCTGTCGGGCGCTTTGGGCGGCGACAGACTGAGCCAAAACAGACGAAGCAGCTCCATGGCGGTGCGCACCGGATGCGTGCCGCGGTGCAGGTAGCGCAGCCGGTAGAGCCGCTCCAGGGTCAAGGCCAGCACCAGGATCAGCCACTGGACCAACAAGCTGTTGGCTTCGTGATGGCAGATGTGTTTCAGGCCATGCCGGTTTTTGGCGTCGTTGAAGCCCTGGTTTTCGATCTCCCAGCGGCTCTTGGCCATCCGGTACAGGGTGCGGCTGCTCACCCGGCGGGGGGAGAAGTTGGTGAGCCAGTAGGCCTCGATCACCTCGCCGCTGGGCTTGACCTGGCGATACCGCAGCACGCGGACGCTCTGCCACTGCAAGCTTTCCCAGGGGTCGAAGTCCTCGGCATCCCAAACTTCGACCCGGTCCTGGCCCTCCTCGAAGCAAAGCTGGGGCGGTTGCGAGCCGAAACGCTGTTGGGCGGCGGCCAGCAACTCCGGCAGGTTGTCCTTCAGCCGCGCCACGACCTTCAGGCGCAACTGGTCGGCCGTGTGCAAAAAGGGAGCGGTGGCAAACTCCCCGTCCACCACCACATAGTCGGCGAAGCGGGACCCGAGGTTCTGGACGGCGCGGCGCAACAGGCGCTGTCCCGCGCGGTACTCGCTGTCCCCAGGCCCATAGGGCTCGACATCGAAGGGCAGCGACAGACCGGTTCCGACCACGCTGATCATGGTGAGTTGGTGGCGGTAGCCCACGATCTGCTTTCGTTGGTTTCGAAACGGCCGGCACCAGGGGCAGCGCGGGCGGCGACAGCGGCTGCTGCTGGTGCCATCCAGGGCCAAGCCGATAAAGGCGCTGTCCTGGAAGGCCTTGTTGCGCTTGGCGCGGCTGACGACCCCGGCGGCGGCTCGGCGGGTGCAGTCGGCATCCAGCCGCTCGGTGAAGTAGGCCAGGGCGTCGTCGCCGAACGAGGTGCGGACCGCCAGAGCCCGGCGGGCGGGCGAGCACACCAGGGCCTCGACGGCGTGGAAGCTGTATTGGCGCAGCAGCTGGCCCATCAGCAGCGCGCCGTACAGGGCTTGGGCGGCAATCTGAGGCTGCCGGCGCCCGTCTCCGGGGGAGCGGAAGAACGTTCCCAGCCGCAGCGGGCCGGTGAGGTACCTCCACAAGCGGCGCGGGCTGGGGCCGTTCACGGCAGGGGAAGGCGTTGTCGCCGGGCCAGCACTACCAGCTGGGCGTTAGCGGCCAGCACTTCCCGGACCGCGTCCTGAAACTCCCGGCCCGCGCTCAGGCGCCGTTGGATCTCGGGGACCCAATCTTTGGGGATGTGCTGGGTGTGCTTGCGGCCCTTAACCATAAAGGTCCACGTCCAGATAGGGTGGCCGGGGTCCTTGGGGCGGGCGCAGTGACAGGTGGGCTTGCCGCAGCGGAGATGACTCTGGGAAAGCGAACCGGGCAGCAGGTCCTGGGGGATGGGGAAGCGGCGGAGCAGTTGCGCCTTGCGTTGGCGCAAGCGGGCGGCCTGGGGGCCGCGGGGTTGGGCGTAGGGTCCGTACATCTAATGGTAATTATACCATTAGACAAACCAAAAGCAAGGGAAATGTTGCGAATGCGAAAATAGGAGCCTCCTCTGATCCGGGGCCGCCACCGTTCGCGCTCCGCCTTGGCCGGTCCCAGAACCACCGGCTCCGGCCAAAGTTCCGAAACGGCTGCTGCGCTCAGCCTGAGCTGGATCGCCGGTAAACACGAAACGCACGCAGACCTGATCGATGATCGCGCGGTTCTCGACCATACAGCTCCGCAACTGAAGCAACAACTGGTTCTTCGACACATCGACATTCGGCGCAACGAAAATGCGCTCCATTCCGCATTCGATCAGCCGTTGGAGGGACGGCTTGAACTGTGTGTACGAGTTTGACCACTTGAACTGGAAGAGGTAGAGGTTGTGCCGTTGAGCGTCAAAATGAAAACCGTCGATGCCGTAATCGTTTCCGCCGAAGGCGATCTGGTTGATCGCCTTGTCGCGGGGAACACCGAACTCCCGTTCAAGGTAAAGCAGGCCAAAGTAGTCGTTCCGGACACCCCCGCAGGTGTCCCTCAGATCGGAGTACACTTGGTCGATCATTCTGTCGGTAATGCTGGCCGTCTGGGACCTCACCATACAATTGAGTCTAACCCAGCTCGCACAACGGTGAGGTGCTCAAGACTACTGCTGGGCTTCTCTTGACCGCCGGGTGCAGTCGGGAAGGAGGAGCCGGTCGCCGTGCCGAGTCGCGATCGCTCCCGAACCGCAACCGTCGGCCAACCGAGACCCACCATCCACCCGAGAATCTTCGAATCGCAGCGGGGAAGACGCGCGACGCGCGGACTCAACACGCAGGCTGGCACGTGGTCCAGGAGCGCCAGGAGACTCAACGTGAATGTTCGCAGCCCGCGCCCGTTAACCACCCGCGCCGAGTGTGGAAGATGTCCGACTTGGGACAGGTCGTTCGTGCGCCGCTGTTAACCAACCGCAGAGAATGCGGCCCGAGACCGTGAGAAACGGCCTCCAGCGGTGTGGAAGAGGCGCGCGTTTGGCGGGCCAAGGGGAACAGCGGGCGAAACAGAGAGAACCGGAAGCGCCGAACTGCCCAGCAGTTGCGGACTTGCGGCATACGGCAGGCGTTAACCAACTGCGCGGGGAGAACTTCGAGAAAACGTTTGGCTCCCCGTACGTAACAGTTCTCGACGCAGCCGGCCGGGCTGGGCGGAGCCCGAAATCTGGTTCCGCATCGTCCACGTCGCCGCCGACGGCGCGAACGGCGCGCCCGTCGCCGCCTACCGCGAACAGACCGT
>JAIMBE010000173.1 GCA_023511565.1 Bacillota bacterium
GCCGTGCCGGGGTAGCTCAGAGGTAGAGCGCAGCCCTGAAAAGGCTGGCGTCGGCGGTTCGATTCCGTCCCCCGGCAAACCGACACTTCTGCCCCAAGACACAAAACTGCCTCCTTTGGTATCCCCAAAAGATGCTGCTTATCGGGGAAAGTTCATGCGAACGAGCGAGGGCTGAAAGTGCACCAAGCGGTCGAAGATCAAGACGGGTACTTCTGCTGCAACTGTTTCCATGAGGAGTGAAACTCTTCCATGAAGCGACGGAATTCGGTTTTCGTGCGGAGCGGGTTGAGCAGCGGATCCTTTTCAAACCAGGGATAGCAAGCCAAGCCCATTTCCACCGCCTTGCGCAAGAAGGCCACTGCTTCCGCAGTATTGCCTAGTTGTGCGTAGGCAGCGCCGATGCTGTAGGCCACGTGGTGGTCCAGGTACTTCTTCTGTTCCACCAGTTTCAGCAGCTCCAGTGCCCGAGCCCGTTCTCCCCGCGCTGCCAGGATAGCGGCCAGAAACGCCTGTCCCCGCGCGGCCGTCGAAGCCGAGGGGCTGTCGAGCAACAGGTCCAGCGCCGTCCGCGCCCGATCGATCTGCCCGAGGTAGTAGTAGGCGTGGGCCAGATGTGGGTCGGAAAGCGGACGGCTACTGATCCGCTGCACTTCTTCCAGTAGGGTGGCAGCCCGCTGATAGTGGCCGCGATAAAGGGCAATCACCGCCTCGGTCCGCAGCCGGTCGGTGCGGTTCTCGGGTGCGAGCTCGCTGGCGCGCTGCGCTTCGCCCTCAGCCAGCTCAAACAGACCAAGGTGGTAGTAGGCTGCCGCCAAGTAGAAGTGAGGCTGGTCGAGGTGGGGATTGAGTTCTAAGGCCTTCTGGCTTTCGGCGATTGTTGCCTCCCAGTTGAAATCCTTCTTGCGATAGACGGCAGCCAGGGCTTCGTGTGTCTCGGCCAAGTTGGGTTCAAGCGCCAGTGCAGCGCGAGCTTCCTGCTCGCTGCGTGTGGCCCACCCATCGAGTTCGCTCTCGGATGCAAAGCGCAGATACATTTCTGCGCTCGCACGGGCAAGCCCCGCGCGTGCTAGGGTAAAGTCCGGGTCCCGCTGCAGGGCGGCCTCAAACCAGCCGACCGCCTCAAGCGTGGCCTCACGCGAATACTTCATCAGGCTGGCCCGGCCGTTGAGATAGGCGCGATAGGCCAGGGGGTCGCGAGTGTATTTGCGCCGAAGCCGCTCCTGCTCGGCGTTGGTAAGTTTCCGATCCAGCGAGGACACGACTTTTTCTGCAATCGCCTCCTCCAGTGCGAACAGGTCGGTGAGTTCCTGGTCGAAACGTTCGGCCCACTGCGGCGCACCTTCACGTACCGCCAACAACCGCACGCTGATGCGAACCCGGTCACCCTTCTGCTGTACGATTCCCTCCAGCACCGAATCCGCGCCCAACTCTCGACCGATGGCAATGGCGTCGAGCGGTTGGCCAATGTGGGTGCGCACGGCGCTGCTCGGTCGCAGCCGCACCTGCTCGAGCGCGCTCAAGCGGGTGATTAACGCGTCGGTAATTCCGTAGCCGAGATTGCGGTCTTCAGTATTCTCGAAAGCAATTGCCTGCAACGGCAAGACCGCCAAAACAAGTGGCCGTTCTACTGGCGTGCTTCTCTCCCCTGCGCGACGTACTCCCCAGTAGACCGCTGAGACCACAAGCAACGCCCCCACCACCATGGCAGGCCACCGGCTGACCTTCCCGATCTTGGTGCGCCGCGAGGTTTCCCGCTGTTCCGTGGGGGTACTCTCCGCCTCTACTTTCGTGACCCGAGCCACGAAACGGAAGCCGCGCTTGGGAACGGTTTCGATGAAATGCTGCCCACTATCATCCTGGCCCAGGCACTTCCTCAGGTTGGATACCTGCTTGGTTAGGTTGCCTTCTTCGACGAATACGCCCGGCCAGAGCGCCTCCAGCAGCTCCTCCTTCATCAGCAAGTGACCCGCGTGGCGTACCAGGCAGACGAGCAACTGGAATTCTTTCTCAGTCAGCCTTACCGGCTTGCCTTCGGAAACGAGAAGATGTTCATCCACGTCGAGCCGGAACCGGCCAAATTCGTACAACTCTCTGACTCGGCTGGACATAGCGTCTAGTGTGAGCCCTTCAACCTTCTTTCCGAAAAATTTCCTTCCGCCGGAAGGACAGCTATGCCTCTTTCCGTGTATCGGGAAGCTAAAAATTCCTTTACTGGAGGAAAATTATGTACTACAGCCTGAAGTTTCGCAAGCTACAAACTGGGCTATGCCTGCTCGTTCTCGTTGGGGCACCGTTGCTAGCGCACAACGTCAAGGGAGTGAATCACCCCACGCTGGCCATGGCCCGCGCCCAGAGCCCAAACGCCAACGTGAACGATTTCCCGATTCCGACTGACTCGTTCAACCTCAGCATCGTGTGCTTTAAGATTCGCAACACCTCGCCCGATGACTCACGCATCACCGCCGTCGGCCTGGAACTGCCGGGCAGCCTTTCCGGATTTAAGCTCCTCACCCCGACTGACATCGGATTCGAGTTGAGCGAAGACCCCGGCACTGTCCCGGGTTTCCCAGGCGTGGTTCTCGACTTCGCCCTTGTCACGGGCCGGAATTTCGCCGGCGGCCGGCCCAACTTGGGCCTGCCCCCCAGTAACACGCCGACAACCTTCTGCGTGATGGGCCCCTTCGACCCGAACTTGTCGATCGAGAAGCTCCTAGACAACGTCTATATCCGGTTCCAGCGGGTGGGGACTACGGGCGAGCTCAGCGACGTCGGCATCTGGGATAAGCGCCTCCCCCAATGATGCTTTGAGGCGGTGCTAAGGCATAAGGAGCATGGTCACGCTGCAGCGGCGACCAAGGAGCATGGTCACGCTGCAGCGGCGACCCAGGAGTACCTAGCAAGCAGGCGTCGGATCAAAATCCGTCCCCCGGCACCATCCTCAGATCGGACACCGGTTCCGGAGAGCGGCTGCCGGCGTTCCCTCAACCCCTCATGGTGTCGTCCGGGGCATTTTGCCGTGGGCACCCCACTCCGGCACACTGATAGGCGCAATGCAGATCCTCTCCGATCTTGTGCCAGCTATAGCGACGCTCGACCAGCTCGCGCCCGGCGCGTGCGATCTGCCGTCGCAGCGCATCGTCCTTCCACAGGCGCACCACGGCTGCAGCGATGCGTTCTGGATCGTCGGCAATCAGAATGTTTTCTCCATCCGTTACGTCCAGGCCCTCACAGCCAACGCTCGTACTGACCACTGCCTTGCCCTGCGCCATCGCGTCAAGAATTTTCAACCGAGTGCCCCCACCATCGCGCACGGGACAGACGAACACGGCCGCGCGTGCCATCCAGGGTCGGACGTCGGGCGGGTTGGCGACCACCGTGATGTTTGAATTGCGCTCCGCCCAGGCGTGCAAGAATCGCGGTGGGGTCTTACCCACCAGGTACAAGCGCGCGCCCGGCCACTGCCGTTCGACGTGCGGCCAGATCTCTTGCAGATATCGTGCTGCCGAAAGGTTGGGATACCAGCCGAACGAAGCAGCAAAAATAGCGATACCTCGCTCTGGTTCGGTGGCGGGCGGAGAAAAATATTCCGTGTCGGTACCGTTGGCAACAACATGGATGTGGGCTTCCGGACAGTTTCGACTCAGCAGCCAGCCATCTCGTTCCGAAACAACCAAATTGGTCGCAAACCGACGGCACCAGTGCGCCTCGACCCGGGCCAGTCGCTGCGCATAGAGGAACAAGTACGCTTTCTTGAACGGATTCGGTTCCAGCTCTGCGCGGCGCTGCGCCATCGCAGATTCACAATTGTGGTGGTTCAACACAGCGCGGCGGCCGTGCGTGGCCGGGAAGTAGAGCGCCAAGTCCGTAGAATCAAAATGCACCAGAGCGTCGGGATGTTTTTCGAGCAGTTGCCGCCACCGGGACTCCAGAGCCGGAGACCACAGCGCTCGACAATTGAACGGAACGGACTGGAACACCGATGCAGCCATCCCGAGCCACCACCGCGCGCCTTTCCAGCGATAAGGAGCGGACCAGAGATGGATCTCAGCGCACCAAGGCCGAAACGCGCGCAGGGCTTCCTGTTCGTTCACACGGCCAGGGCGCGGATTCAACAGCACCAGAACCAATGGGTGCCGTTGAGCTGCTTGTCGAATCAGGTGGTAGCTACGCTGTGCAGCGCCTCCGACGGGCGGGTAGGGGAGAAAATGAGAAAACCAGATGAGCTTCATTGCCAACGGTGTCAAGCACCTGCTACGACATTTAAATCTATCCTAGGAGTGTCCGAAAAAGAAATCCAGCACCGTGTTGGATCTGCCCCTACCCCCATTAATCCAACTTCGGAAACAAAGGGGCAGATGCAGCATGGCCGCGTCAGCGTTCCGTCTGGCTGCGCACACCCATCGCTCCGGCCCGGTGGCCGCACGGTACGAAGTTTTTAATCCAACGTTTTGTGGAACCGCAAGATGCTCACGGAAAGAAACACGATCGCCATCACAGCCAGCGGCCACATCTCCGGCCAGAGCACGTCCAGCCCG
>JAIMBE010000174.1 GCA_023511565.1 Bacillota bacterium
TCGGTGGTGCGGAATGTGAAGACGCCCACGATGGTGCTGACCGGCGAGGAAGACTGGCGCACGCCGATGTCCGAGTCGGAACAGTACTACACGGCGCTGAAACTGCTGGGCGTGCCGGCGGTACTGGTTCGCGTGCCGGGCGAGCCGCACGGGATTCGCCGTCGGCCGAGCCATCACATCAGCAAAATGCTTCACATCGTCGGCTGGTTTGAAAAGTATCGTTCGCGCTGAGGGGAGCGATTCCGGCTGTGGAGCATGCCGGGGAGTGCGTCGCGTTCCCGGAAGCCGCGCGAAGACTATTTTTTTCGCACGGCTTCCAGCTGCTGCCAAACCGCTGCGGGGAGCTCGGCCAGGTGGTTGAACTGGCCCGCACCGCGCAGCCAGAGCCCGCCATCGAGGATGATGCACTCTCCGTTCAGATACTCGGCCATCGGGCTGAGCAGATAGGCCGCCAGGTGGGTGAGCTCCTCGTGGCGACCGAAGCGCTTCAGCGGATGGGAATTGCGCGCCCGCTCCTCGAATTCGGGTGTGGGCATCAAGCGCGACCAGGCGCCTTCGGTGGGGAACGGCCCCGGAGCAATGGCGTGAAAACGAATCCGGTAGGGCGCCCATTCGATGGCCAGCGAGCGCGTCATGGCCAGCACACCGGCTTTGGCACACGCTGACGGCACGACGTACGCGGAGCCGGTTTCGGCGTAGCTCGTCAGGATGTTCAGCACGATGCCGGGCTCGCCCGCCGCAATCCAGCGACGCCCGAGCGCCTGCGTACAGTGAAAGCTGCCGTGCAGGACAATGCCGACGACGGCGGCAAAGGCGTTGGCGGAGAGCGTCTCGGTGCGGGCGATGAAGTTTCCAGCGGCGTTGTTCACCAGGGTGTCCACGCGACCCCAGACGCGCCAGGCGGCTTCCACGCCGGCTTCGACGGCTTCGGGGTGACGCACGTCGCCGGTGGCGTAGGCGGCCTGGCCGCCGCGCCGGCGGATTTCCTCCGCCGTTTCCCGCAACGGCGGCTCACGGCGGGCAAACAGGAAGATTCGCGCGCCCAATTCGGCAAAATGTAGCGCCATCGAACGGCCCAGGCCCGTGCCGCCGCCGGTCAGAAAGACGGTGCGGTCAGCCAGCAGATTGTTTGCAAACATCGTTCACCTCGCCGCAGTACACGATACCATCGCCACTGGAGCTGCACCACCCAAGTCCATACCGCTCAGCCTGGTGCAGCGGCGGAAATCCGTACCACCGGAGCCCCTCCGGCAGTTTGCTTCATCGGGTGGATCCTTCCGTGGGCTAGTGTTCAGCGTGTCCTGCCATGGCATGGAGGGTCTGCCAATGGGCTTCGACCGTGCGACGGAGGGTTTCGGTGTACGCGGCGTAGTGGGCTTCTGCTTCTGGTAGGGAGGCGGATTCCGGCAGGGGTGGGGGCGGGTTGAGGGCCGGGCCGAAATGCAGGCGGAGACGTTGGCCGCGCCAGGGCAGCCAGCGGGACCACTGCGGGCCGCGGGTGCGTGGCCAGCGTTCAAAGGCACCGTCAATGGCCACGGGCACAATCGCGGATCGGGTGTGCAGGGCGAGAATCGCAGCTCCCTTTTTGAAGCGGCGCACGGTGCCGTCAATCGAGCGTTCGCCTTCCGGGAACAGCACCAGGATCTTGCCGTGGCGCAGTCCGTAGGCGCCGGCTTGCATGGCGCGGAGCAGGTTCGTATCCGGGTCCACCGGGATCAGATTGATCAGCCGGGCCAGGCGGCGCGTGAGCGGGCCGGAAAAATATTCGCTGGCGCCGACAAAAAACAGCCGACGAAAGACGCGGAACGGCAACGCGGCGACCAGGGCGAAGGGGTCGAGATAGCTCTGATGGTTCGGGCAGAGCAGCAGGCCCTGCGTACGGAGGCGGGCGAGGGCGGCGTGCAGATGCTCGCGGCCGGTAACGCGCAGCCGCAGAAACAGGCGGAAGAACAGATAGAGGAACTTTGCCACGGGAAACAACAATGCGGCGCGGACGCGCGAGGGTCGACGCAGCCCAGCCAGGGCGGGGTCGTCTTCGGTGACTTCAGCGAACCGTCGGGACCACGGGTCGGTGGTCGGTGCCGCTGTGGCCCTGGCGGCCGTGGGACGCAGGGCTTCGACGAGATCGCGCACCGTGTAGAGGGTATGGGTGACCTCTTCGCTGAGGCGTACGCCGAATTCCAGCTCGAGCTGGGCAAACAGCTCGACACGTTCCATGGAGTCGAGGCCGAGGTCGAGTTCGAGATTGGCGGTGCCCCGCACCGCGTCTGGCTGGCGCACGTGGCGCCGCACGGCCGACAGGGCCCGGGCCACATGCGGATCAGCGAGCCAGGCGGGGTCGTCTTCGTGAGCCGTGGCGGTTTCGGCGTGGGCGGCGCGGGCGGTGGCTGCGCGCACGCGACGTTCGATTTCGAAGCGCTTGAGTTTGCGGGTCGTGGTGCGGGGCAACTCCTCGGTCCAGATTTCGTAGCTGAGGATGCGCTTCTGCGGTGGCAACTGTGCGGAGAGCCCTTCGATCTCCCAGCGCAGGACTTCTTTCAGGTTCAGCACCTTGCGAGCGCGCAGGCGGTCGAGATCGGGAACGATGACGGCGTGAAGCCGCTCGGCGGCCGGCTCGCCCGGCCGTGCGATGCCGACGACACACAGTTCCCGAATGTACTCGCACTGCTGGTAATGGGCTTCGATCTCTTCCGGGTAGATGTTTTTTCCGGAGCTGGTGACAATGAGTTCTTTTTTGCGGCCGGTGATGAAGAGGCGTCCCTGGGTGTCGAGGTAGCCGAGGTCGCCCGAGACAAACCAGCCTTCGCGGAAGACAGCGGCCGTGGCTTCGGGTCGGTTGTAGTAGCCGGCCATCACGATGGGGCCGCGGATGGCGATTTCGCCGTCGCGGGTCTCGGGGTCGGCGGCTTCGGAGGGCTCGCGCGGCAGGATGCGCACTTCACAGCCGGGCAGCGGCGTGCCACAGGAACCGAGGCTGCGGTCGCCCGGGCGGGTCAGCGTGGCGGCCCCGGAGGTTTCCGTCAGTCCGTAGGCCTGCAGAATATCCACGCCCATGCGCCAGAAGTCTGCGGCGACCGCAGGATCGAAACGCGAGCCACCGGTGACCAGCCAACGCATGCGTCGGCCAAACAGCCGGTGCACCGGTGCAAACAGCCAGGGGCCGACATTGATGCCGGCGTGGCGCAGCAGGCCGCTGGCAGCCAGCAGGGCGCGGAAGCCACGATGGCGCAGGCGGCTGCGTTTTGCTTCTTGCAGGATGCGCTGGTGGATCAGGTAGAAGAACTGGGGCACACAGGCGAAAGCGGTGGCGCCGCGTTCGGCGAGTGCGCGGAGTAGCTCGGTGGTGTTCAGCGTTTCCAGATAGACGACGCTGGCACCAATACTGAACGGCAGCAGCAGGTTGGCCATCTGCGCCAGGGCGTGGAACAGTGGCAGCACGCCGAGCACGCAGTCGCGTTCGTCCACCGGAAGGATTTCGAGCACGGCTTCGATTTCCGCGAGCAGGTTGCCGTGAGTGAGCACGACGCCTTTGGGGTCGCTGGTGGTGCCCGAGGTGTAGAGAATCACCGCGGGGTCTGCTCGCCTGACCGGTGGAGACGCTGGGGCCGGGCGGATTCCCACTTCCTCCCAGGCAGATTCCAGATCGGGCGCCGCCGCGGAGTCGGCTTCGAGCAGCACGAGGCGGATGCCGGCTGGCGCAGCCGACCGGGCGACCGACAGGTAGCGCGCCGAGGTGAACAGCACGCGCGCGCCGCAGTCCCGCAGCAGGGTCGCCAGCTGGGCCGGTTGATAGGCGGTATCCAGGGGAACAGCAATCGCGCCGAGCCGCAGCGTGCCGAGGTAGGCAGCGCACCAGCGCGCGTGATTGCCAGCGAGGATGGCGCAGCGATCGCCGGCCGCCACGCCGAGCCGCGCCAGGCAGGCAGCAGCCCGCTCGGCCAGGTGCTGCAGTTCGGCATAGGAGGTCACTTCGACGGCGGAAGCAGCGTGCTGCACGAAGACTGCGGGGCGCGCGGCGTGCCGGGTAGCGACGCGGGCAAACAACGTGTAGAAGTTTTCGACGTCGGCAAAACGGCTCATGGGCCCGGGCGCGGCCGGAGTGTGATGCGGCGGAACACTGCACCTCCTCGCCCCGACGGGCGAACCTGGATACCGGGCCAGCGGTCACGTTTCCGCGCGCCGGACGAGTATCCGGAGGGTGGAAACGTTCACTTCTGATCAGTATCGCACAGCAGGGCAGGCAACGCACAAGGTGTTTTGCGTTGCGGGGGCTCAGTCGAGGTGCAGGCGCCGGCGCCCGGCGACATCGTGGACTACGCCGACAAGCTGTTGGCGCTGCCGAACGACATCGTGCTCGACCATTTCGCCGGCGTGCCGGCGGAAGGCGGCGTGAATCAACCGGCGTTCAAGACGGTGCTATGCATGCTCGACACCGGCCGCGTGTGGGTGAAGCTTTCGGGGCCGATGCGCTGCACGCGACAGCCGCCGCCATATTCTTCGATTACGCCGCTGGCGCGCGCGCTGGTCGCGCA
>JAIMBE010000175.1 GCA_023511565.1 Bacillota bacterium
GTGTCGGCGTTTGGGTATATCGACCCGGGTTCGGCAAGCATGTTCTTTCAGATTCTGATTGGCTCGTTGCTGGGCGCCGTAGTGGCCGTGAGAATGTACTGGCAGCGACTGAAGGCGTTCTTTCACCGGGGCACCGCGCAGAAGCCAAAGCAACCCTGAAATGCTCGGATGTTGGCGGCGGAAACGATTGCGGGTTCGTTCCGGGACCCCAGCGGGTTTCTCTATGAACGCAGGGGAGTCCTCTATCGGCAGATCAACCGGATCTATCAGGCGGACTACGAACGGTTGATCGGCTCGGGCCTTTACCACCGACTGGTCGAGCAGGGTTGGCTGGTACCGCATGAGGAAGTGGCGGTCGAACCGGCCGATCCCGAATCGGCCTGGAAGGTGATCCGGCCGGAACGGGTTCCCTTTGTTTCCTATCCGTACGAATGGTGCTTCGGGCAGTTGCGGGATGCAGCGCTGCTGACCCTGCAGATTCACCGGTTGGCTCTCGAACACGGCATGGGACTGAAAGATGCTAGCGCGTACAACGTGCAATTCCGCGGTGCGCGCCCGGTGTGGATCGACACGCTTTCGTTTGCTGCCTACCGCGAAGGGGAACCCTGGGTGGCCTACCGGCAGTTCTGCCAGCATTTTCTGGCCCCGCTGGCACTGATGGCTCACCGCGAGGTTCGGCTGAGCCAGTTGCTCCGCGTCTTCGTCGATGGCATCCCGCTCGACCTCGCCAGCCGATTGCTGCCCTGGAGAACCCGACTCCAGCCGTCGCTGACTGCCCACGTGCATCTCCACGCCCGCGTGCAGCAGTGCTTCGGCGCCGCACCAAAGGTGCGCGCCAGCCGGCGGATGAGCCGCCATGCCCTGCTCGGAATTCTGAGCAGCTTGGAACGCGCGGTCGCCGCGCTGCGCTGGGAGCCGGGCGGCACGGTCTGGAGCGACTACTACCAGGACACCAACTATTCTCCGGCGGCCTTCGAACACAAGCGACAACTGGTCAGCGAATTTCTGCAGCGGTTGCGGCCGCGGCTGGTTTGGGACCTGGGAGCCAACCGGGGCGTGTTCAGCCGGCTGGCCAGCGAACGCGGCATCTACACCGTGGCATTTGACATGGATCCGTCGGCCGTGGAGAAGAACTATCGCCAGGCAGCCGCCAGCGGCGATACGCAACTGCTCCCGCTCGTTGCCGATCTGACGAATCCGAGCGGGGCTACTGGCTGGGCCGAGTGTGAGCGGATGTCGCTGGCGGAACGCGGCCCTGCAGATGCCCTGCTGGCACTGGCGCTGATCCACCACCTGGCCATCGGCAACAACGTGCCGCTGGAGAGTATCGCTGAATATTTTGCACGCCTGGGCCGAGCCCTGATCCTCGAGTTCGTCCCCAAGGAAGATTCCCAGGTGCAACGGTTGCTGGCCACGCGGGAAGACATCTTTGCCCACTACACCCGAACGGAATTTGAGCGTGCCTTTGGTCGCTGGTTTCGGATCGAGCAGGCCGCGCCGATCCGCGAAAGCCAGAGAGTTCTCTATTGCATGCGGCGGGCGGAGCCATGAAACGGTTCGTGGCTTGGCATCCGGTGCTGTTTGCGATTTTTCCGCCGTTGTCCATGTTCGGGGCCTCGGCCTGGTACACGCTGCCGGGCCAGGTCGCGGCCGGGGTGCTGCCATTTCTGTTGGGAGCAATCGCGATCCTGGCCACATCGCTTCTGGTCTTTCGCAACCAGCACAAGGCTGCGCTGTGGTGTTCGGCATTTCTGCTGCTGTTCTTTACGTTTCGAGATGTGACTGCGTTTTTTGAGGGTTGGTCTATTGGGGAGATAGAGATCGGGCGGTACCGGTATGTACTGGCAGTGGAAGTTGTCCTGTTGGCTGCGCTCGCATGGGTGTTGTTGCGACTCCACTGACTGTTGCGGCCGGTGACCCTCATTCTCAATGTGGTCGCGCTGGGGGCCTTGTGTGTGCCGGTATGGCAACTGTCGAAGCTGAACGTGTCGCGGTTGCTGGCGCCGCCGCTGCCGCTGCTAGAAGTTCCGCGGGCCACGCGCCGTCCCGACCCGCTGCCCGACATCTACTACGTGATTCTTGATCGGTACGCTTCCCGCGATACCTTGGCACGTAGATATGGTCTGGACAACCAGCCGTTTTACGATTTTTTGCGGTCGCGTGGCTTCTATGTAGCCGAGGCCAGCTCGGCCAATTATCCGAAAACAGCGTTATCTCTCGCTTCTTCGTTGAACATGTCTTATTTGGACGACTTGGAGCGGACCTTCGGACGGGACCAGCGAGACTGGCAACCGATCTATGACTACATGGCCAAAAACCGGCTGGTCGAGTTTCTGCATCAGCAGGGATACACCTATGTCCATCTGGGTTCCTGGTGGTGGCCGACACGGGTGGGCAGGCGGGCGGAGCGGAACATCGAACCCTGGTGCTTTCCTGCGTCCTTCTATCTTCTGCTGAACCGGACGATGCTGGCCCCTTTTGTGGAAACGGGTTTGATCTCGGCACTCGATTTCAACTACCGCCACTGGCGACAGACCCACATCGGCTTTGACGAACTCCACAAGCTATTGCGCCAACCTGGGCCGAAGTTTGTCTTTGCTCATTTTCTGGGGCCGCACGAGCCGTTTGTGTTGCGGCCGGACGGAACGCTGCTGGCGGGACGCGAAGCCAAGCGCCTCACTTGGAAGGAAAGCTACTGGTTTCAGTTGCTGGGATTGAATCGGTTGATCGAGCGGTGGGTGGACCAGGCGCTTGCAGAATCCGCAGTGCCGCCGGTGATTGTGTTGCAGTCCGACGAAGGCCCCTATCCGGCAGACTATCGCACGCCGGGTCGGAGACAGGACTGGCGGCAGGCCTCCCTTCAGGACTTGCGAGAAAAGAGCGGAATCCTCTACGCCGTCTATCTCCCGGACCGCACCTACCAGCACTTCAATCCACAAATAACTCCAGTGAACACCTTTCGGGTCATTCTGGACCAGTACTTCGGCACCCACCTGGGCCGGTTGCCGGATCGCGTGTTCATCTTCGAAAGCGAAATGCGCCCGCTGGCGTTTATCGAGATCACCCGACAGATTTGGGATCAGCCGCCGCTTGCACAACGACACACCGGCCTTGGGACAGGCGGCACAGGATTCAGATTCGCCGAGGGCCCATTCTTGATCAACACGCTGCCGACGGAGCCGTAGCTGGTGAAACAGGAGCGCGGGGCAAACCGTTTTCCCTTCTACCCCTGGCTGGCCTTTCTGACCGGCGTACTTTCCGACTACGCGGTCAGGCCCGGGCTGACGAACCTGTCGGAACTTGGCGTGGTGGTGGCGCTCGGGCTGGCGATTCCGGCCGCGACACTGGTGTTGTTCTGGTGGTTCTGTCGCCACGCGCGCAAAGCCGGGCTGGCCGGTTTTCTGTTCCTGCTGTTGCTGTTCTTCTATCCGAAACTGCACGGATGGCTGGCGAGCTGGCCGGTGGTGGGATCGCACCGCGTGCTCATCCCCGCGACGCTGGTGCTGTTCGGCGTTCTGTTCTGGCGGATCGTGCGCTGGCGCGGGTCGCTGCAGGACGTCACGCTGTTACTGAATGTGATTACGGCGGGTGCGCTGCTCTATCCGGTGGGCAAGCTGGGCGTGTTTCATGTGTCGCGCATCGGCACCGCAGACGCAGTGTCTCGCGCCTTGAACGAGCGACCCCATCCACAGGCGAGCCGGCGACCCGATCCTCTGCCGGATATCTACTACCTGATCTTCGACCGCTATGGGAGCCCGAGCGTTCTGGCCACCCACTACGACTACGACAACAGTGGCCTGTATGACTTCTTGCGGCAGAAGGGTTTCTATGTGGCTTCGGAGAGCCACTCCAACTATCTGCGCACGGCGTTTTCTCTGCCGGCGTCGCTGAATATGACCTACCTCGACGCACTGGCGACCGCACTCGGGCCCGACAATGAGGACTGGAATCCGCTCTACCAACTGCTCGAGGAACACGTCGTCGGCCGCTTTCTGCAGCAGCAGGGCTACACATTCATTCATGCCGGGTCGTGGTGGTGGCCAACACGGCGGAACCGCTATGCCGATGAGAACGTGAACCGGAACGCAGCCCTGCCCATGCCCAACCTGCGCCTGCTCGTCGATTTCACGATGTTGAGGCCGCTCGGGCAGGAACTGGGCATCGAGTGGCTCGACCTGCGCCGCCAGCAGTGGCTGCGGGAACGAGACAAGTTCGAACGCATCGCAGAAATTGCACGCCGCCCCGAACCGACGTTTCTGTTTGCCCACTTCATCCTGCCCCACGAGCCGTTTGTGTTCGACCGGGACGGCTCGTTTCTGTCCGAAGATCGCCTGGTGCAACGAAGCGAGGAGGAAAATTACCGGAACCAGTTGATCGCCACGAACGAACGACTGCGCTGGCTGCTCGAACGCTTGCTGACTGATTCGGCCACACCGCCGGTGATC
>JAIMBE010000176.1 GCA_023511565.1 Bacillota bacterium
GCCGGGGGACGGAATCGAACCGCCGACGCCAGCCTTTTCAGGGCTGCGCTCTACCTCTGAGCTACCCCGGCACGGCGGGCTGAAAAAAAATTATAGGGTCGCGCTGGCAAATTGTCAAAACGCCGGTCTGGCCGGGGCTCGGTGCAGGAGACGGAGCGTGTCTGTCGGAGTCGGTGCGGTCCGCGACGAACTGCATCCGCTCGGCGCGGGAAGGCGGAGGCGACTTATTTGGGCGCTTCGTCGAACTCGCGCATCCAATTTTTCTTCTTGAGGACCTCGCGCGGCCGGGTTCCGTCGGCCGGCCCGACGATTCCGTCTTTTTCCATCAAATCAATCAGTCGCGCCGCGCGCCCGTATCCGATTCGCAGCCGCCGCTGCAGCGTGGACGTGGAGGCGCGGCCCATTTCGCAGACGATGCGGACCGCTTCTTCGTACAGCTCGTCATCGAAGGTTTCTTCTTCTGTTTCGGGGACGGCTACGTCGTCAGCGGTTTCGTCCTTTTCTTTCGGCGGCTGGAGCAGCGCTTCATTGTACTGGGCGTGTGCCTGTTCGCGCCAGAAGTCACACACAGCGACAATTTCTTCTTCGGTGACGAGCGGGCCGTGGATGCGGTGCAGGCGGGCCGAACCGGCCGGCAGGAACAGCATATCGCCGCGACCGAGCAAGGATTCGGCGCCGTTGGCATCCAGGATCGTGCGCGAGTCCACTTTGCTGGCCACGCGGAACGAGATGCGGGCCGGGAAGTTGGCTTTGATCAGTCCGGTGATCACGTCCACCGAAGGCCGTTGCGTGGCCAGAATCAGGTGAATCCCCACGGCGCGTGCCATCTGCGCGAGCCGGGTGATGGACTCTTCGACCCCGTTTGTATCCACCATCATCAGGTCAGCCAGCTCGTCAATCACAATCACGATGTAGGGCAGCGGCCGGTGTTCGTTGTCCTCGAGGTCATCGAACAGGGAGAGCGGCTGACCCTTGCGGAACGTCGCGTTGTACTGGTCGATATTGCGCACGCCGCGCTGGGCGAGCCGCTTCAGCCGTTGTTCCATTTCCCGGGTGGCATTCTTCAGCACGTGCGAAGCCACCTTAGCGTCGGTCACCACCGGCGTGAGCAGGTGCGGAATGTCTTCGTAGAGGCCAAGCTCGAGCCGTTTCGGATCCACGAGCACCAGTTTCAGCTCATCCGGAGTTGCTTTGTAGAGCATGGAAACAATCAGCGCGTTGATGAAGACACTCTTGCCCGTGCCGGTGGCTCCGGCAATCAGCAGGTGGGGCATCTGCGCCAGGTCCGTGACGCGGATTCGTCCGTGGAGATCCTTGCCCAGTGAAATGGTCAGCTTGGAGGCTGACTGGATGAATTCGGGTGATTCGATGCATTCGCGCAAGGCGATGGTGTGGCGGTGGTGGTTCGGCACCTCGATACCGACCGTGGACTTACCCGGGATGCGCTCGATCAGGATGGATTCAGCGCGCAGCGCCAGGCAGAGATCCTCGGCCAGGCTGGTGATCCGGCTGTATTTCACGCCGGCCTGCGGCTTGAACTCGAACGTAGTGACCACCGGCCCCGGGTTGATCTGGGTCACCCCGCCGCTGATGTCGAATTCTGCGAATTTCTCTTCGATGGCGCGTGCGCAGTCACGCAGCTCGGTTTCGTCGATTCGTTCGCCGCGTTCAGCCAGTCGGAGCAGCCCCGGTGACGGCAGCCGGTAGCCGGTTTTCCCCTTCACGATTTTGGGTTCCGCCGGGCTTTTCGCCGTCGGTTCTGCCGGTATTTCTTTCAGAGGGACGAGCACGGGCCCAAGCTTTTCTTCCGGTTCCCGGGCTACGGTTTTTTTCTCCAGTTCCCGGGGAGCGATAGCCTGTGGAGGAGCCGGCGGGCGTCCTGTCGTGCGGAACTGCTCGAGCCGCTGCTGGAGTTGTCGCGCTGTGCGCTCGGCGCGCAGTGCCCGCCAGCGAGCCTGCAGGTAGCCGAGAACGTCGAGTTTCTGCACGGGCACACGCAGCCAGTCCGCAGCTAGGGAAAACGAAAATCGCGTGGTTAGGAACAGAGCTGCGAGCAGGGTGGTCGCTGTCACCAGGAATGCCCCAACGGGATTCAGCCACGCCACCAGGGCTTCGGCAAGCAACGCGCCGAGCAGCCCGCCAGGATTCAGTGCGTCGCGGATCCGCGGCAGCTCGAGTAGGGCGCAGCCGGCCGTCAGGGACACCAGCAGCAGCCCGAACCCGCACAGCTTTACCGCAGGCATTTCCAACGGCTGGCTGCGGAACCAGCGTTTTCCCAGCAGAAACATGGCGACCGGCATCAGAAACGCGCCCCAGCCGAGCAGTTGAAACAGCAGGTCAGCTCCGTGGGCGCCAAGCTGGCCGATCCAGTTCCGCGGTACACCGCCCGCGCTGGAAACGTTGAAGGCGGGGTCGAGCGGGTTGTAGGAAAGCAGGCTCAGCGCAATCAGCGCGGCCAGGGCCACGGTGAGGAACCCCACCAGCTCGTTGAGCCGGCGGTTGTCAGTAGGCGTGAACAAGCGCACCGGAATCTCCTTCGTGCGGGTGGAGCCAACCAATACACCCCACCGTTTGCAGGGGAAGCCATGTGCCGCGACCGGGACGCGCGGGCGCTAGCGCGCGGAGCCCGTCTGGAGGAAACTCAGCAGCAGAATCACTATACCAAATACGATCCGGTAGTAGACAAATACTTTCAAAGACCGTGTTTGCAAAAAACGCAAAAAGTATTTGATGACCAGAAAGCTGGCCAGTGCAGAAACCAGAGCCCCGGCAAGCTGCGCAGTGAGGTCCGCGTTGTTCGGTGGGGTGTGTCGCAACTCGAGGCAGTGGACGAGGGTGGCGCCGGCGATAATCGGGGTCGAGAGGAGAAACGTGAACCGCGCTGCCGCTTCGCGCGTCAGGCCACGGAGCAGGCCCGTGGTGATGGTGAAGCCGGAGCGCGAAACCCCGGGCACCAGCGCCACCGCCTGTGCCACGCCGATCCACAAGGCATCGGCGGCACCGAGGCTGCCCATTTGACGCCTTCGGCGGCCGGTGTGGTCCGCCCAGCCGAGCAGTAGACCGAAGCCGATCAGCGTCCCCGCCATCAGCCGTTCGCTGCGGAAGACCGTGGCCACGTACTCTTCGAGCAGCAAGCCGGCGAGCGCCGCGGGCACCGTCCCGAGCACCAGCAGCCAGAATAGTTTTCGGTCGGCCACTGCTTCCGCGGTGTGCTCCGGCGCCGGCCGGCCCAGCACGGCGCGGAGCAGCCGGATCCAGGTGCGGTAGAAATACGCCAACACGCCGAGCAGCGATCCGGCATGCACGGCGATGGCGAAGCTCAGGCCCGAATCGCCCCAGCCGAACAGCCAACCGACCAGGAACAGATGCGCGGTACTCGAGATCGGCAGAAACTCGGTCAGCGCCTGGATGAGTGCGAGCAAAATCGCTTGATGGAGTGGCATCGGGTCTCGTCCCCGGTCGTGCGCTTTCAGATGCCGGATTTCTCGCGCGCTCTGGGGCCGGCGCCTGCCCCCAGCGACTTGTACATCCCGTAGGCGTCTTGTCCGTCGGGATAGTAGCTGCGCAGCACGCCGCTGGTACGATAGCCGTGCTTTCTCCAGAAGGCAATGGCGGCGTGATTCGTGGTTGCTGTTTCCAGCTCGACTGTGCGAACCCCGGCCGCCGCCATGCGCCGTTCGGCTTCGAGCAGCAGGCGCGTGCCGAGCCCACGACGACGGTAGCGCTCGAGCACGTCAAGAGTCACAATGTGGCCCACCGTGCCTTCGCCAATCGCCACCAGGAATCCGACCGGTTCTCCGTCGAGTTCCGCAACCAGGCAGTGGCAGCCGTGCTGGGCGAGAAACCAGCGCAGCATCCGGCGCGTGTAGGCGATGCCCGGCGGATAGCAGGCCTGGTCGATGCGATAGAGCGCTTCCAAGTCGGCAGGCTGGTATTCGCGCAGCAGGATGTCGTCCATACCAGGATTCTATCTGCAGTACCGCTTTGCGGTATCGGTTGCGCAACGATCCTCGAGTGCCGTCCGGAAGCTCCGGGACAGGCGTGGATCTGCCTGCGGTCAGCCGGGGCCCGACGCCCGTGACGCACGTAGCTCAGATTTCCAGGATCACAGGCAGAATCAGCGGGCGCTTGGACGTTTGCTTGTTCAGGTAGCGTTTTAGGTCAGTGCGGATCTTTTCTTTGATCACCGACCAGTCTGTTTTCTCTTCCAGGTTGGACTGCTCGATGGTACGCAGCACGACTTGGCGTGCGCCATCGACGACTTCGCGGCCGTCGTCCGAGGGCAGGAAGCCCCGGGTGACGATCTCCGGATGAGATTCCAGCCGACCGGTGTGCTTGTCAATGGCGATGATCGGCACGACCACGCCGTCTTCGGCCAGATGGCGGCGGTCTCGGATGACGATTTCCTCGATCTCTTCCAGCGAACCAGCATCCACGCAGACCCG
>JAIMBE010000177.1 GCA_023511565.1 Bacillota bacterium
CAATTGATGTGCACGTTGAACCCGGGCGCGGTCCTCGCCTCGTGCTACTATTACTCTCGATTATGCCTGCCCGGCGGGGGGCCGGCAAGGAGTTTCCCGTATGGAAAGCTTCATCGAGGAGATGAAGCGCTACCTGGGATTCGGGCCGGAAGACGTGGCCCTGCTGCGGCAACTCGGCCCGCGGATGGAAAAATATCTGCCCGAATTGGCGGAACGCTTCTACTCGCAGATTCCGCACCACCCCAATGCCCAACGGGTCTTCACCGGCGGCGAAGCGCAGATCGCCCGCCTGAAACAGACCCTGCAGCACTGGGCCCGCGGATTGTTCACCGGCACCTATGACGAAGCCTATGCCGAAGACCGCTTCCAGATTGGCTACCGACATGTGCTCGTCGGGCTGGAACAGAAATACGTGATCAGTGCGATGGGCATTGTGCGTACATTCCTGTCCGAATGTCTGCTGCTGGAGTTCCCGGCCAGCGATGAACGGCTGCGCTACAGCCGCTCGCTCAGCAAAGTCCTCGACCTCGACCTGAACCTGATGTGCGAATCCTATATGCACGCCACCATGCAGGGCCTGCGCGCGCTGAATCTGCAACTCGAACGCGCCAACCAGGACCTGGCCGAGGCCAGTCGCACGAAAGACGAATTCCTGGCGCATATCTCCCACGAGCTGCGTACGCCGCTGAATTCCATTCTCGGTTTTACGAAGCTGATCCTCGACGGCCTGTGCCAGACGCCCGAGGAAGAGCGCGAGTTGCTGCGCGACGTCTTCGCCAGCGCCCAGCACCTGCTCAGCTTGGTCAATGACATCCTGGACATCGGCCGCATCGAGGCAGGCCGCATGTCCTTGCATCTGGAAGAGATTCACCCGCGCGCCCTGTTCGATTCCACGCTCCCCCTGGTGGCGATTCAGGCGGTCGAAAAGGGGTTGACCCTGCGCGACGAAACCAAGCAGATGGCTCTGCCGCTGATTCGGGCCGACGAAGTTCGCCTCCGTCAGGTCTTGCTGAACCTGCTGACCAACGCCGTCAAGTACACCCCAGCCGGCCACGTCGCGCTCCGCGCCCGCCTCGAGGAGCCCTCCGGGATGCTGCGTATCGAGGTCGAAGACACCGGCATCGGCATCCCTCCCGAGCTGCGCGAAGTGGTCTTCCACAAATACATCCAGCTTTCCGGTGGCCAGTCCCGACGCAGCGGGGGCACCGGCTTGGGTCTGGCGATCTCCCGCCGGCTGGTGGAGTTGATGGGCGGCCGGATCGGCATCGAGGATGGCCCTGAAGGTCGCGGAACGTGTGTGTGGCTCACCGTGCCATTGGCTGGCACGGCTGCCGCGCAGGCCGAATACTCCGACCGCGAACCCCACCGCCGCGCTTCGATCGGGGAATGAGCCGTCTCAAGCACATCCTGATCGTCGAAGACCACGCCCTGGTGGCCAAGTTTTACTGCATGGCTCTCGAGCGCGCCGGCGGCTTTACCTGCTGGGTCAGCGAGGACGTCGAAGCTATCTTGGCGGCCGTGGCCGAAGGACGCGTGGACCTTGTCGTGCTCGACGTGGCGCTCAGCGGAGCCCAGTGGGCTGGCCGATCCTTGGATGGAATCGAATTGGCACGCCTGATCCAGCAGGCGGCGAAAGCCACCGGTCGAACCGTGCCCATTTTGCTGGCGACGGCCCACGCCATGGCCGGCGACCGCGAACGGTTGCTCGCCGCATCCGGCGCCGATGAGTATCTGGAAAAACCGGTCTATGACGCCGAGATGCTGGTGCGCACGGTTCGCCGGCTGCTGGGTGCCGACGAATCCGCCTGAATCGGCGGTTACTGCGGCTTCTTCAGCGAACGCAGGTAAGCGATCAGATTCTGCAGATCCGCATCGCTCAACCCTTTCACCGGCACCATCTTGCCCGTGCCCTGGGTGATGTTCCGGGACAACTCTTCATCGCTTTTGGCTTGCACCTCTTTGCTGCTCAGGTCGCGCATTTCGACCTTCATCATCTTGGCGATCGCAGCTTTCGGTGCCCCGGACAGCTCGTGGCAGGTGGCGCACTTTTTCTGGTACACCGCTTTGCCCGCAACCGCATCGCCTTTCTGGGCCAACGCAAGGGGCACAGCGATCAGTGTGACGATCCCCAGCATCCAGACGAACCAGCGTTTCATGGCGTTCCTCCTTAGCTGATGAAAAAACGTTCTACCGGCTACGGCGGATACGAACCGCGCAGGCGGTTGTCTTCCAGCTGCTTCAGGTACAGACGCAACCCGATCACCACGATCAGGATCAGGACGAGCGAAATGACCAGCCCCAAGCGCCGGAAGTCATATTCGGCGAGCGCTTTTTGACCGGCGTGCTGCGCCGCGCGGGCGACCCCCAGGCCGGTTTGTACTTCGGCTTGGACCCGGTCGGGTTGGAATCCGTGGATGGCCACGCGGGCCTTGGTGAGGGCGTCACGCGCCTGCGCCAAGTCGAGCTGGGGCTGGCCGACTTCCATCCCGGTTTGTTCGGCGCGGTCGAGCACCTGCTGAGCTTGCTCGATGGCACGGGCCAACCCGAGCAACTGTTCCTGCATGTAGACTGCGGCCTGATAGCCTCCGTCCCCCTCGCTGTGGCAGCGGAGGCAGAGCGACTCTGGCCCGGGGCCGAGCATGGCATCGTTGGGCTCGACGATCCGGTGGTTTCCATGACAGGTCACGCAGGCTGGCAGTCCCATCGCGGTAAACGCGGCTTTGTGTGGACTGCCGTCGAACAGTTGCGCCTGAAAGACGTGGCAGGTGGCACAGACGAATTCCACCGCAGCTACTCCGGGCGGCGCCGCGCCGTGATTGCCGTGGCAGGTGGAGCAGGTCGGCGCACTCAGGTCGCCGCGTTCGGCCAGGGCGCGGTGGTGGACACTGTCCCGATAGTCGTCGAACTGGTTGGTCGGCAGGCCATACGCCTGCATGTACTCTGGGTCGGCATGGCATCGAGCACAGGTCTCGGCCACCCGCAGCGGGTGCACTGCAGAGCGCGCGTCGCTTGCCGGGCGGATACCGTGCACGCCGTGGCAGTCCGTGCACACGGCCACTCGGGTGTCGCCCCGCGAAAGGCGCTGGCCGTGCACACTGGTCAGGTACTGGCTGTACTGGTCGGTCCGCAGCGAGGGATGAAACCCGCGCATGTACGATACATTGGAATGGCATTCTGCACAGAGTTTCGGAATCTGCTGCCGTGTGATCTTTCCGCGGAAACCTTTGGCCGGGTCCATGGCCCGCAGCGGGTCATCCTGCGAAGGGTCGCCCCCATGGCAACTCGAACAGTTCAGTCCTTTTTGTGTGTGGATGTCCTGATTCGCTGACTCTGGGTCCACGTGCATCGGTGGAGGCAGCAGGGCATGGCAATCCAGACAACTGTTTTTTGTCTGCGCCTGGCCGGGCACGGGGCCCGCCAACCCCACCCCGAGCAGCCACACGAGAAACGTCCCTGCAGTGCCCCGCCACCACGGGTGTGGCCAATCCTTCCCCGGCCCACGCTGTGCTGTCCGCATCACCTCATCCTGCCAGGAAGGCATAGAGTGTCATGCCCGCCATGTACGCCAAGGCAAAGAAGCCCAGGCCTGTGATCCAGCGTGCGCGTCGCCCGGCGGCGTTGCCGTCCAAGAAGGGCAGCAACAGCCACACGATTGCAGCCAGGCCGAAGGCTACTACGCCAACCTGTTCCCCTTCGAAAATCCAGATGCGCGCCGGCAGTAGCTTCAGCGTCTCAAACATGAACAGGAAGTACCACTCCGGGCGTATCCCAGCCGGTGCAGGGGCAAAAGGGTCGGCCTCGGTGCCGAGCTTCCAGGGTGCCAGTGCGGCCAGCGCACCCAGTATGCCCAGGGCCACGTACCAGGCCATCAGCTCGCGGAGCAGAAAGTTGGGGAAGAACTTGATCTCCCGTTGCTCGGGCGGCAGCGCCTGCCATTCGGCCTCCAGTGACGGCGGCACACTGATCCCGAACCGCTGCACCAGCAGCAGATGAACGATCAGCAGCAGGGTGGTCAACCCGGGCAACACGGCGACGTGGAAACCAAAAAAACGCGTCAGGGTGGCCCCGGTGACCTCCTCGCCCCCGCGCAGAAACACCTTCAGCCAGTCCCCGACCCAAGGCACCTGCGCGACGATGTCGGTGCCGACTTTGGTGGCGAAAAATGCCAGTGTGTTCCACGGCAGCAGATAGCCGCTGAAGCCGAACGCCAGCGCTAGCAGCAGCAGGATCATCCCGCTGACCCAGGTCAGCTCGCGCGGCTTGCGGTAGGCCTTCAGGAAAAGAACGCTGAACATATGGGCGAAGGCCGCGAAGATCATCAGGTTCGCACCCCAGGAATGAATCGAACGCACCAGCCAGCCGAACTCGACCTCGGTCATGATGTACTGCACGCTGCGGAACGCTTCACTGCTCGA
>JAIMBE010000178.1 GCA_023511565.1 Bacillota bacterium
CTCCGGATGACGGCCGCCGGTTCGACCTGTGTCTGAACCGTGTCCGCGGGGGCGTGTTCTCCAACTATCTGTGCGACCTGGCACCCGGGTCCGAGATGGAGTTCAGCGGCCCCCACGGTTTTTTTGTGGTGCAGCATCCACTGCCGGCACGGGTGCTCTTTCTGGCCACGGGCACCGGCATTGCGCCGATTCGCGGCATGCTGCACGACTTGCTGGGACGCGGCCTGCCCGAAAGCACGCAGGTGTGGCTGATCTTCGGGGTGCGTTACCCGGAGACAATCCTCTACCGCAACGAATTTGAACAGCTCGCCGAGCAACATCGGAATTTCCACTTCGTGCCCACCCTGAGCCGGCCGCCGGCAGACTGGCGCGGCGCAACGGGCTACGTGCAGGAACAGCTCCGAAAGCGATTCGGCGATTTGCGGGACTTCGCTGTGTACATCTGCGGCCTGAAAGCGATGGTCGACGACGTCCGCAACCTCCTGAAGAACGAATTCGGGCTCGACCGCAAACAGATCCACTACGAAAAATACGACTGAGCCGACCCGGCCAAAACGCGTACCGCCCCGGGGATTTCCCCGCGGACCTGCGGGTGGACGGCGCTAAGCCGGTTTGCGCGCTGTGAGGGTGATGGCTACACTGCGCACATCGCCGCCGGGCTGGATCTGCCCAGCCCGCTCGGCCACAATCTGCACATCGGTGAAACCGACTTCGCGGAGGATCGCCAGATAGTCTTCCTCGCGGAGCGCACCGGCGACACAGGCGCACCAGTTTTCCGTCGTGGTCAAGGTGCGGAATGCAGCCACCGCCTCCGGCGTCCCCCGCAAGACAATATCGGCCACCGAGATCCGGCCGCCGGGCCGCAGGACACGGAAAATTTCGCGATAGACGGCACGCTTGTCCGGCGTCAGGTTGATGACGCAGTTGCTGATGGCCACATCCACCGAGGCCTCCGCGAGCGGCAGATGTTCGATATCGGCCAGCTCGAAACGAACGTTGCGAATGCCGGCAGCGGCGGCGATCCGCCGGGCACGGTCGACCATCTCGGGCGTCAGGTCGAAGCCATAGACGGAGCCGGCCGGGCCGACTCGGTTGGCCGCGAGAAATGAATCCATGCCGGCGCCGGCCCCCAGGTCGACCACCGTTTCTCCCGGCGCGAGCCCGGCAAAACGCACCGGGTTGCCGCTCCCCTCGCCGAGATAGGCACCGGGAGGCACCGAAGCGATTTCTTCCGTTGAGTAATCCAGCAATGGCAGCTCCTGCGGACCACAGCAGGCCGCCTCCGACTGGGTGCGGTGGCGGCTTCTGGCGACGGCCCCGTACGTGCTCGTCACCGCATCGCGAATCGCTTCTTTGTCTGGCCGGGTCGGATTCAGGGTCATGGCTTGGCTCCTTCCATAGATTGATAAAGATCTATCTGTGAGGACAAAAAAAAATTCACAGCTCCTTCAACTGCCGGCTCAGTCGGTTGAGGGCTTCTTCGTTGCGTCTGCAGTAGAGCCACCGGCCAATCCGACGCGTGGTGATCAATCCCGCCGCGCGCAGCAGTTGCAGATGGTAGGTCACCGTCGGTTGGGTGAGCCCGAGCTGCGCCTGCAGATCGCAGACGCACATGCCCGGGTCGGAAGCCCGTACCACGTCGAGCGAACAGCAGCCCCGCCGCTTCAGCAGCTCCAAGATCCGCCGCCGCGTGGGATCGGCGACCGCCTTCAACTGCACTTCCACCGTTTTGCTGGACCCCAGGCGTTTGGCGGTCGATCTCATATAGGTAATTATCTATCTATTGGACGCTGTTTGTCCAGTGAAATCTCAGCGCCGGGGGCCTCCGGCTCAAGCTCGACGGTGGGGGGTGGTCGAGCGGTACCAGGCCACGAACCGGCGCAGGCCTTCTTCCAGCGAAGTTGCCGGCCGGTAGCCAAGCCACCGCTCCGCCTTGCTGATATCGGCCCAGGTGAGTGGAACATCCCCAACCTGTGCGGGACGGTACTCGCGCCGGGCCCTGCGTCCGGTGACCCGCTCCAGCACGGCCACGAGCTCGTTCAGTGTGACCGGACGAGAGTTGCCCAGATTGAAGATCTCGAACGGTGTCCCGGAAGACGAGGTGGCCGGATCGAACTCCAGGGCCGCGAGCAAGCCGGCAACAATGTCGTCCACGTAGGTGTAGTCGCGCCCGCTCGAGCCGTCGCCGAAGATCGGCAGGGGCTGACCTGCCTCGAGCAAGGCAACAAATTTGTGGATGGCGAGATCGGGTCGCTGGCGCGGACCATAGACCGTGAACAGGCGCAGGCAGACCACAGGCAAGCGAAACAGGTGCGCGTAGGCGTAACAGAACCGCTCGCCGGCCAGTTTCGTGGCCGCATAGGGAGAGACCGGATGAAGTTCCGCCTGATCCTCGCGGAACGGGACGGGCGCGGAAGCGCCGTAGACCGAGCTGGAAGAGCCAAAAATGAGCTTGCGAACGCTGAATTGGCGACAGAGCTCCAGGACATGCAGTGTGCCGGTGACGTTGATGCGTTCAAAGAGCAACGGGTCTTCCACCGAAGGCCGCACGCCGGCCCGCGCGGCCAGGTGCACGACCGCTTCGGGCTGCGCATGATCGAACGCGCGCTCGAGTGCAGCCCGATCGCAGATATCGGCCGGAGAGAACTCAAACGGCGCAATGGCGCGCAGGTCTTCGAGATTGGCCTGCTTCCAGGCCGGGGCGTAGAAGTCGTCCAAGCGATCCACGAGGGTCAGGCGGACGCCGCGGCGCAACAGTGCTTCGCAGAGATGCGAACCAATGAACCCGGCACCGCCGGTGACGAGAACGCACTCGAAACGAAACATGCGCCGCCCGCTAGGCTAGCAGGAACGCGCCCGGATGCAAAGCGAAGCCGGCTCCGGCCACCGTCAGGAGACAAAGGCACAGCCAACGCGCGGGCCGTTGGCTTCCGCTCGGACGTACGCTTTGCGCAGTTGGACCTTGACCGGCGGCAGGATGGGTACGTGGAGCACGGCCTGGAAGAGGTGGGGTGCCTGTTCGGGGTTCTCCATCTGCAGAGCCACGCCGCCGTAGCTGAGGTCCAGGACGCGGGCGGTGCGGCCTCCTTCTTCGCCCAAAACGGCGTAGGCGCGGGTGCCGGTGAGCGGGACGCGCTCCCACCGTCGGCGTTCGATTCCCGCCGGCGGCCGGGTCGTCGGCTCAGCACGCGGGGACACCGCCGGCCGTTCCGCCGGCGCTTCCCGACGCACCGCGGGCTTCTGCCGCGGGAGACCCTTCATCTGGTAGAGACGTTCGTCGGCGACACGAATCAGCACGTCTTTGGTTTCGCCATCCTGCGGATAGACGGCGACGCCGTAGTCCATGGCCGGCAACAGTTCCAGCTTCATTGGAAGCACCGCCGCTTCGTAGTTGGCACGGACGCGCTGGGCCAGCTTGTGGGCGTCGTCGGCATCGGCTTGGGGCAGCAGCAGGGCAAACTCATCGCCACCGATGCGAAACGCGTAGTCGGAAGCGCGAATCGAACGCCACAGGGTGCGCGCGGCCGCTTCGAGCACACGATCACCCTGAACGTGCCCGTGGCGATCGTTCACCTCTTTGAACCTGTGCAGGTCGAGAAGAATCAGAGCGAGCGGATGGGCGTGGCGCTGGGCGCGGTTCAACTCGCGCGTGAACTGTTCGTCGAAGAGCCGGCGATTGTAGAGACCGGTGAGCGCATCGGTGGCCGCATTGATGCGCAACTGCTTCAACTCCGCATACTCCATGAGCACAGGCAGCCGCAGCAGGTCGGCGGCAGCCATCACGGAAACCAGCGCCGTCTTCAGCGAAACCGGTTTGCCCTGACTTTCGGAGAGCTCCTTGCGGCGCTCGAGGACCTGCTCCCAGTAGTGCAGCGCCAGCTCCTCGGTCAGCTCCACGTGGGCCACGCTGCGGAAGAAGCGCTGCAGGAACTGGGCGCGCGCGGGACGGTCGAGTCCTTCCAGCGTGTCGACCAGCAATTCCAGAAAGGCGTCTTCGGCGTTCATCGGGGCTGGGGGCTCAGACGTTCCTCCGACCTCTTGTCCTTACGGAGTCTCCTTGGTGCGCGGCCACCCGCGCACACGAATCCTCCACCGAATCTTCCGTGCAAACAGCATTCCATCAGGAAGAGATTCTGCCGGTCCCCAGGGGCTTCGGAGCAGAAAACAGGTGAGCTGTGGGGAACACGTTTTGCTGAAAAGTAGAACCGGACAGGACAAAACAGCTGCCCCGCTGCATCCGTGGTTGTGGCGGGAAACAGCAACTGAAAAGCGCTTCACATCCGAAACCGTCATTCGAGTGGGTACAGAAATTCCACCCCCAGCAGGCAC
>JAIMBE010000017.1 GCA_023511565.1 Bacillota bacterium
GGCCCGCAGCACGCTGCTGGCCGCGGTGAATGCGCAGTGGCCGGCTGCGCGGTTGATGGCCGGCACGGTGCGGGTTCTGGTCATGCTGCTGGCCATCGTGATGGCGCTCGAGCAACTGCGCATCGGCCGGTCGGCGCTGCTGCTCACCTTCGCGATTCTGTTCGGGGGCATTGTGCTGGCGGTGGCCATCGCCTTCGGCTATGGGGCCCGCGATCTGGCTCGCGACTGGCTGCAGACCCAACTGAAGTCCCGGGAAGGGGAAGCCGAAGAGAGCTTCCGTCACCTGTAAGCAACGTGCTGCCGACTGATACCGTCATCCTGACCGACCTCGATGGCACTCTGCTCGATGCGCGCAGCTACTCCTGGGCCGAGGCTGCGCCGGCGCTCGCCGAAATCGCCCGGCGGCGCATCCCGCTGATCTTCTGCACCAGCAAGACGCGCGCTGAGGTTGAATACCTGCGGCGCAAGATCGGCAACTCCGATCCGTTCATCACCGAGAACGGTGGCGGAATTTTTATTCCCCACGGATATTTCCCCCAGCATATTGGCGGTGCGACTCGCATCGGGAAATACCACTGCATTGCGCTCGGCCGGCCCTACCGGGAGATCGTGAGCGCGTTTGAGGAAATTGCGGCGGTCTCGGGCACGCAAGCTGTTGGATTCCACCAGATGAGTGCCCGGGAGATTGCCCAGAACACGAATCTGCCGCTGCGGCTGGCAGAACTGGCGCGCCAGCGCGACTTTGACGAGCCGTTTTTTCTGGCTGGCAACGACGAAGCGGCTGCGACAAAATTCGTTGCCCTGGCGCGCGCGCGGGGTCTGGAAGTGACGCGCGGCGGGCGCTTCTGGCATCTGCACGCGGGCAGCGACAAGGGCCGGGCGGTGCGCATTCTGCTCGAGCTTTTTCACAGCCCCAGCCGTTTGCGCCGCCGGGGTCTCCACACCATCGCGTTGGGCGACGCAGCCAACGACCTGCCGATGCTGGCCGCGGTCACCCACCCCGTGCTGCTCCCCCGCCCGGACGGCTGCTACGACCCGGACGTACTGCGCAAGCTGCCGCACATCGAACCGGCACCTGCGCCCGGCCCCCGGGGATGGAACGCCGTGGTACTTCGTCTCCTGGGCGTGCGCGACGCAGGCGGATGAATCGCCCCAAGCTCAGTGCCCGCGGGCCGCACCCGCAGCGGGGGACGGGAGGTGCACGAACAGCTCTTCCGGACGCAGCAGACGCTGGCCGAGCGGCTCCGGCAAGCGCATTTCGTAGCGCACCGGCCGGCGGTGGTCGGCGAGTTGGCGTTGCGGGTCGTAGACGGAAGAAAACTTCCAAAGCATGCGGAGGAAATTCGTCTGTCCGTGCATCAGGTGCCGGACGACGATGCCCAGGGTGCGGCGGAGCGCAGCCCAGCCGAGATGCTTGCGATTCAGGACTTGCTGGGTGGCGACCAACTCGGCGTAGAACCGCTCGAGCGGCAGCCGAGTGGGGAGCACGGCGTGTTGGACATCGAACAGGCGGTAGTCGCGCGTGACGAATCGACGGGATTCGGTGCGCCAGGTTTCGGTGCCCGGATAGGGCGTGTTGACGGTCAGATGGACAATCTCGGGCACGCTCAGCGCCCATTCCCGGATGAGGCGGAAGCGTTGCTCATCCCAGTCCGGGTCGGCGATGATGTTGACGGCGACAACCAGGCCCAACTGGCGGGCCACCTCCAGTGCCTCAAAGTTTCTGCCCAAGCTGACGCGCTTGCGATGCCGGCGCAAACCTTCTTCATCAATGGCCTCCAGACCCAGGAACATGTAGGCCAATCCAAGCCGTTTCCAGTACTCGAACACTTCCCGGTTGCGCAGCAGCACATCGCCACGGGTTTCCAGATAGTACTGCTTGCGGATGCCGCGCCGCTCGATTTCGCGCCCGATGGCGAATCCGTGCTCAGCATGGATGAAGGCGACATCGTCTACGATGAACACGCCGGGTTCGCGAATCGAAGCCAGATCTTCGGCCGCGGCCTCCGGGCTGACCTGGCGATAGCTGCGACCGTAGAACGTCCAGGCACTGCAGAACACACAGTCCCAGGGGCAGCCGCGGGTAAATTCGATGGATGCACACGGGTCGAGCACGCCGATGAAGTATTTCCGACGCTTGGGCAACAGGTCGCGCGCCGGCTGCACCGCATCGAGCGTAGGCAGCAGCTTCGGCGGCGGCCCTTCGCCGTCCAGGGAAACCACGCCCGGGAGGCGAAGCAGGCGGCTCCGGTCGTCGGCAGCGGCTTCCAACAGCTCCGCGAGGATGCCTTCGCCTTCGCCCCGCACCACACAGTCCAGTGCGCCCTGCGCGTGCTCGAGGATTTCCCGTGCGGTGAACGACGCGCTGTGCCCGCCCACAAACAAAAATGCCTCGGGCCGCCGCTGTCGAGCGGCACGGATCAAGTCGATCACTTCCGGAACATTGGCCAGGTAGTTCAGGGAAAACCCGATGGCCTGGGGTTGCCAATCCTCGAGCAGAGCGAAGAAGTCACGGTGGCGGAAGACCTGCAGGTCGAGCAGGCGCACCGTATGGCCGGCGCGACGCGCTGCTTGGGCCACCAGCTCGAGCCCCAGCGGCTCCAGGCGCAGGTAGATTTCCGAATACATCAGGGGACTGGGGTGGACCAGCAAGACGCGCATCTTTGTCTCCTCGCATCCGACGGTTCAACCCGTGCGAGGAAACCACTGTGGCAGCAATATACCAAATCCAACCGGAGACAGCCAGTTTTGCAAGGTCGCGCAACTTCGCGGCCCGGCTCGGGTTTCATAAATCGGGGTGAAAGGAAAGGGGGCAGAGCAATGCATGTGGGGAAATTCATTCTGACCGCTCTCTTGTTGCCGTGCCTAGCACAGGCACAGATGACAGCATCCGCACCGCCCGGGGTGGGAAACCAAACGACAACGAACAACATGCTGGTTCAGGAACCCAGCACCTGGCCGGCTCCCTGCCCCGGCTGGAGATCTGGGTGTGGGCTGCGTGCCGGGCGCGGTCTGGGCCTGGGTCTGGGTCTGGGCCCAATCGGGATTCCGCGCAACCCGGCGCTGCGCCAGCAGCTAGGCATCACCGAGGACCAGGCCGCGAAAATCGACTCGGCGCAGCTCGAGTTTGCCAAGCAGGAGATTCAACGGCGGGCTGCCCTGCGCACCAAACGACTGGAGCTGGCCGCCCTGCTGCGCGCCGAAAACACGGATCGCGGAGCCATTGAACGAAAGCTGCGGGAGATCAACGAGCTTGAACTGCAGACCCGGCTGGCGCAGTTTGACCACAGCCTGGCTGTACGCAATCTGCTGACCGCGGAGCAGCGGGAACGGCTCAAGCAGCTCCACCAGAAGCGGTTGGCTAGGCAGTTCCGGGATCGGCCGGGCCCGAGGCGGGGGCCGCGGTGGGGGCACGGCAGCCCGCAGCCACGCAGGGCTCCCGCACCTCCAGCAGCGCGCCCGCCAGCTCCGCCGGTCGAGCGATAATCCGGAATGCAAGGTGAAAAACAGAACGGGGAGCCCGGCAGCTCCCCGTTCTGCCACTTTGTGGAAGGCCGTCGCGACCACTTGGCATCTGCGGAGTGGCCGCCGGCGGTTTCGCACCGCATGAGCGGTGTGAGAACGAACTCAGCAAACTTCTATGCCCGGTGGAGTCATAGCCCCTCCCGAAGCATCCATCTTCTTTTTACTCCTTCCAGAAGCCACAAGCAAGCACAATCGTTCCGGAGCTGTGGAAGATTCCGGAGCGCTCCCTCCAGGTTTCCGGGGTGCGAAATTCTGCGGGGCAGCAGGTTGGACTTCCATCCCGCTGCGCGGACTGAGTACCCGAAGGCGAACTACTTGGCAAACAGGCCTTCGCGAAGCTGGTCGCGACCGACGTAGGTTTTCGAGGAGCGGAAGCGCTCAAACAGGGCGAGGATTTCGCGATTCTGAAAGACCCGCAGGGGCGGCAGCAAGGGTGGCGCGTGGAGTACTTCGATGTGTTGCCCATCCAGCACACGGTAGCGATGGAAGGCGTCTGGCAACCGGCTGTGAAACATCGCCAGGACCACGCCTCCCGGCTGCAGCAGCCCATAGAGCTGGTCCACAATGCGGCGGGAGACCTCTTCAGGCAGGTAATCGAACAGGTCCCAAGCGAGAACGGCCCGGAACGTTTCCGGCGCATACGCCAGGTTGGCGGCAATGAAGGCGTCGGCCAGTCCGGCGTAATCGGGCGGCTGGACTTCGGCGCCCGGGCGGCGGGCCGCAGCGATGCGCCGACGTTCATCCTCGGCGAGGAAATCGCGCCAGGTGCGCAGCAGGTCGGCGGTGTACACCTTGAAGCGACGTTCGGTGAAGAAGCTGACCGTGGACTGCCATACGGTGCCGAAATCGAGCAACTGGCCGTGCTGCACGTCTCCAATCAACCAAAGAAAATCCTTCAATCCGTTGGAGACGCGAATGTTCCGCGGCACCACAGAAGGTTCGGCTAGGCGCGGAGACCTCGAAGCAGCAGGCGGCGCCGCGTGGGTACGAAATTTGTCCAGCAAGCTCATCGCTCAGTGTACCCGGTCTTTCGGTTCGCTCCCCTCGCGGGGATGAGCGGACTCGGCTGCGCGCACCGGCTCGGGCGATGGGAGCGGGTGCGCAGACGAGTCGAGCCGCTCGCCTCCTTCAAGCTTCACCTGGCCACAGACCACTGCGCCCTCCTGCACGTGCAGCCGTGCGGCGTAGATATCGCCGCGCACTACTCCGGCACTGCCCACCTCAACGCGACGCCGTGCGCGCAGATGGCCTTCGACCTGTCCCTGCACGACGATCTGATCGGCCTCAACGTCGGCGTAGATGCGACCGCGGGGCCCAATGGTGACCTGGGCGCCATCCAGTCGAACCGTGCCTCGTACCACACCGTCCAGATACAAATCCTCGTTGCCGAAAATTTCGCCGCGCACCGTGGTCCCCGGGCTGAGCAGTGTCGTGGCACTGCGCGCCGGCGGGGTGCGCGGGGGCGACACATCTGCGGTGGTCGCTGTAGACGCGGGTCCTCGCTCCTCAGGATGCGGGGCAGGCTTATCGTCCTGTCGGCGCCACATGATGACCCCCAGGAAGGCAATACCGCCCCACCGGAAATCAGCGTGCGGAGAGCCGGTCGGGCGGTTGCACTATAGTACAGCAGGCACGCGCTGTAAACGCTTTCTTGCGCATCTGCCACCAGCCCACTAACGGTGCGGCCGGAGAGCACTCCCGCCGCAAAACAAGCGCATCGGCCTGAACCCCCTGTGGGGGTGAGCCGAACTAGGGAGACGCCGGCGCCAGCGCGTGGCGATTCACTTCCCAGAGGGCAACGATCATACCGACCGTTTCGTAGAAAAATGTTTTCACGCCGGCGCGCGTCTGCCACCAAACCCGCGGGTCATACGCGGAATCCGGCGCAGCGACAACGCGAATCTCGGCTTCTGTTCCAAAAACGTTCCGGAAGAGGTACCGGGCGCGGCGGGTGTGGGAATTCGAGGTCACCACCAGCAGGCGGCGCCATCGCTGCGCACGGGCCAGCTCGAGCAGCGCCTGCGCTTCCTCGAAGGTGTTCGCCGCCCGGTTCGGGTACCGCACAATGGCGGCGGTGGGGATGCCGCGTTCTGCCAGATCACGCTCCATCAGGTCGGCGATGGAAATGTACGGTCGGAGCCAACGGCCGCTGGCGACAATCCGCGGAGCCCAGCCGGCGCGGTAGAGCTCAGCAGCCCGCGCTGCGCGCTCAGCGAAATAGTTGTCGTCACCAAGCAGGAGGATGGCGTCGGCAGGCTGCGGTGGCTCATCCACGACCCAGAACCCACCTATCCCGCGAAGAATCGGTCGGCGAAAAAGATAGAGGCCAGCGAGCAGGGCGACGACGAGAAGCAACACGAGCACGGTAGCGAAGAGGCCGCCGCGCTGGCCGGTCAGCCGATCGGCGGCAGAGAAACGGCGGGAGTGAGCAACTGGGTTACGCATGCGGCCCCGCACTACACAGCGCCCGGATCGATCTGCCGGAGCCGTTCGGCAGCCTGTTCGGGCGGCAAAGCGTTGAAGTAAACCTCCTTGATGCTGTACGACTTGCTGCGCTGCTCCACAATCGGAAGGATTTCGATGTGCCAGTGATAATCCTCGGCGAGGGTTTTCCAGTAGTCGCTCAGCTCGGCTTTGGTGTGCTGCGTGTTGGGCGCGGTATGCACGACCAGGTGATAATCGGCGGCCACCTGACCGAGCCGACGCAGGGTGCGTCCGAGCAGAGCCGCCAGGTCACGACGGCGGGCACCCGGCCGGGGCGTTTCAAACTGATGGTTGTGTTTGCGTCCGATCAGCCAGACTTCATACGGCACCCGGGACGCATAGGGGCAAAAAGCCAGGTATTCGCCCTCGGTGTCCACGAGCCGTTTGCCCTGGCGTTCCTCCTGACGCAGGATGTCGCAAAAGACGCAGCGTTCCTTCTGCTGGAAGTAGTCGCGCGCGGCACGCAGTTCATAGAGGATGCGCCGGGGCACAAACGTGGTGGCGGTGATCTGTGAGTGGGAATGTGACCATTCCTCGCCGGCCAGCGGTCCGCAGTTCTTGAATACGGTGACGTACTTGAAGCGGAGGTCGAGTTTCAGATCCCGGATGCGGTGCGCGTAGGCGTCGAGTATGCGTTCGATGGCTTCGTCCGGCATCTGCGAGGTGCGGAGGTGGTGTTCGCGCGTTTCGATCAGGATTTCGTGGGCGCCCAGTGGCAGCATGCGGTCATAGATGCCTTCGGCCTGGCGTGCGGCTTCGCTTTCGATGCGGTAGAGCGGGTCGAAATGCGGGATCACGCGCACCTGCCATTCGCCCGTTTCGGGCAGCACGAAGACTGTCTTGGACAGGGATTCCTGTCCAGGGCAGAGTGGGCAGGGCTCGGCGGCCACAGGCGGGCGCTCGCGATGGCCCACCACCACCCAACTGCGCGTGATCGGATCTTTGCGGAGCTCCATAAACAGGACCGCGCCGCTGCCCTCGTACTGCTACGAAAGGTCGCGCCGATGTATAGCGCAAGCCTGTGCGGCCGTGCAAGCCAGTCGGCACATTGGCCGTCGCAAACGAGAACGTCCGGCCGCGCAAACGGGCTTAATGTGTGTAGTGGGCCGGGGTCGGCCCCTGCTCAAGGCGATTGCGATCCCAGATCGCACCCTCGCGGGAGTAGGAAGCCAGCTCGAAGTCCTGGGTCAGCTCGAGCGCATCGGTCGGGCAGGCATCTTCGCACAAGCCGCAGAACATGCAGCGCGAAAGGTCGTACGTGAAAGTTGTGAGCACCTTGCGGCGGGTAACGTCATCCCGCTGCCAACCGACGACAATCAGGTTTTCTGGACAGGCGAGCGCACACAGATTGCAGGCGATGCAAAGGGTTTCCCCCGTGGCCGGATTGGTGTTCAAACGCGGTGCACCCCGGTAACGTTCAGCCACAGGAGGGCGCTCCAAGGGGTACTGCTCGGTGTAGATGTTCCGTGGGTGCTGATAGCGAAACGTCACCCACAGGCCCTGAAGAAGATCCGCCAGGAAGATGCGTCGCAGCAAGTTTCGCATAGCCGTAGTGTGCGGGCGAAGCGCAACAATGTCAAGCGGGGTCGGCAGCCCACCGATTGCGCCCTTGGCGCTGCGCTCGACTTCGGCACCGCAGAACCCCTAGAATACGCCTGTGCCCCCGACAATCGAAGACGTACCCCTGATGCGCGAGGCCCTGGAAGAAGCGCGCGCAGCCGAACGTGTCGGTGAGGTGCCCGTGGGTGCAATCCTGGTGCATGAGGGACGCATTGTGGCCCGCGCCGGCAACCGAACCCTCCGTGACTGCGATCCGACGGCGCATGCCGAAATCCTCGTGCTGCGCAAGGCAGCGCAGGTCAGGGGCAATCACCGGCTTGTGGGTGCGACGCTGTATGTCACGATCGAACCCTGTGCCATGTGCGCCGGCGCACTGGTGCAGGCACGCATTGCCCGGCTGGTCTACGGTGCCGAAGACCCCCGCGCTGGAGCGGTGCGTACGCTGTTCCGCATTGCCGACCACCCGCAGTTGAATCATCGCGTCGAAATCACCAGCGGGGTGCTGGCCGATGAGTGTGCCGCACTGCTGCAGGCCTTCTTCGCCGCGCGCCGATGAGCTGGAGCAAACACTCCGATGGCCATATCGGTCGGCAGGCAGGCAACGCGCGCAGGCCGGGTTGTCTGAGGAGTGGTGGTCTGATAGTTTAGGGAATTGCTGCGGAGAGGTGTCTGAGCGGTTGAAAGAGCCCGCCTCGAAAGCGGGTAGGCTGGCGAAAACCGGCCTCGTGGGTTCGAATCCCACCCTCTCCGCCACTCGAGCCTTCCGCCGTCATCTCTCAGTCGTTCGGCGACCCTCAACCCGCTACGGCTCGCTGCCCCCTGTCACCCGTCACCCAGGCTTGCGCCGGCGCGTCCGTCGTCAGGACACTCCGCGGGTGACCGACGGAGTGCTGCGACGCACGGCGAACGACAGGTTCAGCAGCAGCCACTGGAGCAGGATGAGGATGACGCCGAGCTGGTCGGTGGTGCCGTGCGGCTTGCCGAAACGCAGAAGGACGAACTGGACCGGGAGCAGCGCACCGGCCAGCAGCAACAGGCCACGATTGGCGCGGCCCCAAGGCGGTGCGGCGCGGCCGGCGCTGTGGGGCCAGTCGCGCACGGCCCACAGCACCGCCAGCAGGAACATCCCGGCAAGGAGCGCCGCCGCCATCCAGCTGAGCGAGATGTCAATACCGAGCGTGTCGCCGCGAAAGCGCAGCATCTGCGAGTCCCGCCACCACACCCGAGCCACCGCGGCGGCCGGCGGCAGGTGCCACAGGGGCAGAAGGAAGTGGACCGGGCGGCGGGCGCCGCGCCAACCCAGCCAGAGTACGCTCAACCCCACCGCCGCCGTCAGCACCACCACCCAGTAGTCGCCTCCCACCCCGCTGCCGCGCAGCCCCGGCGGCCACCCCCACTGGTAGCTCGGACCGTCCATCGGACCGCGCAGCAGTGGCAGCCACACCAACGTCATCACCACCCCGGTCCAAACCAGCAGCACGCGCAGCAACGCGCCGGGCTTCCAGTCCGTCATCTCCATCCTCCCATCGAGCATGTGCGCAGAGGATCACAATAGCACCCAATGGCTAAGACCAGTCTTGTGGGTAGAAGCGCCCGCCCCGCGGCGGCGGTCACTGCGAACTTCCCCGGCGTCGGAAGCCCAGCCACTGTGCAGCCGCACCCGGTTGTAGTCCCCACGCCTGACTTCGAGCCTCTCCCCAGCCTCGGCAAGCGCGTCGAGCCTCTGCTGCGCAAGGTGCACGTCACACACAGGGGGGATCTTGCATTTCGATACTCAACTTGAGCCCGGTGAGCCTGGCTGAATCCTATCTCACAAGCCAACCGAACGGTATCTGTGCCTCACAGAGCCCAAGTGTACGGGGCATCGTCTGAGGTATTGGTTATGGACTGTTGAGTGCAATGACCTCGATTGCGGAAATCTTGGGGTTTTCGATGACATGACGAAACTCAATGTTCAGCACCCCGTCGGTCACCGTGACATCGAACGTCTTCACCAGCGCCGCAAACGCACCCACCTCACGGAAAATGTCCAGATCGTCCAGCACCAACACACCTTCCAGCAGCACATCGAACACACGCAACCCCACACCGTGTGTCCCCGTGTAGATGTCCGCAAAATACAGATTCACCCGATAGCTGCCATTGGCCACCGGCAGCGCATAGACCAGCTCCGACCCCGACGCCGGATCCCAACGCTCGCTCTGGAACAAAACATCGTCCTCAGTCCCAGCAATCGGATTCGTCACCGAAGCGCTAAACCCGGTGTTGAACCCTTGGTCGGCACTCCACACCCGCCCCTGCGTGTCCGTGTACGACGGCCCACCCGCGTTGATGCGATAGGTGGCCTTGACAAGAGGCAGATTGACTCGCTTGGTGTCAGTGAGACCGGAGCTGTCTCGTGCGGTGAGGATAATTTCGTAGCTGTACGTGCCCGGCCCGTGGGATTCTGCCGTCAAGCTGCCACCGGAACCGGTGATGGTGAGCATGGGATGGACGTGCTCGTTGTGGTGCAACAGGACTTGCCAACTCAGAGCGGAAGGAGGGAGAGTCCCTTCATCGGGGTCAGTGGCCGAGCCGGAGAAGGTGATGACGTCACCCGGGAAGACCACTGTGTTATCGGCGGGTGCAGCGATCGTTGCCGTGGGGGGTAAACTGCCGACGGTGACGGTGAGGAACGCCTGGCTCACCACGCCCTCACTGTCGGTGACCGTGAGCACAACGGGGAACTGACGCACGGTGCTGCTGATGTAGATGTGGGAAGGATCGGGCTCAGTCGAGCTCGTGCCATCACCGAAATCCCAGTGGTAGCTGAGGGGGCCTTGGCCGGGGTTTAGTGTGCCGGCGCTGGAGAAATTGACCGTGAGCGGTGAGTAGCCATATTGCGGTGTCGCCGTTGCCTTGGCCACCGGGCCGTTGAAGCGAATCCGCCGCACTTCGCCTGAAAGAATGTCTACATAGTAGAGCATCCCATCGGGGCCCAGTTCCAGATGCACGATGCCACCAACGTCGGTAGCAAACTCGGCCACGCTGACCAGATTACCCGCGGCATCGAGCACGACGCGGCGAATCCACTGATCGGTAAAGTCGGCAAGAAACAGATTGCCTTGGTAGAGGCTCGGGTACGCCGTGGCGGTATAGACAGGGCCGGCGATGATCGTGGCGCCTTCTGCGTGCGAATAGGTGTAGAACGGGTTGGTCACGGCAGCGGCGGGCAGACTTTGGCACAGTGCGAATGCCGATTGATATTGAGGCTGGGGGCCATTGCCTTCATAACAGGGCCAACCGAAGTTCACCCCGCGACCCGTGTTCACTTCCTCCCTGCTATTCCAGCCGACATCGCCGTAGTAGGCCCGACCGGTGGCCTGATCGACAAAAAAACGATATGGGTTGCGCAACCCATAGGCATACACCTTGGAGTGGATGGAATTCGTACCGTCATAGAACGGATTGTCAGGGGGTGCGGTGCCATCCGGCCGGATGCGCAGAATTTTTCCGGCATAGCTGTTCAGATCCTGTGCGCGCAGAGCCCGGGAGTCCACTACATTGAAATCCGCCCCATCGCCGTTGCTGAGCAGCAGAGTACCATCAGGCAGAAACCGGATCATGCCCACGGTGTGGGAGATCGCATCGGCCGGAATGCAGTCGGATCCAGCCGGATGACTGCTGCACGGGGGTGTGGTGATCGAACCAAGAAGCACCACTTCACTAGAGGGAAGGGCCACGTCCGGGTTGGCCGGATCTGCCGTCACCCGGATCAACTGCGCCGTTTTCGCGCCGTCGTTTGGCGTGCTGCCGTCCTCATAGGTGTAGAAGAGATAGGCGTATCCGTTGGTGGCGAAATTGGGGTCCAGCGCAAAACCCAGCAGGCCGCGATCATGGAAATTGTTTGTCTTGGAACTGATGTCAATAAACGGCTCACCGAGTAGAACACCGTTTTTGTAGATGCGAACAATGCCGTTCTTCTGCCAGATGAACATGCGTCCATCTGGCGCGAAGGTGACCCCGACGGGAGTAAATGTCGGCAGAGTCACAACGGTCTCCGCACCAAAACGGGAATCAGCAAATGTCTGGGCATGGACGGGGCAGGAAAGCAAGCATATCCACGGCAGCATAAACATCCCGAGGAACAGCCTGCGTACATTGCCGCCTTTCCAACTCCCATCAAAGCACGCCACTAAAGACATCCTTCCCCCCTCCCGCCTACCTCTGACAGTCGCTCGGTAAATGGGCGATTGCCTTGACATGCCCAGAGACAGATTCACACTGAGAAAACAGCGACAAGAAACGAAGGCAAACTAAGGGCCAAAAAAGCTTTGAAAATGAATGGCAACTCTTTTGTTTTCAGAACATTATTTTCTTTCACAGGCGATGGCCTTCTCGGTCAGATGCAAAAGTTTTCACTGTAGATGAGCTTTGCACATTCCCTGCCTTCTAAGAAAATATGGATTCTGCACTGTGGACTTCAAGACCTTTGAAGCGTCAAATGCCAACCCATTGTGGAAAATTCCCGTGGAACTGTCTGGGGAACGCCAAGCGGACCAATAAACTGCAGGCGCGGCATCATCGACTGTCGCCCGGAGTTGGGATGCCCACCCGGCACGCAATCGACTGCGTCTCGTCAACGTGCCTCTGAAAAGAGGCGCTGGCCTTTCCTACCCCCGCGGGAGAGGGGTCTGAGCAGCGGGGCGCGAGATGAACTTCCGCAGTGCGGCGGTACACACCAAAGGCTGGGCACCGTCTGACACCGTGGCGCACTCAAGCAAGCCGGGCAATGAAAAACGTGGCCGAACGCATCACCGCTTGTAGCCGATCGTGCGCAGGAATTCTTTGCGCTTGGTGACGTCGGCCTCGGTCTCCACGCCTTTGGGTCCGCTGCCATCCACAACGCCCAGCACCCCGCGGCCCTGAGCGGTGCGAGCGACAATCACCTCGACCGGATTGGCGGTTGCGCAGTGAATGGTGCACACCTCGAAGCAATCCTTGATGCGTCCCAGGACATTGATTGGAAATGCCTGTCGGATCAGCACCACAAAGGTGTGACCGGCACCGATGGCCTGCGCGTTGGCGATTGCGGCCTGTCGGAGCACATCGTCGTTGGCTTCCACGCGCACCAGGCAGGGCCCGGAGGCTTCATTGAATGCGATCGCGAAGCGGATGCCTGGCACGCTGTTCACCAGAGCCTCGTAGAGATCTTCGACGGTCTTGATGAAGTGCGAATGCCCGAGAATCAGGTTTGCCCCTTCCGGGATCTGCATGCGGACAGTTTCCAGTTCCATAGGTGTCGTTCCTCATCGAAGAGATCGGCGCTGAAACCCATGCCGGCACTGCGGGCACCCGGGGTGACCGGCGTGGCTTTTCCCCCACGCTATTATTCGCGCACGGAGCCGGGCAGACAACCTCGGCGATGCGGTGCCGGGTGCTAGAATGGTTTTGGCTGAGACACTGGTGCGGGACGGTCGCCGGAGAACCAGGAAGGGGTCCGACACGAGATGCTGGTCAAAACCATTCAGCACGCGAAACGGCTCATCAAGATTGTCTTCGGGTTTACACTGTTGCTTCTCGGCGTGGTGATGTGGTTTACCCCCGGTCCTGGCTGGGTCGCCATCGCCGGTGGACTGGCGCTGTTGGCGGCAGAGTTCGTCTGGGCCCGGCGCCTGTTGAACCGCATCAAGAGCAGTGCCGGCCGTGTGCGCAATGCCGTGTGGACGTCGGGCACGGCCAAGGGAGAAAATCCTCCACCGACAGCGGGCCCTTGCTGAACTGCTGAGAAACGGGTTAGAGTAAAGCCGCTTGATCTCGGTCCCAGGAAACTGCCGGCGGTGGGGTGCCGTGCGCCACGGCGACAAATTTCCGAGTCAGGCATCCGCTTCCGACACCCTGGGGATGCTGCCGCACGACAGCGTTCAAACACCACAGAACCGAGAAGCCTTCTGCGCAGACGGACACGGAGGTGCACCATGAAGAGATGGCAGGGCCGCTGGGCGGTGGTCACCGGGGCGAGCGCCGGGATTGGCCGGGAGCTGGCCCGACAGCTGGCGGCCGGGGGTGTGCATCTGGTGCTGGTCGCGCGGCGCGCGCCACGGCTGCAGGAACTGGCCGCGCAGTTGAGCGCGCAACACCGCATTCAGGCCGAAGTGTTTCCGGCCGACCTGAGCGAAGCCTCGGCACGCGACGCGCTGCTGACCTTCACACGCGAGCGGGACATTGCTGTCGAGCTGCTCATCAACAACGCTGGCTTCGGCGCCTATGGTGAATTCTGGCAGCTTCCGCTGGCGCGGCAACTGGAGATGATTCAGGTGAACATCGCGGCCGTGGTGCACCTGACGCACCTGTTCCTGCCGCAGATGATCGAACGCCGCCGGGGAGACATCCTGGTGGTGGCTTCGGTGGCGGCCTTTCAGGCGGTGCCCTACATCTGCACCTATGCGGCGACGAAGGCCTTTGACCTGCTGTTTGCCGAAGGACTGGCAGAGGAGGTGCGCGGCTACGGCATTCGCGTCTGTGCCCTCTGTCCTGGTCCGACCCACACTGAATTCCGCGAGGTGGCGGGGCAGCCTGAGCGAACGTTTCGCGTGGCCGAGGACGCAAGCCAGGTTGCGCGAGTGGGTCTGGCAGCGCTGGCCGCAGGTCGGACGTGCGTGATCTCCGGCGCTCACAACCGGCTGGCCACGCTGGCCACACGCTTTGTGCCGCGCGGACTGGTCACGCGCATGGCTGCGCGGCTGTTTGCGCCGGCGTCACGCTGAACGTGCTCGCAGCTGACGCGCGTCGGCCCCTGCGGCCGGCGCCCTATTCCTCTTCGCCCTTCTGCTGGGCCAGCCGTTCGATCACCGACAGGTCTTCGAGTGTAGTGGTATCGCCGGAGACGGTGCCTTTCTGCGCCAGCTCGCGGAGCAGCCGACGCATGATTTTGCCGCTGCGGGTTTTCGGCAAACCCTGCGCGAACCGGATTTCTGCGGGGCGGGCGATGGCGCCGATCATTGCGGCGACGTGGTCGCTGAGTCGGTTTCGCAGGTCGCTATCCGGGCTGACGCCGGCGCGCAGCGTGACGAAGGCGACGATCGCTTCCCCTTTGATCTCATCCGGGCGAGCCACGACGGCTGATTCGGCCACAGCCGGATGGCTGACCAGCGCGCTTTCGATCTCCATGGTGGAGAGGCGATGGCCGGCCACCTTGATGACATCATCCACACGGCCGAGCACCCAGAAGTAGCCATCGTCGTCGCGCTGGGCGGCATCGCCAGTGAAGTAGGCACCCGGGATGCGACCCCAGTAATCGCGGCGGTAGCGCTCGTCGTCCCCAAAAATCGTGCGCAGCATCGAGGGCCAGGGGCGCCGAATAATCAGATAACCCGTTTCGCCCGGGCGCGTGGGTTTGCCCTCCAGGGTCACGACGTCTGCAACGACGCCGGGCAGGGGCAGCGTGGCCGATCCCGGTTTGGCCGGCGTGGCCCCGGGCAGCGGCGAGATGAGGATCGAGCCGGTTTCCGTCTGCCACCAGGTGTCCACGACCGGGCAGCGGCCTTTGCCCACAACCCGGTGGTACCACTTCCAGGCCTCCGGGTTGATCGGCTCGCCGACGGTGCCGAGCAGGCGCAGGCTGGAGAGATTGTGGCGGCTCACCCACTCATCGCCCCAAGCCATGAACGAACGGATGCCGGTGGCCGAGCCGTAGTAGATGGTCACTTTGTAGCGTTCGACGATCTCCCACGTGCGGTCGCGCTGCGGGTAGTCAGGAGCGCCTTCGTACAGGACCACGGTGGCAGCGTTCGACAGCGGGCCGTACACCACATAGCTGTGGCCGGTGACCCAGCCGATGTCGGCCGCGCACCAGTAGACATCGTCCTCGCGGAGATCGAACACCAGGCGCGTGCTCCAGGTGCACTGCAACAGGTAGCCACCGGAGGTGTGCAGCACGCCTTTCGGTTTGCCGGTGGTGCCGCTGGTGTAGAGGATGAACAGCGGCTGCTCGGCCTCCATCGGCTCGGCCGGACAGTGCGGTGCGGCCCTCGGAACCAGCTCATGCCACCACAGGTCGCGATCCGGCTGCCATGGGATCGGCTTGCCGGTGCGACGCACGACCACACACTTCTCCACAGTCGGACAATGGGCCAATGCGGCATCCGCGGCTTCTTTGAGCGCGATGAGTTTGCCGCGACGGTAGCCACCATCGGCGGTGACGAGCAGCCGGGCGCCGGCATCGGCGATGCGGTCGGCCAGGGCTGGCGCACTGAATCCGCCAAAGACCACCGAATGCACGGCGCCGATGCGCGCACAGGCCAGCATGGCCACCGGCAATTCCGGAATCAGCGGCATGTAGAGGGCTACCGGGTCGCCACGGCCAATACCCAGCGACTTCAGTACGTTGGCAAAGCGGCAGACCTGCTCGTGCAGCTCCCGATAGGTGAAGCGGCGCTGACTGCCGTCTTCACCTTCCCAGAGAAGAGCCACCTTTTCGCCCTTGTCGGCCAGATGCCGGTCCAGGCAGTTGTGGGCAACGTTCAGCTTGCCATCGTAGAACCAGCGGGCAAACGGAGGATTCCACTCCAGCACACGCGTGGGTGGCACGGCCCAGTCGAGCAACCGAACCTGCTCCGCCCAGTAGCTTTCCGGGTCGTCCACAGCACGCTGATAGAGCCTGCGATATTCATCGAGCGATTTCACACGCGCTTGCCGGCTGAACTCCGCCGGCGGGGAAATCGGACGTTCGGCCAGAACCTTGGGATCAAATTCCGCCATGAGGCCTCCACACGATGCGGCCAGCGGCCAACATCCGGTTTTCTTTACCGGGCATCACCCGCGGCGGCACGGACAGAGTCTATCCCGAACCAGAAAAAAACGTCCGGCCAGCCTGGGGGTGAAGTTCGCATTGTTCAACTCCAGGCCGGTCCCAGTCAATCCGGTTCTGCGTGTCCTCCGGGGAATTGTCCTGCTAAAATGCCGCTATGCCCAACGATCTGCAGGCTCTGTGCGAACAACTGCGCCGGGAGGGGTTTCTTCACACCTACGTCTGGCAGGACGGCCCGCACGCCTACTATCCCGAACACACGCATCCGAGCGAAACTGCTCACATCATCCTCGAAGGTGAGATGACCCTGACGCAGGGCGGGCAGACACACACTTATCGTGCCGGCGAACGCGTGGATGTACCTGCCGGAGCGGTGCATTCGGCGCGCATGGGTCCGCAGGGTTGCCGTTACCTGATCGGTGAGCGCTGAAGGGCAACCTTCCGCCGCACGGCGCGACCATCACTTCCCGGCTCTGCGGCCGCTAGTCCTTGGCCCGGGCACGATCCAGCAGCTCCATCACGTGCAGCACTTCGATAGGACGAGCGGCGGGGTCGCGAGCATCGTTTGCGAACAGATCGACGCCGGCGCGAAGCTGGAGCATACAGCCCGGGTTCGCCGTGAGCACCGCATCGGCACCGGTCGCGCGCACGTAGCCCATCTTTTCGCGCAGGAGGGCAAACGCGGCTTCGGTCTGCGTCAGGTTGTAGATTCCCGCCGAGCCGCAGCACGAATCGGCCAAATGCATTTCGACCAGTTCGACGCCGGGCACCGAGCGAATCAATCGTCGCGGGGCTTCGCCGATGCGCTGGCCATGCAGCAGGTGGCAGGAATCCTGGAAGGTGACCCGCAGTCGGACCTCACGCAGCGGCGCCGAAAGGCCGAGTTCCGCCAGGAATTCCGTGACGTCGCGAACTCGGGCCGCGAAGGCTCCAGCCCGGGCGCGCTCCGACAGCGGGAACAGGTGCGCATACTCCTTCAGAGTGGCGCCGCAGCCGGCGGCATTGGTGACCAGGGCGTCGAAGCCGTCAACGGAAAATGCCTGCAGATTGGTGACGGCGAGCTCGCGGGCCACGTCACGCACGCCGGCGTGGACAGCCAGGGCACCACAGCAGCGCTGGCCGGCGGGGACAACCACCTCGCAGCCGTTGGCCTGCAGCACGCGGATGGTTGCACGGTTCAGCCGCGCAAACAGAACCTGAGCCACACAGCCGGCGAAGAAGGCGACCCGGGCACGTCGCCGGCCGCCCAGGGGAGGAAACGTGCGGCCCAGGCAGGAGAAGAAGAACTCGTCGTCCACCGGCGGCAGCAGGCGTTCGCGTTCGGCCACACCCAGCAGGTGCAGCAGCCCGCTGGCCCGGACAAGCCGCTGCAGGCCGGAGCGTTGATAGAAGCGCAGGAGGCGTGCGACTTGCGCAATGCGTTGCGGATGCGGCAGCAGCGTGCGGAAGAACAGCCGCCGCCAGGCGCGCTCGAGCCACGGTCGGCGGTAGTGCTGCTCGATGCGGGCGCGGGCCGCTTCGATCAATCGGCCGTATTCGACGCCGGCGGGACAGGCCGTTTCGCACGCGCGGCAGTCCAGGCAGCGGTCCATGTGTTGCACGAAGCGTTCCCCGAGCCGCAGCTGCCCCTGGTCCACCAGCAGCATCTGTCGGATACGCCCGCGCGGCGAATCCGCCTCCCGGCCCCAGAGGCGATAGGTCGGGCAGTGATTCAGGCAGAGTCCGCAGTGAATGCAACGGGCGTAGTCCTCCCACTGCGGCCCTTCGCTGCTGCGGGAGCGGTCCTGCGCACCGGGCGGTTCGGCAACAGGCACTAGATGCCTCCTATGTGGCGGCCGGGACTGAGCACGTTGTCGGGATCGAAGACCTGTTTGAGCTGGCGCATCAGCCCGAGATCGTTCCGCCGAGCCACAACGCCCCAGACGTTGACCACCTGCTTCAGCTCCGGGGGACAGAACTCCACCAGTGCGCTGCCGTACTCCGCACCGGCCTGCAGCAGTTCACCGACCGCCGCGGCCAGCCGGGCAAGGGTTTCCGCACTGGATGCATCGGGCAACAGCAGAACGTACAGGATCCCGACACCGCGGAGCAGCAGCGCGACCGGCACTCTGTGCCGGCCGGCGGTCGTTTCCGCACGAACTGCGAGCGCACCCAGTTCACTGGGAAGCGTGTTCAATCGGACGATGGCGGGAGCAGGAGAAATCTCACACGCCAGCGACGGGAATTCGCGCAGACGACTCCAGAGCCTATTCATCGGCTCGGCGTCCAGGCGGGTCAGCGCCGCTGCATTGGCACTCCGGGCCATCCGCGCGAGGTCGTGCGCGTGACGTTCGACCACGGCTCGCTCTCCTCCCACCAACACCAGCACCGCCCAGTGCCCGGAGGGAAGCCATGCGGCCTGCGGAGTGAGTCGCTGCGCCAGCGCGGGCGAAACCAGCTCAAGGGCCGTCGGTGTGAGCGGCGACTGCACCAGCGCGCGCCGCAGCGCAAGGGCTCCGTCCAGCTCGGCAAAGCTGGCCACGAACAGCGCCTGCGCCGGCGGCCGGGGGAACGTTCGGAAATTCGCCACCGTGAAGATGGCCAGGGAGCCGAGCGAGCCGATCAGCAGACGATGGAAATCGTAGCCGGTAACGTTCTTCACCACCCGGCCTCCACTTTTCGCCCGTCGGCCTTCTCCGGTGACGAATTCCGCACCGAGCAGGAAGTCGCGTGGGGCACCGTAGAGCTGCCGCTGGGGTCCGGAGCTGCCACTGGCGAGCAGGCCGCCGATGGTCATGGCGTCGTAAAACGGCATCTCGAGCGGCAGCATCTGGCCGTGCCGGGCGAGCACGGCTTCAAGAGCCGCGACACGCATGCCGGCTTCAACGCTCAGGGTGAGATCGGCCGGGTCGTAGGCGATGATCCGGTCCAGCCGCGAACAGTCCACCGCGACGTCGTAGCGCAACGGCGGCATGCCCAGGTCGAGTTTGGTGCCACTGCCGGTGGGGACGAGCGCCAGCGTTTCGGCGCGGGCCCAGCGCACGATCTCGGCGACTTCCTCGGCCGTGCCCGGGCGCACCGCCGCCCAGGGCAGCCGGCCATCGACGGCGTAGCGCGACAGCGACAGCGGATCGGTCAGGACATGGTCGGCGCCGACCAGATCGGCCAGGCGGGCCAGTGCAGCGGTTCCCGGTGCGCTCATGCCGGCAGGGACGAACGCAGTGGCAACGGCTGGACGCGGATTTCTCCGCAGCCTTTGCCGAGCGGTAAAATCTTGCCCGGGTTCAGCAGCCCGAGCGGATTGAACACGTCGCGCACGCGGCGCATCAGTTCGAGGTCGTCGTCGGTGAACATGCGCGGCATCAGCTCGCTTTTCTCCATGCCCACGCCATGCTCGCCCGTCAGCGCGCCGCCGACCGACAGACAGTGCTCCATGATGGCTGTGGAGGCCGCCACGGCGCGCGCGAACTGATCCGGGTCGCGGGAATCGAACAGAATAATCGGATGCAGATTGCCGTCGCCTGCGTGAAAGACGTTGCCGATCTGAAATCCGTAGGTGGCGCCGATCTGTTCGATGCGGTGCAGGGTTTCGGGCAGCTTCGTGCGCGGGATGACCCCGTCCTGGGTGTAGTAGCTCGGCGAGAGCCGGCCGACGGCACCGAACGCATTCTTGCGCCCGGCCCAGAGGCGCTGGCGTTCGGTCTCATCTCGGGCCAGGCGCACTTCGCGGGCGCGGCAGCGGGTGCAGACGTCGAACACCTGAGCGGCCTGCACTTCGACGGCTTCGGTCAACCCTTCGAGCTCAATCAGAAGCACGGCGGCAGCATCCAGCGGAAAGCCGGCATGGATGAAATCTTCGACGGCGCGCAGCGTCCAGCCGTCGAGCATCTCGCAGGCCGCCGGCGTGATCGCGCGGGCGGTGATTTCGACGACGGTGGCGGTGGCATCGTCCACGCGGTCGAAAACGGCCAGCAGCGTTTTCACGGCTTCCGGGGCGCGCAGCAGCCGTACGGTGATCTCCGTGACCAGGGCCAGTGTGCCCTCGGAGCCGACGAGCAATCCGGTGAGGTCGTAGCCGGGGGTGTCGGGTGTGCGGCCGCCCACACGCACGACCGAGCCATCCATCAGCACCAGCTCCAGGCCGAGCACGTGGTTGGTTGTCACGCCATAGGCCAGCGTGTGCGGCCCGCCCGCGTTTTCGGCTACGTTGCCGCCAATGGTGCAGGCCTTCTGACTGGACGGGTCGGGCGCGAAGTAGAGTCCGGCGTGTTCGACGGCTTTCGTCAGATCCAGGTTGACAACGCCCGGCTGGACCACGGCGCGCTGGTTTTCCAGGTCAATTTCCAGGATGCGGTTCATGCGCGAAAAGACGACCACGATGCCGCCTTCCCGCGCCAGTGCACCACCGGAAAGCCCGGTGCCCGCACCGCGGCCGACCACTGGCACGCGGTCGCGGTTGGCAATCTGCACGAGGCCAGCGACCTGCTCGGTCGTCTGCGGGAAGACGACGCAGTCGGGCCGGGCCACTTCCACCGAGCCATCATACTCGTAGAGCAACACGTCTTCGGGTTCGTGGAGAACGTTTTCTGGCCCGAGGAGGCGTTGCAGGTCGCGCAGGGTGCGTCGTTCCAGCCGACGGGGAGCTGCCTTCCTGGAGTACATCGGGCTGCCCTCTGGCCGACTATAGTCGGCGCCCACGGCGGCGTCAATCGGCGGCGGCCCGAGCGAGGCCCCGGTGACGACTGGATTTTTTGCTGCGTCTGTGTTACTCAGCCAGTTCGCTGTCTGCGAGGCGATAACCATGTCCAAACCGAGGGTATGGGCCACGCATGCGTTGTTCCCCGGCCCGCGCAAACTGCTCGAGCAGCAGTGTGAGGCGGAATACTGGGAGGGCGAACTGCGCCCGCCGCGTGCCGAGGTGCTGCGGCGCGTGGCCGACAAAGACGCACTGATCTGCCTGCTCACGGAACGCATCGATGATGAGGTGCTGGCCGCAGCGCCCCGGCTGCGGATTGTGGCCAATGTGGCCGTCGGCTACGACAACATTGACGTGGCCGCCTGCACCCGCCGCCGCGTGGCGGCCACAAACACGCCGGGTGTGCTGGATGAAACGACGGCCGATTTCGCCTGGACGCTGCTGCTGGCCGTGGCCCGCCGGCTGCTGGAGGGCGACGCGCTGGCCCGTTCGGGTCAATGGAAGGGCTGGAACCTGGATCAGCTCTGCGGCGCCGACGTCTGGGGCAAGACGCTGGGTCTGATCGGATTTGGCCGGATCGGGCGGGCGGTGGCAAGGCGTGCCCAGGGCTTCGGCATGCGGGTGCTGTACTCCGACGCCATACGTGCGCCGGAAGAGATCGAACGGGCGCTCGGCGCCACCTACGTTGCGCTGGAGACGCTGCTCGCCGAAGCCGACTTCGTTTCCCTGCACGTCCCCCTGCTGCCGGAAACACGGCACCTGATCTCTGCTGCGCAGTTCGCTCGAATGAAACCCACTGCGTTTCTCATCAACACATCGCGCGGGCCGGTGGTGGACGAGGCCGCACTGATCGCGGCGCTGACGGAGGGGCGCATTGCCGGAGCCGCGCTCGACGTCTACGAACATGAGCCGGAAATTCCGCCGGCACTGCGCCAGATGCGCAATGTCGTTCTGGCCCCGCACATCGCCAGCGCTTCGCTCGAGACACGCACCCGAATGGCACAGATGGCTGTCGAGAACGTGCTGGCCCTGTTCCGTGGCGAAAAACCGCCCCACCTGCTGAATCCGGAGGCCCTGGCCTTCTGAGAAAGGCACGGAAGAGGTCGGACGATGCCGCCAATCCTGCCCAACCAGCCGAAGTTGACCCTGGAAGGCGCGCTGGCCGTGCTGAACGCGGCACGGAGGCGCGCGCAGCAGTTGGGTGTCCCGATGATCATTGCCGTGGTGGATGATGGCGGCCACCTGCTGGCCTTTGTGCGCGAAGACGGCGCAAAACTTTCTTCGATCCCGATTGCCATTGCCAAGGCCGAATGCGCCGCGCTGCGCCGTCAGCCTACCGGCCCGCCGATGAAGGGCAGCGAACCAGACCTGCTGCTCGCACTGTCTTTGGCGATTGGCAGCCATGCCCACCAGACTCCGATCCGTGGCGGCATTCCACTACTGGTGGACGGGGTCTGCGTGGGCGCGATCGGCGTCAGCAACGGTAGCGAGGAACAGGACACCGATGTGGCCCGCGCCGGTGCGGCTGCTCTGGAAGGGTTCTGACCCTCGCCGGCTTCGTATGGCCACACTGAAACAACTCGCGCGAGAAATCTTCCACAGCACGCTGGCCGCGATTGACATTCGCGCCACACTGGAGCGCAAGCTCGCCCGCACCGGCTCGCGCATCACGGTGGGCGACGAGACGGTCGACCTGGCTGCGTTTGCGCACGTCGTCGCCATCGCATTCGGTAAGGCCGCCCTCGCAATGGCCGAGGGACTCTACCAGGTGCTGGCGCCCGATTTCCTGCCGCGCGGCATTCTCGTGACGCCCACGCCTCCACCGCGCGAGCTGGCCGGTTTCCGCATCTTTGTCGGCGGCCATCCCGTGCCCACGGCCGCGAGCGTCGCAGCGGCGGAAGCCATCCTGGAACTGCTGCGCAGCTGCGACGCGCGCACCGTGATCTTCTTTCTGCTTTCCGGAGGCGGCTCGGCGCTGGTGGAAAAGCCGCTGTACGAGGAGATTTCGCTGGCGGACCTGCAGACGTTGAACCAGCTCCTGGTGACCTGTGGCGCACCGATCGACGAGATCAACGCAGTGCGCAAGCACCTCTCGGCGGTCAAAGGGGGTCGGTTGGCCGCGGCGGCGCCGCAGGCGCTGAAGTTGACACTGGGCATCAGCGACGTCCCGGTGGGGCGTGAATCGGCGCTGGCCTCCGGGCCGACTCTGCCCGACCCGTCCACGGTGGAGGACGCCTGCCGCGTGGTGCACGACTATGCGCTGCTCGAAAGGCTGCCCCCAACTCTCCGACGACGCTTCGCGCAGCGCCAGCTTGCGGAGACCCCGAAGCCGGGTGATGCCGCCTTCGCCCGTGCGCGGTTTGTCCTGCTGCTCGGATTGGACGACCTGTTCCATCCGGCACACCGCGCCGCCGAAGCCCGCGGGTTCATCACCCACTGCGACAATTCGACCGACGACTGGCCGCTGGAAACAGCCGCCACGACGCTGCTCGACCGGCTGGACGAGATGCAACGGCAGCATCCGGGAAAACGGGTCGCGCTGATTGCCGACGGCGAGATCACCTGCAAGGTAACGGGCGATGGCCGGGGCGGGCGCAACTCGGCTTGGGTCCTCTACTGCGTGGAGAAAATTGCCGGCCGGCCGATCGCGGTGCTCAGCGCGGGTACTGACGGGGTCGACGGCAACAGTCCTGCCGCCGGTGCTGTGGCTGATGGCCGCACACTGGACGCGGCGCGGCGTGCGGGACTCGATCCGCAGGATTTCTTTCGCCGCAGCGATGCCTATACTTTCTTCCACCGGCTGGGGGACGCGATTGAAACCGGCCCGACCGGCCATAACCTGCGCGACCTGCGCATTCTGCTGGCGGCACCGGAACCCTGACTCGGCCGGTGGCGGGACCCGCCTCAGAGCAGGCTGCGTATCCAACCACCATCCACGGCAATCGTGGTCCCGTTGATGTAGCCGGCGCGCTCCGAACAGAGAAACGCAACCAGTGCGGCGAATTCTTCCGGCTGCGCCAACCGACCCAGCGGCACCTGGGCTTTCCAGCGCTCGAAAATCTGCTCGCGGCTGGCGCCGAGCTGGCCCGCCATGCGGTCGGCCAGCTCGCCAAGCCGTTCGGTGAGCGTGTAGCCCGGGCAGACGTTGTTCACCGTGATCTGGTAAGGGCCGAACTCGTTGGCCAGCGTGCGGGCCAGGCCGGTGACCGCGGCCCGGAGCGAATTCGACAGCAGCAGGCCGTCGATCGGTTGCTTGACCGACATCGAGGTGATCGTAATCAGGCGGCCCCACCGCTGGCGTTGCATGCGCGGCAGGACTTCGCGGGCGAAATAGACTGTGCTCATCAGGGTCAGCTCGACCGCACGGCGCCACTCTTCGACCGAGATGTCCAGAAACGCTTTTGCCGGCGGGCCGCCGGCGTTGGTCACGCAGATGTCCACGCGGCCGAAGCGTTGTTCGACCGCAGCCACGAACTGCTGCACGCGGGTGCTGTCGGTGACATCCAGCGCCTGATGGAACACATCGCTGCCGGTGCTCTGGCTGATTTCTTCCGCGGTTTTCCGGAGCCGGTCGGCATTGCGCGCACAGATGGCCACGCGCGCGCCCTCCCGCGCCAGCTCGGCTGCCACTGCTCGTCCCAGCCCCTGGCTGGCTGCCGCTACGATCGCCACTTTATTGCGCAAACCGAGATCCATCGGCCACTCCCGCTCGACCCCCCGTCCGGGTGGCGCTCAGCCCTGCGCCGGCTGAGTCCGCAGATAGGCGTCGTGTTTACCAATCCAGTCCTCGCGCCGGGGCGAGAAAACGTCCAGGTCCCACGTATCCTCGAGCGCTTCGGCGGCATGCGGCACGCCCGAAGGAATGAAAATCAGTTCGCCGGTGCGCACAACGACCTCGCGATCATCGAAGACAAACTTCAAGGCGCCGGAAAGAATCAGCGAGAACTGCTCACTGTCGTGTGCATGGCGTGGCACCTGGCAACCTCGGGCAAGGAAGATGCGGGCCACGGTGGCATACGCGCCGCTGAGCATCTGGCGTGTGAGCAGCGGACTCAGGCGTTCGGTTTCGATCCGCTCCCAGGAAGTATGCGTGACCTCCATCAGTCCTCCTCGGCTCTGGCGGGCGCCCTCGGCTGTGTTCTTCGGACAGCCGCGATTCGGTTGCAACCCGGCGGCCTCGTGTATCGTCAATCGAAACAGTCCGCGGGTCAACTGCCAAGGCAGATTGCCGGCGGCGAAAGGCCGCATTATGATGCCTGCGGAGGGTCGGGAGCCAGAGGGATGCCAGCAGAACCGAACTTGAGCACACGGTTCCGTATTGGGTACGTGGTGGCAGGTCTGCTTTTGATGGCCTGGGGGTTTTTCTGGACCCAAAAGGGCTGGTGGCATTATCTGGCGCCGGTGCTGGGCGGCATTGTGCTGGTGGAGGGCCTGATCGGCTACTGCGTGCTGTGCGCTGCCTTCGGCATAGGCGTCCGACGAAACTGAAATGAACTGGCGCGACTGGGTAGCTGCGGTTGTCCTGTTTGTTGAACTCCCAGTTCCGGTGTTCTGGTTGATCTTCCACACACTCGCAGCGACTGTCCGGCCGCGTCCGCGCTTTGCGTACCTGGCCGCGGGCCTGACCGCGTGGCTCGCCGGTGGCACGCTGATCATCAGCCTTCGCGAGTTTCTATTTGCCGGCACCACCGCGCCCATCTGGGCGACGACGCTCGGACTGTTGCTGATCGCTTCCGACCTCTCCCTGTTCTGGCGCGCCGAACGAGCGATGGGTACACAGCGGATGGTCGGCCGCGCGGAACTGGCGGGTGCGCAGCAACTGGCCTCGAGCGGCATCTACACCCAGCTGCGGCACCCGCGCTACCTGGGCATGATCCTGGCGGTTGTGGGCACCGCTCTGCTGGCGGGAACGCTGCTGCTGTGGGTGCTGGTGCTGGCCTGGTTCGGGCTGGTGCTGGTGATGCTGCGCGTTGAGGAATGGGAGCTGCGGCGGCGGATGGGCCCTGCCTACGACGAGTATTGCCGCCGCGTGCCGGCCATGCTGCCATTCCGTGGGACATCCCGCGATTGAGCTGGCTACGACGGGCTCCCTCTGGGGCAAGATTTGGTATGCTTGTGTCCACGCGGCTGCGGCTCCGGCACGAGCCGCAGGACTCCGGTGCGGAGGCAGCTCATGCATAGGGCTCGGATGGTGCTGGTGGCACTGCTCGGTCTGGCCGGTGTTGGACAGGCGCAGATCGGTAAACAGGTGATCATCCGCGCGGGTACAGAGGAAGACGCGCGATTGCAGCAGATTCAGAAAGCGACGGACTCCACCGAAAAAATCCGTCTGCTCGAGGAGTTTCTGGAGGAATTCGGGGATTCTGACGCCGCCCTGGTGGCCTGCGAAATGCTGATCAGTGAATACATGGCCGCAAACAATCCCGCCAAGGTCTATGAATATGGGCAGAAGGCGCTGGAGCTCGACCCGGACAATTTCGCCGTGGCGTTGAACCTGTTTCGCACGGCCGACCAGCAGCGGGATCTGGAGCGTCTGTTCGGCTACGGGAAGACGATTGCCGACATCGTGGCCCGCTACCGGGCGCGGCCAGCGCCGGAAGGCACGCCGGAAGACCTCTGGCAGCAGCGGAAGCAGGAGACGCTGGACGGGGTGGCCAGCAGCGTCAACTATGTGGAGCTGACGCTGTTCAACACGGCCTACCGCACCCCCACGCCATCCGAAAAAGCTGCACTGCTCGAACGATTCATTGCTGCTTTTCCGGATTCGGTCTACAGCGCCAATGCGCAGGCCCTGGTGGCCGCCACGTACCAGCAGATGCAGCAGTACGACAAGATGCTGCAGTTCGCGCAGGACATCCTGGCACGCGATCCGAACAACATCCAGATGCTGTTGCTGCTGGCCGATTACTGGAGCGAACGCGGCGAAGAGCTGGCTCGAGCCCAGGACTATGCCCAGCGCGCCCTGCAAGCGCTGGGAACTGCGCAACGACCCGCGCACATCTCCGAAGAGCAATGGCAGCAGCAAGGAGCGCTGCAGAAAGGTCTGGCGCACTCTGCGCTGGGCATGGTGCACGCGCACCAGCGGCGGCACGCACAAGCCGTGGAAGAATTCCGCCAGGCCAGCCCGTTGCTGAAGGCAGACAACTTCAGCTATGCGCGCAATCTCTACCGGCTCGGGTTTACGCTGGCGAACCTGCGCCGGGTGCGGGAGGCACGAGTGGTGCTGGCCGAGGCTGTGACCATCGAAAGCCCCTACAAGCCGCTCGCGCAGAAAGAACTGGACCGGCTCGGCGGCCCCGTACCACACGAATAGTCCGGACGCAGCGCCACAGCCAACCTGGCCGGATCCGCTTCAGCGAGGAAAAACAAACCACTGACAGGAATTTGAGGAAGGCTCGCCCCTGCTGGCGGAGAGGGTGGGATTCGAACCCACGGTTGGGTTGCCCCAACACACGCTTTCCAAGCG
>JAIMBE010000179.1 GCA_023511565.1 Bacillota bacterium
GGCCACAGCCTCCATTTTGATCAGCTGCGAGTTCATGTAATTGGCCGCGGCTTTGGCCAGCGCCGGCAGCGTGTTGGGCGCAATCCGCGTCCAGCTTGAAACGCAAACGTCCACGCCCTCGCTGAGCGCTTCTTCGCCCAGGTACTTGCCCCACTCCCAGCACGCGATGTAGACCTCGACCGGATTCTTGCCCGGATGGACGCCCATCTCCCCGAAACCGCGGATCGCGATGGGGCGCAGATAGCAGGCCTGCAGCTTGTTGACGCGCACCAGCTCGATCATGGCTTCCCGAAGCTGCGCGGCATGGAAGCCCAGATCCATGCGGTAGATTTTCGCCGAGTCGAGCATGCGGCGGACGTGGTCGTCCAGGCGAAAAATGGCCGGCCCGGAAGGTGTGGCATAGCAGCGGATGCCTTCGAACACGCAAGAGCCGTAACTGACCACGTGGGACAGGATATGAATGCGGGCTTCCTCCCAAGGGATGAACTTTCCGTTGTGCCAAATTTTCTCGGTAGGCTTCGGCATGCCTCGATTATAACGTAGCCCCTTTGCACATCCGGCCGCGATGCGGGTTCCGCGGTATACTGAAGACCAAGCCCGCGAGACCGCGCCTCCGGAGGGGAAGAACGACCGCATGAGCCCGAAGCCTCTGATCGCAGTTCTGGTGCTCGCGTTCGCTTCGCTGGCTTGTTCTGCCGTGCCGGTGGTGAACGGTCCCGGTGTGGTGAACAACGCCAGCTACACGAACTCTCCCGGCATTGCCCGCGGCTCCATCTTCGCTGTTTTCGGGGAAGATCTGGGGCCGCAGCAGCTTCAGGTGGTAAACAGCTTTCCTTTGCAGCCGCGGCTGGCCGGAACGTCGGTCCGTGTAACCGTCGCAGGTCAATCCGTGGACGCCCTGATCCTTTACACTTCCGCATCCCAGGTGGGCGCCGTTTTGCCGTCCGGCACGCCTCTGGGGCAGGGCACGCTCACCGTGAGCTATGAGGGTCAAGTGAGCGGTTCCGTCCCGGTCAACATCGTGGATCAGGCGCCGGGACTGTTCACGGTCAACCAGCAGGGCACGGGCCCGGCGGCCGTGACGGATGAAACGTTTGCATTAATCTCCCGGGAGCGGCCGGCCTATCCCGGCCAGACGGTGATTCTGTGGGCGACGGGTCTGGGTCCGGTTGCGGGCGACGAGGCCAAGGCTCCACTGCCGGGCCAGATTGCCGCAGTCAGCGTGACGATTGGCGGCCGGCCGGCGGCGATCGGCTACGCGGGCCGGTCGGGGTGTTGTGCGGGGCTGGATCAGATTCATGTAATCGTTCCGCAGGGACCCACCGGGTGTGACGTTCCGGTCGTGCTGACGGCGGGTGGCGTGCCCTCGAACACCGCCACGATCGCAATCGCGCCGCCGGGAGCGAGCTGTGATCAAACCCAGCCGCCCTCCGCGGCGCAGATCACGCTGAATCCTTCCGTGCGCCACCAGACCATTCGCGCCTGGGAGGCGACTGCCTACGCCGGTCAGGATCATGCTGCGTTCCCTGCCTTTCGCGACACCGTTCTGGATCGGGCGGCCACGGAGTTGGGAATCACGCGCCTGCGGGTGGAGATTCGCAGCGGCGCCGAAAACTCGCAGGATTATTGGTCGCAGTTTCAGTCCGGCCAGATCAGCAATGAGCTGTGGCGTTGCCTGCGCTATTCGACGGTGAACGACAACAGCGATCCGTTCAGCATCAACTGGGCCGGGTTTCAGTTTTCCGAGCTTGACGACAAGATCGAGAAAATCGTTTTGCCGCTGAAGCAGCGTTTGGCGGCGCGCGGCGAGAAGCTGGAAATCAATCTCAATTACGTGGCCTTCGTGCGGCAGATGACGGCCACGGGCTGCCCTTCGGGTTTGACCTACGTCCACGACGATTCCCCCGAAGAATACGCGGAGTTCGTGCTGGCCACGTACTTGCACTTGCAGCAGAAATACGGCTGGGTGCCCGATTACTGGGAAGTCGTGCTGGAGCCGGACAACACTCCCTTCTGGCGAGGACCGGAGATCGGGCGAGCGATCGTCGCAGCGGCAGCGCGGCTGCGAGCCCAAGGCTTCACGCCACGCTTCATCGCTCCGTCCACCACCGATATGGGGCACGGCTGGATCTATTTCGACGCGATGGTCAGCCAGGTGCCCGCGGCCGTCCGCGAGATGGTGGAACTGTCCTACCACCGCTACGGCGGCGTGCTGCTGTCGAACCTCGAAACCATCGCGGCTCGGGCCAAGCAATACGGGATCGGAGCGGCGATGCTGGAGCACATCGGTAGCGGCTATCAGGACTTGCATCAGGATCTCAAGGTGGGCAATAACGTGGCATGGCAGCAGTACACGCTCGCCAGCCCGGCCGCGGACAACGGAGGAGCCTACTACGTAGTGGATGTGAGCAGGCCCAGTCAGCCCGTGGTCCGGATGGGGCAGAGGACACCCTTTCTGCGGCAGTACTTCCGCTACATCCGGCCGGGTGCCGTGCGGATCGAGGCAAGCACCAACAACGCCGCGTTTGATCCTGTTGCGTTCATCAACAGCGACGGCAAATACGTCGTGGTGATCAACGCCTCCTCGGCGGGCACGGCGTCCATCAACGGCCTTCCTCCGGGCCGATACGGAATTACTTACGCAACGGCGCAAGAGACCAATGGGGCCCTCGCAGACGTGGTAGTCGGCCCTGGCCAGGCCCTCTTGGCATCCGTGCCTGCCACGGGCGTCGTCACCGTGTTCGGGAAGTAGCGCTGCCGCGGCGCTTGCCAGTGAAATGACTGCCGCGACTCGTTTGCGCTGCTGATCTCAACCAAGATATATGCTATCATCTTAACTGGGATTAAGACCGCGTGTCCGCCATCTTCCCCATAGAAGGTCACTGGGCCTGGCTCGTTGCCGCTGCGGCGTTGCTGGCGGCGTGGGCCCCGCTACACAGGCGCTGGCAACGGATGCGGCGCGAGCGCAAACGCGCGCTTGTCGAAGATGTGCTCAAGCAGATCTACAGCCGGCGGCAAGAGGGGCGGCAAGCAGATATGAATTCTCTGGCGGAGCGACTTGGTCTGCCCGTCTCCCGACTGGCGGCTTTGCTGGAGGTGATGGAAGCCGAGGGATTGGTGCGGGTTGAAGGGAAACTGCCTCATCTGACGCCGGAAGGAGAAAAACAGGCGTTGCAGGTCGTCCGGGCACATAGGCTCTGGGAAACGTACCTGGCCCATGAAGCGCGCGTGCCCGCACTGGGTCTGCACAAGCCTGCGGAAAAGGAAGAGCACCGTCTGACGCCGGCCCAGTTGGAAGAACTGGAGGCGGTCCTCGGGCATCCGCAGCGCGATCCGCACGGCGATCCGATTCCTACCGCTTCGGGGGAAGTGACGGCCGTCGAATCGCGGATATTGACGGAGTGGCCCGCGGGCCAGGCGGCAGAAATCGTCCACGTCGAGGACGAACCGGAAGCGGTGTTTCGCGACGTCGCGGCGCAGGGTCTGCACGCGGGCCAGGTCGTGCGCGTAACCGAATGCACTCCGGAGGCCGTAGTGCTGACAGATGGCGCCAGGCAGTACCGGCTGACGCCGATTGCGGCGGCGCATGTTCAGGTTGCGGCGCCTTCGGTGCAGCCCGCGGACCGCTCCGGCCTGGAGCGGCTGTCCGATCTCGCTTTGGGAGACGAAGCTGAGGTTGTGCTCCTGGATCACGAACTGCGCGGTTTCACGCGGCGGCGCCTGCTGGACCTGGGCCTTACTCCCGGCGCTCGGGTGACCGCGGTGCTGTCGAACGCTTTCGGCGATCCCCGGGCATTTCGCGTCCGCGGGACCACGATCGCGCTGCGTAAGGAGCAGGCCGGCCATGTTTGGGTGAGGAGGTGCGCGATGCCGCCGGCCGAGGAGAGGTGCACGGCATGAGTGTTCCGGCAGCGGCGGGTCAGGGCTGTGCGCAGTGTCCCGCCCGCTCGCAACTCGAGCAGATGGGCATCACCTTGTCGAGCTATGACCGCCTCGTCGCCCTTGCCGGCAATCCCAACACCGGCAAGTCTTCGCTGTTCAACGCACTGACCGGGCTCAAACAGCATGTGGGGAACTGGCCTGGCAAAACCGTAACCCGCGCCGAGGGAGGGTTTCGCTACAACGGGCGTCGCTACAAGGTCGTGGACCTCCCGGGAACCTACTCGTTGCTGTCGGCCTCGCAGGATGAGGAAATCGCGCGCAACTTCTTGCTGTTCGGCCAGCCCGATTGTACGGTGGTGGTAGCCGACGCCACGGCGCTCGAGCGTAACC
>JAIMBE010000180.1 GCA_023511565.1 Bacillota bacterium
ACTCCAGCGGGATGTATCTCCGGCTGGCGTTTTCCGTGGCGGCCCACCTGGAGCCAGAAATTCTCCTTGTGGATGAAGTGCTGGCGGTCGGCGACGCTGGGTTCCAGCGCAAATGCATGAATCGCATGCAAGAAGTCGGGCAGGAAGGCCGCACGGTCATCTTCGTCTCGCACAACATGCAGGCGATTACCCGGTTGTGCGACCGGGCCATCCTGCTCCACGAAGGGAAGGTGTACGAAGACGGCCCCGCGCGCCAGGTGGTCAGCAACTATCTCCACTCCGGGCTGGGCCTGAACTGCCTGCGCGAGTGGCCGGACGCACGCCAGGCCCCCGGCAACGAAAAAGTCCGCTTTCGCGCCGTGCGCGTCAAAGACGAACACGGCGAACTGGCCAGTGCCCTGGACATCCGCCGACCGTTCTATCTCGAAGTGGAATTCGACGTTCTGCAGTCCGGGACCGTGGTCTATCCGCTGCTCGGCTTCGAGAATGAAGAGGGAATCACTCTCTTCGTGACCATCGAGCGCGATCCACGCTGGCGCCGGAAGCCGCGCCCGGCAGGACGATACTATAGCCGCGTCAGCATCCCCGGAAACTTCTTTGCCGAAGGCACAATCCTCTGCGGTGGAGCCCTGATTACGGAAAATCCCTACATCTGCCACTGTCACGAGAGATATCTGGTTGCCTTTCAAATCGTGGATGCTCCAGACGGGAGCTCCGCCCGTGGCGACTACGGTGGAAACATGCCCGGTGTGCTGCGCCCCATCCTGGACTGGCAGGTAGAATATCTGGGGGAGCCGCAGCCGGCCGAGACAACGGCTGGGCAGCGGGTGCAGTGAGGTGCGCCTGTTTGCGAGCAAGCCGAGCAGGCCAACCCAGTTCGAGGAGCCGTGGCCATGAAGGCAGTCATTCTGGCGGGCGGATACGGAACGCGCATCAGTGAAGAAAGTGCGGTGCGTCCGAAGCCGATGGTAGAGATCGGCGGCCGTCCGATTCTCTGGCACATCATGAAGATCTACTCGGCGCACGGGATCAACGATTTCGTGATCTGCCTGGGATACAAGGGCCACCTGATCAAAGAATTTTTCGCCAACTACGCGTTGCACATGTCGGACGTGACGTTTGATCTCCGCCAGCACCGCCAAGAAGTCCATCTGAACGGCGTGGAGCCATGGCGGGTGACCCTGGTGGATACCGGCGACAACACCATGACCGGCGGCCGACTGAAACGCGTGGCGCGCTATCTGGACAACGAAACGTTCTGCATGACCTATGGCGACGGCGTCGCCGACATCAACTTGACCGAGCTGATTGCCTTTCATCGCGCCCAGAACACTCTGGCGACCATGACCGCCGTGCAACCCCCCGGACGCTTCGGGGCCATCAGCCTGGGCCGCGAGGAAAACAAAGTCAGCACGTTTCACGAGAAACCGGACGGGGAAGGCGGCTGGATCAACGGCGGATTCTTCGTGCTCGAGCCCCAGGTGATGGACTACATCGCCAGCGATGCCACCGTCTGGGAACGCGAGCCGCTGGAGACCCTGGCCAAGCAGGGACAGTTGGCAGCCTATCGCCATCGCGGGTTCTGGCAGCCGATGGACACGCTGCGGGACAAAATGGTGCTCGAGAAGCTCTGGGAATCCGGCCATGCACCCTGGAAAATCTGGTAGCTGCGAAGGCACTCAGCAAGGGACGGTATGAAAACCATTCTCATCACCGGCAACATGGGATACGTCGGGCCGTGGGTTCTGCAGCAACTGCGCCAGTCGCGGCCCCAGGCGACACTGATCGGCTACGACATGGGCTACTTCAGCCACTGCCTGACTCGGGCAGCGATCCTCCCGGAATGCCGCGCCGACCTCCAGTACTTTGCCGACGTGCGAACGATTCCGGAAAAAATTCTCGAGGGCGTGGACGGCATCATCCACCTCGCAGCCATCTCCAATGACCCGATGGGCAAGGCGTTCGAGGAACTGACCCTGGAGGTGAACCACCGGGCGACCGTACGCCTGGCCACACTGGCCAAGCGGGCCGGGGTGCGATCGTTCGTGTTGGCCTCCAGTTGCAGCGTGTACGGATTCGCTGAGGAGGGGGCGCGCACGGAATCGTCGCCGCTGAATCCCTTGACGGCTTATGCGCAATCCAAAGTAGCCGCCGAGCGCGACCTGGCGCCCCTGGCCGACGGAGATTTCCGCGTCACCTGCCTGCGTTTCGCCACGGCCTGCGGGATGAGCGAGCGGCTGCGTCTGGACCTGGTGCTGAATGACTTTGTGGCCAGCGCCGTGGCAACGAATCGCATCACGATCCTCAGTGACGGCACGCCGTGGCGCCCGCTGATCAATGTGAAAGACATGGCTCGGGCGCTCGACTGGGCGCTCGATCGCACCACCGGCCCGGACTACCTAGTGGTCAACGCCGGATCGAACGAATGGAATTATCAAATCCGGGAGCTGGCTGAGGCGGTAGCCCGCGTGATTCCCGGCGTTCAGGTCTCGATTCATCCCCATGCGCTGCCCGACAAGCGTTCCTATCGCGTGGATTTCGGGCTTTTCCGGCAGCTCGCGCCCAACCATCAGCCACAAATGAACCTGGAAACGACCGTGCAGGAGCTGCAGCAGGGCCTGCAGGCCATGCACTTTCAGGACCGGGATTTCCGCAACTCTTCCTTCGTCCGGTTGAAGGTCCTGGAAGAACTGCGGCGACAGGGCCTGCTGAATGAACAACTGGAGTGGACAGACCGTGCCCAGGCAAACCCAAATGAAACAGCTACACCAGCCAATGCACCCATTGCAGTGCGTCGCTCGTGGATCCACTCCTCCAGATCGTTCCAGTAGCTGACTCCCCATCCGGTCGCGCCTGGCAGATCGGCACAGCGGATGCAAAGTGGCTCCACCGGCAGGAGTGAACCCTTGATCTTCCATAAATTGAAACTCGAAGGTGCCTACCGGATCGACCTGGAACCCCGCGAAGACGAACGCGGCTTTTTTGCCCGCGCCTGGTGCCAGCGGGAATTTGCCGAGCACGGTCTGGAAACCCACATCGTGCAGAGCAATCTTTCCTACAACCGGTACCGGGGCACTCTACGCGGCATGCACTATCAGGCGCCGCCGCACGAGGAAGTCAAACTGGTGCGCTGCATTCGCGGCAGCATTTTCGACGTGATCATCGATCTCCGCCCGGATTCCCCTACCTACCTGCAGTGGGTAGGGGTGGAGCTGACTGCAACCAACCGGCAAATGCTGTATGTACCCAGAGGCTTTGCGCACGGGTTCCAAACACTGGAGGACGATACCGAGGTCTTCTATCACGTTTCCGAGTTCTACCATCCGGAAGCGGAGCGTGGTGTGCGCTGGAACGATCCGCAGTTTGGAATCCAATGGCCCGCTGTCGAAAAACGCATCCTTTCGCCAAAAGACCAGAACTGGCCGGACTATGTGCCCGAGCGGCACTGAACCACGCAGACCAACGAGCCGGAGGGCAGAACCACTGTTCTGTGACACCGCGGGATTGGTGCGATTTTCCTGTACGCAATCGGAATCCGCTCTTGCTTCCCTGCGGTGCATGCGGCCTGCTGCGATGACGCTGTGAAGAAGGTCGAACATGCGAATCAGTGTGGTCATCCCCTGTCTGAACGCGGAACGCACCATCGGCCAGCAGCTTGCGGCCCTGGCACGCCAGCGATGCGATGTGGAATGGGAAGTCATCGTTGTGGACAACGGCAGCACCGATCGAACCCGTGACGTTGTTGCGAAATTCCACGACCGCCTGCCCAACCTTCGCATCGTGGAGGCACACAAACGTCGCACGCCAGGGCATGCCAGAAACGTGGGCGTCGCGGCCGCCCGTGGTGATGTACTGCTGCACTGCGATGCAGACGACGAAGTGGGCGACAACTGGTTGGCCGCGATGAGCCGTGCACTCGAAACAGAAGAACTGGCGGCGTGCCGGATGGATATTGACAAGCTGAATCCTTCCTGGCTGAAGCGGGTGCATGCCAATCCGCAACCCGAGGGGGCCCAGGCGCCCCTCTGGTATCCTCCGCACTTGCCCCACGCTGCGGGCGCAACCCTCGGGTCACGCCGTGCCCTGCATGAGCGCATTGGTGGGTTCGACGAGAACCTGGCCGTCCTGGATGACACAGATTTCTGCATCCGGGCGCAACTGGCTGGCGCAACCCTTGTGTCCGTGCCGGAGGCCGTTGTGCACTACCGCTACCGGGACACGGCACTGGGACTCTATCGGCAGGGAAGAAACTACGCGAAGTACAACG
>JAIMBE010000181.1 GCA_023511565.1 Bacillota bacterium
CTTTGGAGGTGCCCCTCTACCAGCTCTTCTACGATGGTGAGGAGCCGCCCGAACTGCCGAATCTGCCGAAGCGGAAGACGGCAGACGATATTGCCTGGGGCAGCACCGGCAAAGAAGCGCGCTTGCTGAATAAGTTCCGCCGTCTGCTGGGCCGGATGGACGAATCCGATCGTCGGCTGTTGCTCTATATGGCCCAGAAGATGGCGAATCGCTGACTCCCCTGCTGGCGAATTCTGGGGCTCCCCCGCCCCCAGAGGGATTTTATTCCCATTCGATTGTACTTGGCGGCTTGGAGCTGATGTCGTAGACAACCCGGTTGATACCCCGCACCTCATTGACAATCCGGGTCGAAATCACCTCGAGCACCTCGGCTGGCAGGCGCGCCCAATCGGCAGTCATGGCATCGGAAGAGATCACCGCGCGGACGGCAACCGCATAGCCGTAGGTACGCTCATCTCCCATCACGCCCACGGTGCGCACCGGCAGCAGCACGGCAAACGCCTGCCAGAGCTTCTCGTAAAGCCCTGCCTTCTGGATTTCTTCGACCACAATGGCGTCGGCTTCGCGAAGTAGTGCGAGCCGTTCAACCGTCACTTCCCCCAACACCCTCACCGCCAACCCGGGCCCCGGGAAAGGATGCTTTGAAAGCAGCACGTCCGGCAGGCCGAGCTCACGCCCAATCGCGCGCACTTCATCCTTGAACAGATCGCGCAGCGGTTCGATCAGTTCGAAGGGCATCACGGAGGGCAATCCGCCGACGTTGTGGTGGGATTTGATGGTGGCCGCCGGCCCTTTCACGGAAACGGACTCGATGACATCCGGATACAGCGTTCCCTGCACCAGAAAACGGATGTGACCGAACCGGCGCGCCTGTTCGGCAAAGACTTCGATGAACTCATGGCCGATCCGCTTCCGTTTTTCCTCCGGGTCAGTGACTCCGCGCAGGCGTTCGAGAAAGCGACCGGAGGCCTCCACGCCGATGACGTTCAGCCCGAGCTGCCGCCGGAGCAGATCCAAGGTCTGCGGGAATTCGTTCTTGCGGAGCAGCCCGGTGTCCACAAAAACGTTCACCAGCCGCTCGCCGATCGCGCGGTGCACCAACACAGCCGCTACCGCAGAATCCACACCGCCGCTCAAGGCACAGATTGCCGATTCCGAACCGACCCGCTGTCGGATGGAGTCCACCGCGTCGGCGATAATGGACGTGCGATTCCAGTTTGGCTGGGCCCGGCAGATTTCAAACACGAAGCGACGCAGAATTTCGGTACCGCCCTCGGTGTGCTGCACTTCGGGATGGAACTGAACCGCGAAGAATCCTCGTGCCCCGTCTTCGATGGCCGCCACGGCATTTTCCGTCCGTGCAGTACGCTGAAATCCCGCAGGCAGCTGCACCACGTGGTCGCCGTGGCTGGCCCAGACGCGCAAACGTTTCGGCATCGTGGAAAACAGACAAGAGCCGTTTTCGATTTCGACCTGCGCAGGTCCGTATTCCCGGCGCTCTGCCGGCTGCACGACCCCGCCAAACTGGTGCGCCATCCACTGCAAGCCGTAACAGATGCCGAGCACGGGCACACCCAGGGTGAGCACGCGCGGATCGCAGTAGGGGGCCGTCTGGTCGTAGACCGAGCTCGGCCCGCCGGAGAGAATCAGGCCCGAGGGCTTCAGGCGCTGGATGGTCTCCAGTGGCGCCGTGCACGGCAAGATGACGGAGAAAACCTGCTGCTCACGAATCCGGCGCGCGATCAACTGAGTGTACTGCGAACCGAAATCGAGAATGACGATTCCGCCCGGAATTTCCATGGCTGTCTCCGGCCCCACGACTGGCGGACGACGTTGTGCGGTGCCCCCGGCTGCGTGGAGCGACCCGCGCGACGCCAGACCCCGTGCGGCCCCGCACCGGCTAGCTTACAACCAGGTTGACCAGTTTGTCGGGGATGACGATGGCTTTCCGCACCGTCTTCCCCGCGATGAACTGAGCGATGCGGGGATCGGCTAGGGCCCGCTCGCGGAGTTCGGATTCATGCAGACCGCTTTCCACCAAAACCTTGCCCCGCAGCTTCCCGTTGATTTGAATGACGATCTCCAGCTGCTCCTCTTCGGCCAGTGCCGGGTGAACGTCCGGCCAGGGATGGCTGGCCAGCAGCTCCCTGTGGCCCAGTTTCTCCCAGAGCTCTTCGGCGATGTGCGGAGCCATCGGTGCCAGCATCTGGAGCAACAGATCGAACACTTCCTTCAAGACAGACGGACGCACGTCCTGCTCGAGGGGCTCCTGCTCGTGCAGCGTGTTGGTCAGTTCCATCAGGGCAGCCACGGAAGTGTTGAAATGCCAGCGTCGTTCGAAATCCTGGGTCACACGACGCAGGGTTTGATGCGCCCGGCGGAGCAGATGCCGTTCCTTTTCACTCAGTGTAGCCAGGTCCACGGCGCGGCCCGCCGCGGGCACGTGTTCCAGCCGCCCGGCGTGTCGCACAACCAGCCGGAACAGCCGCTGCAGGAACCGCGCGCAGCCCTCGATGCCCTGCTCACTCCATTCCAGATCCTTTTCGGGTGAAGCGGCAAACAGGGTGTAGAGCCGCCCGGTATCCGCACCGTACGTTTCGGCCATTTCTGCCGCACCGACCACATTGCCGCGGGATTTCGACATGGCTACGCCCCCCTTGAGCACCATGCCCTGCGTGAACAGCCGCTGGATGGGCTCGTCGTGGTCCACCAGGCCGATGTCCCGCATCACCTTGCAGAAGAATCGCGAGTACAGCAGATGGAGGATGGCGTGTGTGATACCCCCGATGTATTGGTCGATCGGGAACCAGTAGCGCACGGCTTCGCGGGAGAACGGCAGGGTGCGATTCAGCGGATCCGTGTAGCGGTAGAAATACCAGGACGAATCCACAAACGTATCCATGGTGTCCGTTTCCCGCCGCGCAGCGCCTCCGCAGCGATAGCAGCGCGCTTGGACAAATTCCGGCACCAGCGCAAGCGGTGACTGGCCGCGTCCAGTCAAACTGACGTTGGCGGGCAACAGCACAGGCAATTCTTCATCGGGGACAGGAACGACGCCACAACGCTCGCAGTGCACCACGGGGATGGGCGTGCCCCAGTAGCGCTGCCGGGAAATCCCCCAGTCGCGGAGCCGGTAGGTCATTTCACTGCGGCCGATGCCCTGCTGCTCGGCATCGCGGGACATCTGTTCGATGGCCGCTTCGGAGCTGAGGCCGGAATAGGGGCCGGAGTTCACCAGGACGCCGTAGTCCACCATCGGCGCGCGGAGCGAAGTCGCCTCGAGGGCTTCGCCCTGCGACGGCTGCACCACGACACGCACGGGCAGCTGATACTTGGTCGCGAACTCAAAGTCGCGTTGATCATGCGCCGGAACGCACATCACCGCTCCGGTGCCATACTCGAGCAGAACAAAGTTCGCAATCCAAACCGGCAAGGAATCCCCGCTGAAGGGATTGCGCACCTGATACGCCAGCGGAATTCCCTGCTTTTCCGCAGTGGCCAGATCAGCCTCGCGAACCGCGTGGCGGCGCATGGCTTGCAGCTGCGCTTCGAGCTCGTGCCGCTGACGGCTCGTCGCAAGCAGCTTGGGGACCAGCGGGTGTTCGGGAGCCAGCAGAACAGCGCAGGCACCATAGATCGTGTCGATCCGCGTAGTGAACACTTCGATGACGTCTTCGTGGCCGATCAGGGGAAAGCGGATGCGAACGCCACGGGATTTGCCGATCCAGTTTTCCTGCATCACAAGCACGCGTTCCGGCCAGCCGGAGCGGAGCAGAGCCATGTCGCGCAACAGTTCATCGGCATAGGCAGTGATGCGCAGAAACCACTGTTCCAGCTCTTTCTGTACGACCGGCGTATCTTCATGACGCCAGCAGGCCCCATTGACGACCTGTTCGTTGGCCAGCACCGTTTCGCATTTCGGGCACCAGTTGACGCGGCTGCGCTTGCGATACGCCAGGTCGCGCTCGAGCAGGCGCAGGAAGAACCACTGATTCCAGCGGTAGTATTCCGGATCGCAGGTGGAGATTTCGCGGCGCCAATCATAGCTGAAGCCGAAGCGGGTGAGCACGCGCTTGAATTCGGCAATGTTGTTCAGCGTCCAGGCGCGGGGTTCGACGCCGTGCTGGATGGCTGCGTTTTCCGCGGGCAGGCCGAAAGCATCCCATCCCATCGGATGAAGCACT
>JAIMBE010000182.1 GCA_023511565.1 Bacillota bacterium
GTGGGTTCTGCCTCGATCCTGCCCAAGGTGCGTCTGCAGGAATTCCTCGAAGAAGATCCTGCGCTCACGCGCCTGATCTACGAATATCTCGTCTGGGCCACGGTGTGGCTGATTTTCGGCACGCTGGTCGGCCTGCTGGTGTCCATCAAACTGAGCGTTCCGGATTTTCTCCCCTACGAGTGGCTTTCCTACGGCCGGCTGCGGCAGATCCACACGAACACGGTCTTCTGGGGATTTCTCTCGCCGGCCATGGTGGCGCTCGCGCTCTACGTGGTGCCGCGCACTTCGCGGGCCCGCCTGCACAGTTTCACGTTGGCGCGAATTGCGCTCTGGTTGTGGAACTTTGTCGTGGCGGTGGGAGCGATCATGCTGGCCCTCGGATATTCGAACGGCAATCAGGAATTCCGTGAATACCTCTGGCCGCTCGCCATTCCCTTTGCCAGCGGTCTGCTGCTGCACATCTACAACTTCTATCAGACCATCGCAGCGCGGCGGATTCGAGAAATCTATATCTCGAACTGGTACATTCTGGCGGCCGCCCTCTGGACTGCGGTGCTTTACACCATTGGCTATCTGCCCTGGTGGCAGTACAACCTGGGCCAGACGGTTATCCAGGGCTACTTCATGCACATGGGTGTGGGGATGTGGTTTACGCCCTTCGCGGTCGGTCTGACCTACTACTTCCTGCCGAAATTTTTGAACCGGCCGATCTATTCCTACGCTCTGGGTGTGCTGGGCTTCTGGACGCAGATGATTTTCTATTCGCTGATTGGGACGCACCACTACATCTATAGCCCGGTGGCCTGGTGGCTGCAGACCACAGCGATTGTGTTCAGCGTGGGCATGCTGGTGCCGGTGTGGGCCGGCACGGGCAATTTCCTGCTGACCATGTCCGGCAAGTGGGACACCATCCGTCGCAGCTACTCGCTCCCCTTTATCGTTATTGGGGTGATTTTCTACGGCCTGGCTTCGACGCAGGGCACCGTCGAATCGTTCCGTTCGGCCAACGTGCTCTGGCATTTCACGAATTTCACTGTGGGCCATGCCCACGCGGCGATGTACGGGTTTGTGGCCTTTCTGGTGTGGGGCGGCATCTACGGACTGCTGCCGCGTCTGACGCATCGCGAACCTTCTATCTGGGCGGTCGGCGTGCACTTCTGGTTTGCGCTGCTCGGTCTGCTCATCATGTTGGTAGCGCTCAGTGTCGGCGGTACGGTGCAGGGCCTGAGTTGGATTGCAAAACAGCCGTTCATTGACTCGGTGGTGAAGATGGCGCCGTACTGGCTCTGGCGCAGTGTCGGCGGTCTGCTCATGGTGGCCAGCCACTTTGTCTTTGCCTACAACATCTGGCGGATGCGGCCGGTGGGCGCTCCACGGGAGGTGGCCGCGCGTGTTGCCGAGGGGGTGGCGGCGTGAAGCTCGACTTCCACCGCAATCACTTCCTGCTTTACAACACAGCCTTTTGGGGGTTTCTGGTGTTGTCGCTCATCATCGCAGTGGGTCCGGCGTTTCGCGCCATGCAGACGCCGCCCACTCCCGGCCTGGTCGAGCTCACACCAGAGGAGCAGCGCGGCCGCGATGTGTACGTGCGCGAGGGCTGCAGCTACTGCCACAGTCAGCAGGTGCGCCCGCTCGAGATGGATCTGCCTTACGGCCGGCCCTCGGCCGCGGGGGACTTCGCCTACGCCACCCCCCAGCTGCTCGGCACCCAGCGCACCGGCCCCGACCTCGCCAACATCGGCAACCGCCAGCCCGATGAGACCTGGCATCTGCTCCATTTCTACAACCCGCGCATTGTGGTGCCCGAATCGGTCATGCCCGCGTTCCCCTGGCTGTTTCACATCAAGGATCGCCAAGAGCCCGGCGACATTGTCGTGCCGGTACCCGAACAGTACAAACCGGCCGGCAAGGTTGTGGTGGCTACGCGCGACGTGCTCAACCTGGTGGCGTACATGCAAGCGCTGCGACAACCGAAGCTCGACCTGAAGGCGCTGGGCATGGCCGAAGCGGCACCGTCCGGCGCACCGGCAGCGGAAGCCGCTCCGCGTGCCGACGAGGAAGCTGCGCTCGGTGCCCGGGTCTATGCGAACAACTGCGCACTCTGCCACCAGGCCAACGGTCAAGGCCTTGCTGGCATTGCGCCGTCGCTGGTGGGCGACCCAGTCGTCACCGCCGCCGATCCCACCGAACACATTCGCATCGTGTTGCAGGGTCTGGCCGGCCGGAGCATCGGCGGACAAGAATATCCAGGTCGCATGCCGGCTTTTGCCGAGGTGCTGACCGATGCCGAAATCGCCGCAGTGGTCAACCACGAGCGCTCCTCGTGGGGCAACAACGCCCCGAAAGTGACTGTCGAGGACGTGCGTCGCGTTCGGGGGCAGTGATGACGGGGACAACCCTTTGGCTGAGCCTGTTTTGGCAGCATGCCCATGTCCCGGCTGAAAAGCCGCTACTGATCGAATATGGGGTGGTCGCCGTTGCCTGCGTGGTCTGTGCCTACGCGTTGGTGCGCGCAGTACAGTGGACGGTGCGTCCGGGCGAGCAGAACCCCGACCACATCAAACGCACCATTCTCGAAGAGGCACCGTCGGCCGAGCCCCGCAGCAGCTCCGGCACGAATTCTTCCTAGAGGCGGGATCGCACATGGCGGAAGACCCGGTTAAAGTCGCGATTTGGCTCGATGACAACCCGGAACCGATCGGCGTCTACTCGCCGCCGGCCAGCTTCGAGCTGGACACCACAAAGCTGCCAGACGGACCACACCGACTCATCGTGCGTGCTACCGACCGCGCCGGCGTGACCAGCGTGCGCGTGATTGACTTCGAAGTGCACAACGGTCCGGGCATCGCGGTCGTCGGCTTGAATCCGGGCGACGTGGTCGAAGGCCGCGTGCCGATTCTGGTGAACGCCTATGCCGGTACCACCGAGGAACAATGGGAGCCCAAGCGTGCGGAAACGCCTGCGCCGGTGCCCACGTGGGCCTGGGTGCTGTTTCTTGCCGTAGCGGCCTGGGCGATGTTCTACTGGGCCGATAACCTGCGCCCGGAAGCGGAACTGGCCGTCTCACCCACGTTTGCTCCGCCGGAGCGCATCGCCGAAGCGGCCGGTGTGCGGCCCGCGTCGCCGACCCCGCCCGCTGAGCCGGCTGGCTTTGCTTGGCGTGAGCTGGGTGCGGAAACCTATCAGCGCAATTGCATGGCGTGCCACGGCGAAAACGGGGAGGGCGTGCTCGGCTTCGTCGCTTCGCTGCGGGAGAGTCCGCGGGTGCTCGCGCCGGACGCCGAAGAAGTCATCTACGCTGTGCTCACCGGCGCGCCACGCGGCGTGGACTTGCGTTCCCAGATGCCCGCCTTTGCCGACCTGCTCGACGATCAACAGGTGGCCGCCGTGGTGAACTACATTCGCAACAGTTGGGGCCATGCGGCGCCAGCCGTGGACCCGGAACGGGTCCGCACCGTGCGCCAGCAGCTTCGTGCACACAGTCAGGATTGAACATCCGCCCGGCTCCCACGCCGGCACAAAGTTCGCGCGCAGAAAAGCCCAATGACGCAGCCCGCAGCACGACGCCGCCGCAAGCTTACGCTTCGCGCCAAGCTGTTTCTGGGTGCGGTCGCGCTGGCGTTGGCCGCCACGACCACCATCGGTCTGCTGACGGAGTTCGCACCGCCACCCGGCCCCGAGCAGCCCATCGCCTTCAGCCATCGCCTGCATGCGGGGGTGCATCAGATCGACTGTCTGTTTTGCCACACCGCCGCCGAACGGAGCTCGTCCGCCGGGCTGCCCTCGGTCGAACGCTGCATGGCCTGTCACCAGTACATCGCAGTGCGCCGGCCGGGAATCCGCAAGCTGGCAGACTTCTGGGAGAAGCAACAGCCGATTCCCTGGGTGCGCGTGCACTGGCTGCCCGACTTCGTCTATTTTTCGCACAAGCGCCACGTCCGAGCGGGAGTGGAATGTCAGACCTGCCACGGCCCAGTGCAGCAGATGGAAGTGGTCTATCAGTACGCTCCACTGACAATGGGCTGGTGCCTGCAGTGTCACCAGCAGCCTGGCGCAACGCCGGTCAATACGATCACCCGCAGCACAGCCAGCAGAGCTGAACTGGCCCGCGGGGCCTCGCGGGCCCCGCTGGATTGCGTGACGTGCCACAAATGAGCGACGCACTCAACC
>JAIMBE010000183.1 GCA_023511565.1 Bacillota bacterium
GTGCCAAGCCGGGCCGCCCAAGCAAGCAACTGGGACAACGGCGGCCGCCGGCGGAGCAGACGAAGCAACCCGACCAAGGCCGCAGCCGCGTTGCTGGAGCCGCCGCCGAGGCCCCGCCCCACGGGGATGCGTTTTCGCAGGCGGGCATAGACACCGGTCTTCAAAGCCAACTCGTGTTGCAGGAGTTGCAGCGCACGGTAGACCAGATTTTCCCGACCGGTGGGCAGCGCTGGGTCATCGCATTCGAGTCGAATGCCCGGCGTGCGGCGGAGCTCCAGTTCCAGTTCATCATGCAGAGAGATGGTCTGGAAGATGGTGCGGAGTTCGTGGTAGCCGTCGGGACGGCGTTCTACGATATGGAGCCGGAGATTCACCTTGGCGAAACAGGGTAGGTAGAGCGCACGCATGCGAAAGCGTCAGCGCGGCTGGAGGCGTTCGGCCGATTTTTGGGCCAACTGCCGCTTCAATTCCGCCAGCTTTCGTTCCAGGGCGGAGATTTTCTCTGGCTCCAACTCGGAGGGCAACGCGCGCTGCCATTCGGCCAGCGCCTTTTCCCAGGTGGATGCGGCGAGCTGGTGGCGGCCCGTCTGCAGATAGAGGTCGCCGAGGTGATCCAGGATCGTGGGGTTGTGCGGGGCGCGTTCGGCGGCGCGGGTGAGGTAGCTCTCGGCCTGCTCGAACTGACCCAGTTTGAAGTAGGCCCAGCCGAGACTGTCCAGATAGTAGCCGTTGTGCGGTTCCAGTTCGAGGGCGCGGCGGATCAGGGCAATGGCTTCGTCCAGTCGCAGGCCGCGTTCGGCCAGCATGTAGCCGTAATAATTCAGCGTGAGCGCGTGGCGCGGGTTGCTGGCCAGTACCTTTTGGAAGGCTTCCTCGGCTGGCTGGAGTTTTCCCTGGCGCTCATGGAGGGCCCCGAGCATGAACCAGACCAGTTCGCGCTGGGACGGGGTTTGCGAAAGCGCCTCGGCCTGGCGCGCAGTTTTTTCGGCGTCGGAGAAGGCGCGGCTGCGCTCGTAGACCTGGGTCAGGGCCAGATAGACGCTGTAGTCATCCCCGGCGCGGCCGAGCAGGCTGCGGAGCATGCGGACGGCTTCTTTCGTTTCACCGCTCTCGGCCAGCAGCAGTGCATGACTGCTGATGAAGCTGGGGTCGTTCGGGAATCGGGCCAGGGCGCGTCGGGATTCGGCCAGGGCCAGCCGGAGATTGCGGGCCAGGCGCAGCGTATCGGGGATGAGCAGCAGCGCGCGCTTTTCTTCCTCAGCGCCCAGGGATTCCAGCTCGCGGAACGTAGCCACCGCCGTGGAGAACTGCTCGGTTTCGCGGTAGAGCCGGCCGAGCTGTTCGTAGAGGACGGCCAGCGTGCGGCGCACGGTTTCCTGGTCGCGCTGTGGTTTCAGGGCGGCCACGGTGTTTGCCAGGACGCGGATGGCATCGTCGAAACGCCCCTGGGCTTCATAGAGCAACGCTTCGTTGTAGATCACCTCCAGATTGCCCGGGGCGCGTTCCCGGGCGCGGAGCAGGTGCTGTTCGGCTTCGTCGAGCCGGTTCTGCTCCCGGTAGATCTGAGCGGCGCGGAGGTGGTGTTCGGGTTCCTGGGGCTCGAGTTCGATGAGACGAAGAAACTGTTCGAGAGCCTGCTCCGGTTTCTGTCCGGCCAGTAGGGTGCGTGCCAACCCGCGGCGCAGTGGAATCGAGCGGGGTTCGATCTGAAGACCCATGCGGAAGGCGTTCTCCGCTTTTTCGTACTGCCCGAGCTGTGCGTAGGCATCACCGAGCAGGCCGAGCAGGGACGGAGATTCCGCCGCCGGAGCGAGGTCGGCGAGCCGGTCCACGACCGACTCCGGCCGGCCGAGGTCGAGCAGCAATTGAGCGTACTGTTCGAGAGCCCGCTCGTTCTGCGGTTCGCGGGTGAGCAACTGGCGCAGGACTTCTTCGGCCTTTTCGTGTTCGTTCTGCGTGCGGTACAGGCGCGCCAGCCAGAGGGCGGCATCGACATCGGCAGGATCCAGCCGCAGGATTTCCTGGTACTGTTCGATGGCCCGACGGACGATCTCACGCTGCCGTTCGGCTGCCGACCAACTCCCCAGCGTGCGCAGGTAGATCCGTGCCAGCAGCCGGCGCGCAGGCAGGTTGTCCGGGTCGCGGCGGAGGACCTCCTGAGCTTCGAGCACCGCATCCCGGATGCGCTGCGTTTTGGCGTACATCTCAGCCAGACGCTCGCCGATGACCGTCGACGCGGGGTCCAGCTCGTAGGCCTTCTTGAAGTGTTCAATCGCGAGGTTGGCGTATTCGGAGCGCGTGGTGGATTCGAAGAGCTGCTCGTAGCTGTGTCCCATCGAAAAGTGAAAGTACGCCTCCGCCTGACGGTCAGCCGAGGAAACCGGACCGCTGGGTTCGGTGGCCGCAGGAGCTGGGGGCTGCTGGGAGACTGCCGGGCAGGCCAGCAGCGGAAAAACAGCCATCACTGAAAAGACAGCTTTCATTGTTTAAATTCCACATTATGCTCCTTTGCCGGGTGGGCGTCAAAACAATCAGCACGCCGCGGTGCGCGGGAGATACGCTGCGGGGCGAAATGAGGGCTGTATCTGGTCCTGGCAAAATTGGAGTTGCAATCTTCCGGCCATAGAAGTAAGCAGGAACCACACTGGAAAGGGCCACGGGGTGCTTGCCCCCGCAGAGGAAGTTGCAGGCACACCAAAGGAGGCAAAGATGGGGAGCATCCGTTGGGGACGCGTGTTTCTGGGTGGATTGCTGGCGGGCCTGGTGATGAATATCGGTGAGGCTGCCCTCCATTCCGGCGTGCTCGGCGAGTCGGCGCGGGCCCTGCTGGAGAAATGCGGGATTGCGGCCGAGAGCGATCCGGTGCGGATGTCGGTGCTGGTGCTGATGACGTTCGTGCTGGGGATCGCTGCGGTGTGGCTGTACGCGGCGATACGCCCGCGATACGGCCCGGGACCGAAGACAGCCCTGTGTGCTGGGCTGGCTGTGTGGCTGTTTGCCCACCTGTGGTCGGGTGTGTATTTGGGGATCGGATATGGCGGGCTGTTTACGCCAAAGCTGGCCTGGCTGCCGGTGGTGTGGGGATTCTTTGAAGCCCCCATCGGCACGCTGGTCGGCGCCTGGGTCTATCGCGAGTAGGCTGGGCGCGGAGGCGTTGCCGGCATTGCCGATCAGTGTTTGAAGTGGCGGATGCCGGTGAAGAGCATGGCCAGACCGAGGCGGTTGGCCGCGGCGATGACTTCGTGGTCGCGTACCGAACCGCCGGGCTGGATGACAGCCGTGGCGCCGGCGCGGGCGGCTTCTTCGACGCCGTCCGGGAAGGGAAAAAACGCATCCGAGGCAACGGCGCTGCCCTGTAAGGACAGGCCGGCGGCCTGCGCTTTCATCACGGCAATTTTTACCGAATCGACGCGGCTCATCTGGCCAGCCCCCACCCCGAGCGTGCGTCCCTCGCTGGCGAAGACGATGGCGTTGGATTTCACGTGCTTGCAAACCTTCCAGGCGAAGAGCAGGGCCCGGAGTTCAGCCGGCGTGGGCTGGCGCTCGGTGACGACGCGCAGATCGCTTTCCTGCAGCGGCCGCTGGTCCGGGGTCTGCACGAGCACGCCGCCCGAGATGCGCTTCAGCTCCAGAAGCCCTGGTTCCTGCACTGGACTGATTTCGAGCAGCCGCAGGTTCTTTTTCGCCGACAGGGTTTGCAGGGCGCCCGGCGTGTAGCCCGGGGCGATGATGCATTCAACGAACAGCTTGCTGATCTCTGCGGCGGTATCGTCGGCGAGCGTGCGATTGAAAGCCAGCACACCGCCGAACGCGGAGACGGGGTCGGAGGCCAGCGCCAGGCGGTACGCTTCGGCTTGGGAATCGTGTTCGGCAGCCCCACAGGGATTGGTGTGTTTGATGATGACGGCGGCGGGGCGTGTGAATTCGCAGGCCAGATTCCAGGCCGCATCCAGGTCCACCAGATTGTTGTAGGAAAGTTCCTTGCCCTGCAGTTGGCGCGCGCCCGCGACTCCGACAGGCTTTGCGCCGGCGAAGGTGTAAAGCGCAGCCTGCTGGTGCGGGTTTTCCCCATAACGCAGGATTTCCTGACGCAGGAGCGGCAGGTGGAGCCGTTCCGGCAGCGAGGTGGGGCTGCCCAGCCCGAGGCGCGCGT
>JAIMBE010000184.1 GCA_023511565.1 Bacillota bacterium
GTCAATAATGGTGAGAATGAAGAGCGCCTCTAACATGATGGCGAAGTGGTACCAGAAGCCCAGAATGGCTCTGCCGCCCGCACCGGTGGCGAAAATATGCGCCATGCCGAGGGCGAGCGACGGCGCTCCGCCCGTGCGATAAAACAGCGTATGCTCTCCCACGTCGCGGGCCAGCTCTTCCATTTCGCGCACGGTGACAGGGAATCCCCAGGACGTGATCGTGGCCGTCGCCGCTTCCGGGGTCGCGCCCACGATACCCGCCGGTGAGTTCACGGCGAAATAAACGCCGGGCTCGAGCACGCAGGCCGCGATCATGGCCATGATGCCCACGAAGCTTTCCAGCAGCATCGAACCGTAGCCCACCGGCCAGGCGTGCCACTCCTTGGCGATCATCTTGGGCGTCGTGCCGGAAGAAATCAGCGAGTGAAACCCCGAGATGGCGCCGCAGGCGATGGTGATGAAACAAAACGGAAAGATCTTGCCGGCAAAGATGGGGCCCGTGCCGTCCGTGAAGCGCGTGAACGCCGGCAACTGCAACGCGGGACGGACGAACAGAATCCCGACGCCCAGCATCAGCACGACACCCAGCTTGACGAACGTGCTCAAGTAGTCCCGCGGCGCCAGGAGCAGCCAGACCGGAAGTGCGCTCGCGAAAAATCCGTAAATGATCACGGCCACCGCTAGGCTCATACCGCCCAATGTGAACCACGGCGCCAGCGCGGGCGATTCCGCCACCCACTGCCCGCCAAAGATGCTCAGCACGACCAGGGCAAACCCGATGAGGGATACCTCCAGCACCTTCCCGGGGCGCCAGTAGCGCAGATACAGGCCCATGAAGATCGCGATGGGCATTGTGGCCGCGATGGTGAAGGTTCCCCACGGGCTGCCCTTCAGCGCGTTGACCACCACCAGCGCCACCACCGCGAGCAAAATGATCATGATGAACAGCACGGTCAGCAAGGCGGCGATCCCGCCAGTCTTGCCGATCTCCTCCCGCGCCATCTGCCCCAGCGTCTTGCCGTCGCGGCGCATGGAGCAAAACAGGATGACGAAGTCCTGCACCGCGCCGCCGAGCACCGCCCCGATAATGAGCCAGAGCGTGCCCGGCAGATAGCCGAACTGGGCGGCGAGCGTGGGGCCGACCAGCGGACCCGGACCCGCGATCGCGGCAAAGTGATGGCCGAACAGAATCCACTTGTTGGTGGGCTCGAAGTCGTGGCCGTTGCGGAGGCGCTCGGCGGGCGTGGCCCGGTCGTTGTTCAACACCATCACCTTGGCGGCGATAAACTTCGCGTAAAACCGGTAGCCCACCAGATAAGTACATGCGGCCGCCAGCACCAGCCACATGCTGTTGACCGGCTCGCCGCGTTCCAGTGCGATGCCGGCCAGAAAAAACGCCGCCCCAACCGAGACGGCTCCCCAGAACAGGTGTCCGATCACTCGTCGCATTGCCTTACATTATGAGTTCGTTGCGTGGCACGGGTAGGGTGTCGCCGCCGGAATCGAGCTACCTGCGCCGCAACTCCAGCCAACCCAGCAGAAGAAAGCCCGCCGCGATCAGCCACCGCAGCACTACCGTCCAGAAACGGGCTCCGAGCAGCCAGGCTCGAAGGCCCAAAAGGACGAAGCCGGCGCCGAGCGACACGTACCACCACCCCATCCACCAGGCGCGGGGGCGCACCATGAGCTGCTCTAGGCCTGGGATTCCGGCTTTTTGTACCGTTCGATCCTGGATCCGAACGGCCCCCTCCGTGTACGCTCGAGCAGCGCGGCGATTTCCTCGCCGGACATTTTCTGAAGCGTCTTGCACACGCGCACGTTTTCTTCCAACTGCTCCACCGTCTCGACGCCGGAGACCACGGTGTCCACATCCTGGCTCCAGGCAAAACGGAGGCACTCGGCCACGGTGGCGATTCCGTTCCGGCTGATCTCGCCCATGGCGTTGGTCTTCATCGCCAGCAGGCCCAGGCCTTTCTTGCGGATGTTCGGAAGGACGATCCGAATGAAACTCAAGTAGTGAGGGTCAATCAGGTTGACGGGATGCTGGACCGTCTCCCAGCCGTCGAAAGCATCGAGCAGGCGCTGATGGACGGCGGGGTCATGGTGGCCGGTGAAACCGATGTGACGGGCTTTGCCCTGTTGTTTCGCCTGGACGAAGGCCTCCAGCGCGCCCTTGGGGCCCAGGATGCGATCCACCTCCTGCTGCGTGCTGACCTCGTGGCACTGCCAGAGGTCGAGATAATCGGTTCGCATGCGCCGGAGCGTTTCTTCGAGCTGGCGCATGGCGCCGTCACGGTCCCGGAGCTGTGCCTTGGACATCAAAAGCACCTTGTGCCGCAAGCCGCCCGCGAGGGCCTTCCCGTAGATTTCGTCGCTGAGACCCTTGTGGTAGTGATGCGCGCTGTCGAAGAAATTGACGCCCAGTTCGATGGCGCGGTGGATCAGCCGGATGGCGTTTTCTTCCCCGCGCACGGCCATGTGGTAGCCGCCGAGGCAAAAGCGGGATACCCGGAGTCCGCTCTTGCCGAGCGTGGCCATAGGCATGGGCTGGTCGGCGAGGGCGCCGAAACCGGCGGCGGCAGACACTTGAAGGAACGTCCTGCGTTGCATTTCGCCTTCTCCACTCTCTTCAAGGATGGACCGCTACAGCTTACGGCCAATGATAGCGTAATCCAGGCCGCCGAAGAAGGCTTCCCGGAAATCCTGCGGCAACGAATCCAGCCCAGCCAGAGACTCAGTCGCCGGCGCCAACCAGTGCACCTCAATGGCGCAAAAGCCGGCTTCTTCCATGTAGAACCGCAACAGGGGAGCAGGCACAGGACGCACGTGGGTGGGATCCAGATAGAAATGCGTCGCGAAGATGGCCAGACACTGGGGATTGGGGGTTTCGATGAGCAACAAACCGCCGGGCGCCAGCGCGTCGGCAGCGAGGCGAACCAACTCCGGCAGCCAGGCCGGGGGCAGATGTTCGACCACCTGGGCGCAGAAAATCGCATCGAAGCTGTCCGCGCTGGCTCGCAGCCACTCCAACAGATCCGCCTGTTCCGCACGGAGACCTTTCCGGCGGCACAGCTCCACGCATGCGGCACTGTGATCCACGCCGACAGCTTCAATCCCCGCCTCCCGCATCAGTTCGAGGAATTCACCGCGGCCGCAGCCGAGATCCACGACCTTGCGGCAGCCCTCGAGGAACGGCAGGTAGAAGCGCAGGCGGTTACGGATGTCCTCCGGGCTGCCCCGGAACTCCTCAGCAAACCGCATCCAGTCCAGCGAACTGACGGCTTCTTCGGCCCGGGGCCCGGGCGCCGCCGGCGGAGACGCAGGGGCCGCAAGGCCGGAGCGCTGGCGCAGCAGGCGCAGCTCCGTGTGGATCAGCCGTCCGAATTCGGTGCGCACTTTTTCGAAGTCGGCCCACACCCGCTGCTGGATCTCCAGGACGGCCCGGTCGAGTGCATTCCGGAAGTCTGCGTGCTGGGCCTTGACGGTTTCGCGGAAGTTTGCCTCCAGGAGCGAAGTGCGGTGCTGGAAGGCGGCCTGAAGTTCCGCCACGCTGCGCAGGAACTGCAACTCGTTGGTTGCCAGCTTGTGCTCCCACTCCTGGCGCCACAGCGACCAGTTCGTGCTGAGATCGGAACTGCGTTGTGCCGCCGCGGCGGCTTGCTCCTGTGCCGCGGCGCTCGTCGAAGCCAGAGCCGCGAGCGCCCGATTGGTCTCATTCAGCGCCTCCAGCACCGCGTCGAGAGAGCGCAGCACGGCGCGATTGAACTCGACCTGCTCGCGCACGTGCCAGTCCAGCAGGCGGGCCAGCAGGCGCTTGACGGCCTGAATGACGTCGTTGACAAAACCCGGGGGCCGCGGGTTCACCGTGCCGATGGCGGCCACCTTGCCTTCGGCGGCGAACTGCTCGTTGGAGATAATGTTGTAGCCGACCAGCGAACGCAGGAAGGTGACGTCCGGCGTGTTCGGTTTCAGTTTCACAGTAAAATCGTCCACCACCTCGACGGTGATATTGGCGTACGCAGAAGCGTAGGCGTTAGCAGGGTCTCGGCCCGCCTCGAAGGTGGCAACGATGTCCTGCGCGTCGAAAGGTGAGCCATCGTGGAAGCGCACGCCCTGGCGCAGTTTGAAGGTGTATTC
>JAIMBE010000185.1 GCA_023511565.1 Bacillota bacterium
GTTTGGGCATCCTCTCAGAAGCCCTGCATTCCGGCCTGGATTTGATCACAACGGTCATCACGTACCTTTCCGTGCGTGTGGCCGATAAACCCGCCGATGCCGATCACACCTACGGTCACGGCAAGGTCGAAAATTTTTCTGCATTCCTCCAGACCGGTCTGTTGATTCTCGCTTCGCTCTATATCATCTACGAGGCGTTTCACAGATTGCTGTTTGCCGGTGTGCACATCGAGCCGAGTTTGGTGGCGATGGGCGTGCTGGGGCTGACGATGGTCGTGGACGTGGTCCGGTCCCGCGCGCTGCGACGGGTGGCGGAAAAATACCAAAGCGAGGCCCTCGAAGCCGACGCACTGCACTTTTCGACCGATCTGTGGAGCACGCTGGTCGTTCTGTTGGGCATCGCGGCGGTGTGGGTGGGCGAGCGCACCGGGCTCGACTGGCTGCGCTATGCGGACCCCATTGCGGCGCTGGTGGTGGCCGGGGTGATCATCTGGATTGGTTCGCGGTTGGGCAAGCGAACCCTCGAAGCCCTGCTCGACGCCGCGCCGCTGGGACTTCCGCAACGGATCACCGCCGCGGCGCACAGTGTCGAAGGAGTGCTGGACGTCAGCCGGGTGCGTCTGCGCCGGGCGGGCAGTCACTATTTTGTGGACGTCACGATCCGCGTGCCCCGCACGAACAGCTTCGAGCAGGTCCACGCCACCAGCGAGGCGGTCGAAGAGCGGATCCGCCAGATTGTGCCCGCCGACGTGATGGTGCACATGGAACCCCAGGCCCCGGTCGGCGAGCACCTGTTCGACTGCATCCGCGCGCTGGCGCAACGTCGCGGACTGGAGGTTCATGAACTCTCTGCACATCAGACCGATGGCTACGTGGTGGTCGAGCTGCACCTGGAAGTGGAAGAACAGTTGCCGCTGCGGGAAGCGCACCGGCGCGCCACGGAGCTCGAAGAGGAAATCCTCCGCGGAACCGAAGGCGTCCGCGACGTGGTGATCCATATCGAACCGCGCGGCACGGCCATCCCCGCCGCGGCCGAACTGCGCGAGCTGGCCGCAAAAATCCAAGACTACATCAACCGCCTGCGCGCGGAATATGACGAGCTGTTGGACTGCCACGAAGTGCGCGTGCGACAGGTGGAACACCGCATCGTGGTCACCTGCCACTGCGTGATGCAGCCGGAACTGCAGGTCGGCCAGATGCACGACGTCACCGCGGCCATCGAAGACCGCGTCAAAGAAAAATTCCCACAGGTTTTCCGCCTGACGATTCACCCTGAACCGGTCGGCGAAGGATGAGGGCTCCGGCGCCGAGCGAGGCCCCAGGGCAGGGGCCGGCACGCCCGGGGGTGGCGGGGCGGGAGCCGGCTCTGTTCTCGCGCGCCAGGTTTCTGCTAGGATGTAGGGGCCAGGGCTGCACCCCGGGAAGCGGGGGCGGCACCGGAGGACAATATGAGCGTCGCGCCACGTGCGGGCAACGGGAAAGTGACCGTGCCCGACCTCCTGCAGCGAAAGACCTGCACTCCCGAGGGTTCTTATCACACCGCGAGAAAAATCACCGCGCTGACCGCCTACGACTATCCCACCGCACGGCTGGTGGATGAGGCCGGCGTGGACATTCTGCTGGTCGGCGATTCGCTGGCCAACGTCGTGCTCGGCTATGACAGTACGTTGCCGGTCACGATGGACGAGATGCTGCATCATGTTCGCGCCGTGCGTCGGGCCACGCAGCGCGCCCTGCTGGTGGCCGATATGCCCTACGGCAGCTATCACAGCTCGGTGGCCGAAGGCGTGGCCAACGCCATACGTTTCCTCAAAGAGGGCGGGGCAGAAGCCGTCAAAGTGGAAGGCGGCGAGCGCCGGCTGGAGCTGATCGCACGACTGGTCGAAGCCGAAATCCCGGTGATGGGTCACGTGGGTCTGACGCCGCAGTCGGTGCATGCCTTCGGTGGCTACAAGGTGCAGGGCAAAACGCGGGAGGCCGCCGAACGCCTGCTGCGCGACGCCCACGCCGTGCAGGCCGCCGGAGCGTTCTCGCTTGTGCTGGAAGGCGTGCCCCGCGAGCTGGCCGCGCGCATCACGGCTGAGCTGCGCATCCCGACCATCGGCATCGGTGCCGGCCCGGACTGCGACGGGCAGGTGCTGGTGCTGCACGATCTGATTGGCCTGGTCTTTGGCGCACCGCCCAAGTTTGTGCGTCGCTACGCGGAGGTGGCCGGAGTGATCCGGCAGGCGATCGCGGAATACTGTGAGGAGGTCCGCCGCGGTCGCTTCCCGAGCGATGCGGAGTCGTATCACCTCCCGGTGGAACTCCGCGAAGCGCTGCTGGCACGTCGACCGAGCTAGACGGTGCCCGGTCGGGCGCCGTCCGGGTCTGGGGCTCGGCCGACCGCGCAAGGAAGCGATGGATATCATCCGCACCGTGGAGTGGATGAAGCAGGTGGCCCGTGCGGCCCGCAGCGAGGGCCGCATCCTCGGGTTTGTCCCCACGATGGGCGCGTTGCACGAAGGCCACCTGTCCTTGGTCCGGGCGGCGCAGCTCCAGTGCCGACCGGTCGTCGTCTCGATTTTTGTCAACCCGATCCAGTTCGGTCCCGGCGAAGATTTTGAAAGATATCCGCGGCAGTTCGAGCGCGACTGTGCCCTGCTCGAATCACTCGCTGTGGATTACCTGTTCGCCCCGGAAGCCGGCGAGCTCTATCCGGCAGGCTTCCGCACCTATGTCCACGTCGAGGGCCTGAGCGAACGGCTGGAGGGACGCTCGCGACCGGGCCATTTTCGCGGCGTGGCCACCGTGGTGTTGAAGCTGCTGGAGATTGTGCAGCCGACCTTCGCCTACTTTGGTCGGAAAGATGCGCAGCAGGCCCGCATCGTCCGGCAGATGGTAGCCGACCTGAATCTGGACACACAGATCCAGGTCAGCCCGATTGTGCGCGAGCCGGACGGACTGGCGATGTCCTCGCGCAACGCCTATCTGCAAGGGGCGGAACGGCAGGCCGCAACGGCGTTGTTCCGCGCGCTCACTGCAGCCAGGCGCGAAATCGAAGCCGGAGAACGCGATGCGCTCCGTCTGGTCGCTGCGATGCGCGCCGTGCTGGATCGCGAGCCGCTGGTGGCCACCGACTACGCAGAAATTGTCGACGCCGATACGTTTGAACCGGTCCTGCGCCTGCGCAGCACCTGCCTGGCGCTGGTGGCCGCATTTGTCGGCAACACGCGGTTGATTGACAATATGGTGATTGGGCCTGTGGATGATGAACTAAAAGTGGAAATCTAATCCGTGTGTTGCGCCGGCAAGAGGCTGCACAAAAGCCAGCGCACCATGGCAGAAGGAAGACAGACAGAACGGCCCGCTTCAGAAAGCGGGCCCTACGTTAGGCGGAGAGGCGCTTCAGGACTTCGGCGGCGTGGCCCTTCGCTTTGACGTCTTCCCAGATTTCCTCGATTTTGCCGTCGGCACCGATGAGGAAGCTGGTGCGGGCGATTCCCTGGAACGCGCGGCCCATGAATTTCTTCATGCGCCAGGCTCCGTAGGATTCGATCATTTTGTGGGCGGGGTCGCTGAGCAGGGGAAAGTTCAGTTTCTGCTTGGCTTTGAAACTTTGCAGGGCTTTCAGGGAATCGGCGCTGACCCCGAGGATGGCCACACCAAGCTTATCGAACTTCGTCTTTGCGTCGCGAAACTCGGACGCTTCGGTGGTTCAACCGGGTGTGTTGGCCTTGGGATAGAAAAAGAGCAGCACGCCCTTGCCGGCAAAATCCTTCAGGGAAACGGCTTTGGCTTCGTCGGAAGCGAGCGTGAAGTCGGGAGCTTTCTGGCCTGGCTTGAGCATTGGTGTTTCTCCTGATATCTGGTTGGCACGAAAATGTTGCCCAAAAGCGGCCCGCCCCGGAAAACGGGCCCTACAACTGCTAAGAGAGCAGACGGCGGACGATATCGTTGACCGCTTGCGGATTGGCTTGGCCCTTGGTGGCTTTCATCACCTGGCCGACGAAGAATTTGAAGACGCCTTCGTTGCCGGATTTGAATTTGGCGACGTTGTCCGGATTCTTTTCGATAACTTCGCGGGTGGCCTTTTCGATGGCGTCATCGCCCACT
>JAIMBE010000186.1 GCA_023511565.1 Bacillota bacterium
GAGGGGAGTAGGTTCAACGGTAGACCGCCGGTCTCCAAAACCGGATGTGGGGGTTCGAATCCCTCCTCCCCTGCCAGTTTTGAGGGACGAGCACCGGGGAACCCGACGCGCTGAGTTGCGTGGGTGGACAATGGGAACGAGCTGGACGGTGCGAACACGCGCAGCGCACGATCAGGGGCTATGGCACAGGTTGTCAGGGTGAAGGACGAAGAGAGGACCGGGGGCGTTCCGCCGTCGCCTGGAACACGAGCGGCAACTGCGGCCCCAGAGTTTTTGCGCCGGCCGGCGGTTTGGGTCAGTGAGCGGATTCGTCGCACGCGGCAGTTCCTGCACGAAGTGCGCGTGGAGCTGCGGCACGTCACCTGGCCGAGCCGGACCGATGTGCGTTCGACGACCATCGTGGTTTTGATCACAGTGGCATTTTTCGGACTGTACTTTTTCCTGTTGGATTACGGGATCGCTCAGATTGTGAACCTGGTGTTTGAACGATTCCGTCCGTAGAGGAGCGGGATGGCAAAGCAGTGGTACATCATTCACACCTACTCTGGCTTCGAGAGGAAGGTGAAGGAAAGCCTGGAAAGTCGGGTGCAGGCCTTCGGGCTGCAGGAGAAGATCGGCCAAATCCTGATTCCCACAGAAGACGTCGTGGAGGTGCGCGGGGGGAAGCGGGTTGTTTCGCCGCGGATGTTCTATCCCGGCTACGTGCTGATCGAGATGGAAATGGACGACTACACCTGGCACGTGGTGCGCTCCACTCCGCGGGTGACGGGTTTTGTTGGCTCCGGACAGTCGCCGACGCCGCTGAGCGAAGAGGAGGTGCAGAACATCCTGCACCGAATGGCCACCCCAGCGGATAAGCCCAAACCGAAGCTCACGTTTGAGCGCAACGAGCAGGTACGGATTGTGGACGGGCCGTTCGCCAATTTCACCGGTGTGGTCGAGGAGGTCAATGCGGACCGGAACACCCTGAAGATTTCCGTGACCATTTTCGGACGTTCGACGCCCGTGGAGCTTGATTTTGCCCAGGTGGAAAAAGTCGCCTGAGGCGGTACGCCCGGCGCGGTGAGGTGAGACATGGCCAAAAAGGTTCAGGCAGAAGTGAAACTGCAGCTTCCGGCCGGGAAGGCCACGCCGGCGCCGCCAGTCGCCACCGCCCTGGGGCCACACGGGGTCAACATCATGCAGTTCTGCAATCAGTTCAATGCCAAGACGGCAAAAGAGCCGGAAGGCATGGTAATTCCCGTGCTGGTGACCATCTACTCGGATCGCAGCTTCTCGTTTGTCACGAAAACGCCGCTGACCTCGGAGCTGCTGAAGCGTGCCGCCGGTATCGTGAAAGGTTCTGCGGAACCGAATCGCAACAAGGTCGGGAAGGTCACCATGAAGCAGGTGGAAGAGATCGCAAAGATCAAGTTGCCCGATCTGAATACGACCAAGTTGGACGCAGCCATCCGTACGGTTTTGGGAACGGCACGCAACATGGGGATCGAAGTGGAGGGCTAGGGGAGAGGGCGATGGCTCGTCGCGCAGGAAAAAACATCCGCAAAGCCCGGCAGATGGTGGGGCCGCAGGTCTATCGTCTGGCTGATGCGGTGGAAATTTTAAAGAAAGCACATTTCGCGAAGTTCGACGAAACGGTGGAGCTAGCCGTCAATCTGGGCGTGGACCCGAAGCATTCGGACCAAATGGTGCGGGGCACGGTGGTGTTGCCGGCCGGATTGGGCAAGCTGGTGCGGGTTCTGGTCATCGCCGGGGGTGAGAAGATCCGCGAGGCCCAGGAAGCGGGCGCGGACTTCGTGGGTGGCGAAGACCTCGTCCAGAAAATTCAGGAGGGCTGGACTGATTTCGACGCCGTCATTGCTACGCCAGACATGATGAAGTCGGTCGGGCGGCTGGGTAAGGTGCTCGGCCCGCGGGGACTGATGCCGAATCCCAAGACGGGCACAGTGACATTCGATGTTGCGCGCGCTGTGCAGGAGATGAAGGCCGGCAAAGTGGAGTTTCGCGTGGAAAAAGCCGGGATCGTGCACGCCCCGATTGGCAAGCTGAGTTTTGACGCGACCAAGCTGGTCGCCAATGCCCAAGCCTTGCTCGCGGCAATCGTCAAAGCGAAACCAGCCGCGGCCAAAGGCAAATACATCAAGAAGATCACCCTGAGCTCCACGATGGGCCCGGGGATCCCGATCGATCCGGTGGAAGCTGAGGCGGCTGTGGCTGCCGCAGCATGACTCCACCAGGGGTACGGAGAACTGACGTGAAGAAACGGCACGACAAGGAAAAGGAGGTGGCGGCCCTGCAGGAGCAACTCGCCCAGGTCTCCACCGTGATTTTGACAACCTTTCAGGGGATCAAGGCGGGGGAAGATACGCGGTTGCGCCGCGCGGTGGAATCGGCGGGCGGACACTATCGGGTTCTGAAGAACACCCTGGCCGAACGGGCCGCTAAAGGCACTCCGGCGGAACCCCTGCTGAAGGGACTGCAGGGTACGAATTCGATCGCCTACACCAATACCGACCCGGTCGTGTTGGCCAAAGTGCTCAGCAAAGTGGCCAAGGAGGTGCCCGCGTTCCGCTTCAAAGCGGGACTGGTGGAAGGGAGGGTGGTCTCCCTGGACGAGTTGCAGCGGCTGGCGGAGTTGCCCTCGCGGAATGAGCTGATGGCCAAACTCGTGTTTCTGTTGCAAGCACCGGCGCGGAGAGTTGCCGCCGCCCTGAACGCGGTGCCGCGAAACCTGGCGGCCGTGCTCAACGAAGCGGCGAAGGCGAAGAAGTTTTCTGAGTAGGTTTTCTGCAGAAAAGGAGAAGACGTCTTATGTCCAGCAAAGTGGATACGATTCTTGAGGAAATCAAGGGTCTGACGCTGCTCGAGGCCGCTGACCTGGTCAAGAAGATGGAAGAAGCCTTTGGCGTCTCAGCGGCCGCGGCAGCCCCCGTCATGGTCGCGGGCGGAGCGCCCGCGGCCGGCGCCGCCCCGGCGGAGGAAAAGACCGAATTCAGCGTGGTCTTGAGTGATGTCGGTGCGAACAAGATCAACGTGATCAAGGTGGTTCGCGAGGTCACCAACCTGGGCCTGAAAGAGGCCAAGGACCTGGTGGATGGTGCGCCCAAACCGATCAAAGAAGGCGTGACCAAGGAAGAAGCCGAAACGATCAAGAAGAAGTTCGAAGCGGTGGGCGCCAAAGTCGAAATCAAGTAGGGGCAGCCCGGCCCACCCTGTCGTTCGCGGGGCGGGGAAGGATGGCCGGGACGAGGGGAATTCGTACGGCGATTTCTCGACAGCAACCCCAACCTGTTGTCCGGCCCGGACTCAAGGCACGGGTGTGTACGCCCGTTCCGCTTCATCGTTCCCGGAAGGCCCAGCGGTGGGCGGGGTTCTGTGCCCACAACCTGGCCCGAGCCGGTTTCCGGCCCGACCAAGAGACAGCCGAGAGGGTTCTGCTTTGCGTGGGGAGGTAATCCGGAATGCCCAATCGCACGCATCCGATTCGTGAACGCCAGCGTCTGGACTTTTCCAAGATCACGGCGTCGATCCAGATTCCCAATCTGATCGAGGTACAAAAGGAGTCCTATCGGCGCTTCCTGCAGATGGATCTGCTGCCGAGCGAGCGCGAAGATGTCGGATTGCAGTCCGTGTTTTCTTCGGTCTTTCCGATTCAGGATTTCCGCGGCCTGTCGCAACTGGATTTCGTGGACTACTCGATCGGCAACTGGGAATGCAAGTGTGGTTATCTGCGCGGTCTGCATCACCTGCGAGCGACCTGTCGGCACTGCGGGGCTTCGGTGGTGACGAACCCGTACAAGACCGGAGACGTGCTCTGCAGCAAATGCGGGGCCTTCAACAAGAATTCCCCGACGTTCTGCAGCAAATGCGGCGATCCCGTCGCGCTGCAGTTGAAGTACGACGTGAACGAGTGCCAGGAACGCGGGATGACCTACGCGGCACCGCTGAAGGTCACGATCCGGCTCACGATCTACGAGAAGGACCCAGAGACGGGCACCAAGAGCATCCGGGACATCAAGGAACAGGAGGTCTTCTTCGGGGATATCCCGCTGATGACCGACAACGGCACGTTCATCATCAACGGAAC
>JAIMBE010000187.1 GCA_023511565.1 Bacillota bacterium
GAGCCCGGTAGTCCGCGTTGGTGATGACGTAATACCAGCCGGCGAAGCGGTCGTTCAGCGCCCGGGCCAGCGGCTCGGCTCCTTCGCTACCGGCGCGGGCCGTCACAAGCACGAAACGGTTGTCGCCGATCGTCCCATCGCCGGCGCGCGGGTCGCCGCTGCCGCTCACCTCGCCAAAACGCAGCGTGTAAACAACGTTCTGGTCCGTCTCCACCGTCATCTCCCCCGCGTTGGCCATAAGCCGCCCGCCGGGCGTCAGGAAAAAACCTCGCTGGCGGAGCGAAAGGGCTGCCTCCAGCGTCAAAGCGATTTTGCCGCCGCGCAAATCCTGAGCCAGCGTCGGGGGCTTCGGCCGCACGTCCACGATGCGCAGTGCGCTGAGTGCGGCCGCCACCGATTGTGCCGAAGCCTCGCTGACCCGCTCGTCCCCCGACCACTTCCATTTGCCGCCTTCTCGTTCGAATGTGATGCTGCGAACGTTGGTGACGCGGCCCATCACCTCGTCAATCAGATACCGGTGGATGGCAATCTTGCGAATGGCCGGGGGCGAAACCCGCAGCAGCCCACCTTCGACCCAATCGGCGAAACGGGCGGATGGATCCGCTTCGGTCTTCACGGCGTAGGTACGCTTCTGGCCGGGTACGCGGACGTAGCGATAGCCCGGCTTACCCTCCACCGGTCGGCCGAAGACAAAGTCGGCCAGCACGCTGCCGTGGCGGTCACGCAAGGTGACCCGCCTGCCGCGCCCGGTCAGAGTCGCGGTCTTCGTCTCGAGTGGGTCAATCACGCCGTAGCGCCCGTGCTGCTCGGCGGAATCCGACACCACACTGTCCTTGCGCAGCTCCACCAGCGCGGCGGCCGTACGCGCCAGCCGCTCGGCAGCTTCCACCGGATAGTTGTAGTGCGAGGCAATGACCCAGCGGCCGCGCTCGAAGCTCACTTTAAGGGGCCGCGCCGTGGCCGTGGATTCGTCGTAATCCAGGATCTCGATGCTGCGGGCCGCGCCCGGGTCCCGGAACTTTGGGTAGAAAAGCTCCCCCTCGTCACTCAGGATGCGCGGCGTGGCTGCCTCCGGCTGGCGCCACGCAGCCATCACCGCGAGCAGGACTGCGGCCGTAACCCATGCCCCGGTCTTGACCTGTTCGCGCATTTAGGCTTCGACCAGCCTCCCGGCGGTGGACCGTTCCCTCCTCAGCTTGCGCGCCGAGACGACCAGAAACATCAGAAACGCCGGCACCGGCGGCAGGACCACAGCCAGCAGCTTGATGGTGTTCTGAATCCCCCGCACCGAGTTTTCCATCTCCGCCCGGGCCGCCTCGATCTGGCGTTGCTTTTCATCTTCGATGTTGGCGCGGGCCACGGCGAGCCGCCGATTCTCCACGGCCTCCACGTTGCGGATCATGATCTGCCGGGTCTGCTCGTCCACATCCGTGCGGCGCCGGATCTCCTCGATGGCGCGCTCCAGGCGCATCTGGGCTTCCTTGAGTCGCTGCTCGGCCACGGCCTCCGCCTGGCGGATCTGCTCGCGGCGCCGCGCCTCGTACACCTGAGTCCGGGCCTCGACCGCCTCGAGCGTACGGTGCCGCGGCCGGCGCTTGCGCAGCGCGATGAACGACGGATCCCCGGCAAGATCATCCACGGCGTTGAGCAAAAACGTCACGTTGTCGAAGCTCAGCTCCTCGATGCCGCGGCGGCGGAGTTCGAAGAACTGTTCGCCCATCAGGTCGATGTCTGCGACGACGACCGCATGAAGTTTGCCCCCGCCGACCGCTCCCCGGACGCGGACCGCCAGCGCGTGCCGGGCCGAATCGGGGTTATGCGGCAGACTCTGGTTGATCGTAATGCCGAACAGAGAGCGCTGCACGAGGTTTTCCCACCGCACCAGACCCGATGAGGGCGTGGTCTCCATCAGCGGCGTCACGGGCGTGCCTCGCCGGAAGGTGATGGCCCCCGGATAGAGCAGTACGACCTCTTGCAGTCCTGCGGTCACCGGATCTTTTTCATTGAAGTGCTTGACGAAAACGAATTCCTTGGGCAGCGTGCGTAACTGCGGGTGGGGGTTGTAGTCGTCCCAGGCGATCCGGTTCGACCGCCACTCGATGCCTAACAGATCCAGCAGCGGCTTCAGGTTCGCCCTGGGTTCGGACGACGTCGGGGCTGGAAACAGCCCATCGGCGACGGCAATATCGTTGGGCGCCAGATTGAGGTCAAAGGCCGGCATCGGATCCAGCAGAATCAGAGCCGGCCGCCCGGCCTTGAGATAGGCAATCAGCCGCTCCAGCTCCGGCTGCGCCAGCGTCGAAGGCTGCGCCACGATCAGCGCGTCCAGATCCGGCGGATAGTCTGCGTCCGGCGGCACTTGCACGACTTCATACTGCTTGCGGAGTTCCGCGACAATGGACCACTCCGGACTTTGAACGCGGGTCTGAAAATCGAAGCCGCCGAACAGCTTGACTTTGGTCCGGAGCACCCCGACTTTTTTGCGCTGGGCGCGCGAGACTACCCGCACCGAACGCATCAGTTCATATTCCACAGGCAGCCCGCGGTCGAAAAACGGGATTACAAATTCTTCGGAGCCGCACGTAAAGGCCAGTCCCAGAAAGATTTCGTTGATCGCGCGGGCGCTTTCCTCGGTGATGGGGAGTCGGTGCGGGCGGATACCGAAGCGCTCCTGAGCCTGTCGCGCCTCCGGCGAGTATTTGAGCGTTTCGTAGATGCGCACGTGCAGGCCTTCACCCGCCACGGCGTCGAATTCCCGCAGCATCCCGACCAGATGGTTGCGGACGCTCACGTAGCTGCGCGGCACTTCCGGACTGAAATAGGCGTAGATGAACACCGGCTGGGCGGGATCGAGCCGTCGCAGCAGGGCCAGCGTGTCCGGCGCCAGCGAGTGGATTTTCTCAGCGGTCGCGTCAAACCGCGCCCGGCTGGTCGCAGCAAGCGTCGTGGCCGCACCGAGGAGCACGATGAGCGAGACGCCGCGCACGAAAACGTGCCGGCCCATGCGCGGGGCGCGCGCGCCGGAGGGCCAGCGTTTCCGCCCGAGGAGCAGGACATTCAGGTACAGGCAGGCCGCCGCGAGCAAGACGAAGTAGACCAGAGGAGCCGGGGTTACGACGCCCGCCAGCAGGTCGCGCAGTTGCTCGGGCACGGAAAGGCGTTCGGCCAGTCGCTGCCAGGAGCCGCTCAAAAGCACGCCGGCGCGGTTCAAAAACACCGGCACGGCGCAGAAGACCGCCCCGAGCAGGAACGCCACCGTGAGATTCTCCGTAAGCAGCGAAGCCAGCATGCCGAGCGCAATCAGTGCGGCCCCCGCCAGCCAGTATCCGAAATATGTAGAGAGCATCAGCCCCGGATCGGGGCTGCCCAGCCAGACGAGCACCACCACGTGGCTGAGCGAAAACACCAGAGCTACGGTGTAAATCGCCACGGCGGCCAGGTACTTGCCTGCCACGATTTCGGCATCCCGGGCGGGCAGCGTCAGCAGCAGCTCTTCGGTGCCTTGTTTGCGCTCCTCGGACCACAGGCTCATGCTGATGGCCGGAGCCAGAAACAGCAACAGGTACGGGAAGAATTTGTTGAGCGGATCCAGATTGGCCAGATTGCTGGCAAAAAACTGTTCCTGCCAGAAAGCGGCAACGGCGCTCAAGAAAACGAACAGCGTGATGAAGACATAGCCCGTCGGCGTGCTGAAGTAACTGGCCAGTTCGCGGCGGGCGATTGCCAGGATCACGCGCCGGGTGCGTGCGCTCATGGGGCGTGCTCCGCGCGAAGCGGCGCCGGCGCTGCCCCCTGGGTCAGCCCGTAGAACGCTTCGTCCAGGGAGGGCCAGCCGGCGCGCAGCTCATCCGGCGTACCGTCGAAGATGATGCGGCCGCGGTGGATGAAGATCACACGGTCGGCGACGGCTTCCACTTCTTGCAGGATGTGCGTGGAAAGCAGAATGGTCTTGCTCCGCCCCAGCTCGCGAATCGTGCGGCGCACTTCGCGGATCTGGTTGGGATCCAGCCCGGTGGTCGGCTCGTCCATGATCAGCACGTCGGGCTCGTGGAGCAGCACTTGAGCCA
>JAIMBE010000188.1 GCA_023511565.1 Bacillota bacterium
CCCTTCCCTCAGCGCGGCCGCTCAGTCTAGCAGAAATGTGGGCCTGGCTCAAATGGTCAGAGATGGGCAGACGAAAAACAGAATGCGGAGCACGCAAGCCACGCGCGCCCCGCATCTGCCTCGGTGGTCGCGGACAAACCGGTTCAGAGAATCACATCGCGAAGGATGTCGTAGATGACCGCGGTCTTCTCCTCCATCAGGATAATGTTGCCGCCGAGAATGACCCGCTTATATCCCGTGGGGAGCCGGTGCAGTTGCCGTTCGAGCTCGATCGGCAGCGGGTGCAGTTTCTTCTGCAACCCGGGCGGCAGCGTGCCGCGTTCGCGGAGCTGCTTTTCCAGCCCGGGCGGCAACTGGTCGCGTTTGGCCAGTCCGGGCGGCAGGCCCTTGCGACCGTGCACGCGGAACCAGTCTCTGATCAGGACCCGCTCGTGCTCGGTGAAAACCGGCTCGGACTTCGGCAGCGCCTCTTGGATGCGGCCGCCAATGCCCTTTCCTTCGGACGTCTGGTCCGCTGTGCGGTCGGGCTGTGGGTTGGGTTTCTGGGCAATCATCACCCCGCCCACCGTGAGCCCGGCGGCCAGTGCCACAACTGCTGTCCAATTCCAAGACATGGTCATTGACCTCCTGCAGGTCTGCCTCTCAGCATCCAACGCAGCTCGAGTCGAAGCAATAGTACTGTTTCGTCTCCAGCAACAGCGCCGGGGACCGACCGGCCTAGCCGCATTCCATTCCTCTGGTGTGGGCAGCGAACACCGAGCCGCAGGGAGCACAGAGGTGAGGCAGTGGGAGCAGAGTGAGGGCTCCGTGCCCCCTGAGGCTCTGGCGTACCGTGGTGGGGTGGAGGAGGAAACTCATGTCCAATCCAGCCATTGCCACAGCCGGTGTCGAATGCGTCCGAGCACCCGGTTGACCGCATTGGCTCGTGGAAGGAACGGCAACACGGGTGGCCTTCGCGTGCTGATCCGCTCCAGGGCTCGTTGCAGACTTGGGTGCCGGTTCGTATACTGCAAACCGATCACCAGCGCCTCGATGGCTTCCTGGCGCCGGCCGGCCGTCCGATAAACTTCGGCCAGGTTCAGGTACAGTTGCGGGTGCGTGCGCTTCATCTGGAGCGCGAGGGTGCACAAGCGCTCGGCTTCCCCCCAGCGCTTCAAGGTCAAGGCCAACGCCAGGCCCAAGTAGGAAAGGTAAAACGGGTTTTGCTGTTCGAGCTGGACGGCGCGCTGCAGGTGCCGCAACGCCTGGGCCGGGAAGCCGTCGCGGAGCCGCGTCAGCCCCAGTTTGAATTCTTCAAACGCACCCGTGTGTTCCATAGAATTGTCAGCCAGGGCGCGGCGCCTTGCTCGCCACGCCGTTGCCCGTTGCATGACGCGACCCGGATGGAGCGTGTTCCTCCCCCGCGCGCCCTGGCGTGTTCGCCATCACCATAAGAGAAATCGGCGGTGCGGACGACTGCCGAAGGGTACATTTTTTGTTCAGGTTCCGAACTGGCCCGGGGGACAGGTGGGCGAGAACGATCCCGCAGGCACGCGGGCCGACTCACTGCGGTCGAGGTAGGCTTCGACGTCGCGCACCGCCGCATGCGCGGCGGCCAGCGCATTTTCAATCGCCGGGGCTCCGAAGATGTCCGTGTGCGAGAAGAACAGCCCGGGCTGGCCGCGCCGGCACTGTTCGATCAACCCTTCGGCGAGCTGTCCGGGGCGCGGGATGATCATCGGGTGCCCCCAGCGTGCCAGGCGGATTTCCTGGATGTGCTCGGGTCGCAAGCCGTGGGGGCCGTAGGCATCCAGCACCGCTTTGCGGATTTCGGCTTCGACGTACTCATAGGTCAGATACCGCAGCAGTTCGCGGCCAGCCGCATATGGATAGGGACGATAAACGGTCAGGATGGTGTGGGGCTGGCGTTCGCTGCATACGGCGAAGGTCGCATTGACGACATCGGAAAACACATTTCGCTGCGAAAGCACGTCGGGAGGAGAGTGACGGGGGTCGGTGTTGCGTGCGCACTGCATTTCGTAGCTGTGCAGGATACGGCCTTCGCCAAAGATGTCCTTCATGGGGGGCGTCAGCAGGACATTGGCGACGACGAAGCTGCGGTAGTCGAGTCGGTCGAGTGCCTGCATCTGCTCCAGCGGCAGCGATGGCAGCATGCGCTTGGCCAGGAAAATCGGCGAAGCGAAGACGACCGCGCGCGTGCGATAGAGGTAACCGCGGCTGCCGCCCTGCCGGCGCTCGACCTTGACCTGCCAGTGGGGCTGGCCCTCCGCGTCGGCGACGGGCTCGGCCAGCAACACATAGCTGCCGGTTGCAATCAGCCGCTCATCCAGACTGCGGATGCGTTCCGTGAGCCGCTTGGCAATGAAGGCGTTGCCCCCGGGAAATACCAGCAGGCGGGTGAATTCTGCCGCGTAGAAGTTCAGGCCGTGGTAGGCTGAAGTCTCCCAGGTATTCGTGCCGAAAGCACCCCAGAAATAGTACTCGATGGATTCCCATCCGGCGGGTGGGATCTCACCCACAGTGCGGCCGTACAGCTCCTGCTGGAGCGCCGGGTTCTGGAGAAACTCCTGGAAGCTAATCGTGTCCAGTGCTTGCACAAGCTGCGGATCTTCGGGTGGGATGGAGGGAAAGTGGTCGCTTTCAGCGACCGCTTCGAAAAAGCGAACATTTTCCGCGGTCAACACCTCTTCGTCTTCGAGCACACGCTGCCGCGTGAAGACAACGTGGTTGTGGTGGGTGGCCCAGCGACGCTGCTTGTCATTGCAGGCTTCCAGCTCCTCTTCTTCTTCGCGCAGACCGAGTTCGATCAGCAGGTCGAGATTGAGCCGCTCCTGAGAGGGATGCTCCGGGTCGTCGTCTTCGGGGGGCTGTGGATCGATCATGTAGGCAGCACCGATCGAGTATTCGATGCCCTTCCAGCTTTCGCTCTTCGAGACACCGCCTGTTTCATGTTCGCGTTCGAGCAGCAGCAGGCGCAGATGGGGATTCCGCCGGGCGAGGCGGTAGGCCACCGTCAGGCCGCTGATGCCGCCGCCGATGATGATGACATCGTAGAGACCTTCGACCTCCAGGGTGCGCCCCTGTGCCACAAGTTGATCCCACCAGGCGCGCGGATTGCGCAGCCGGTCGTGACCCTCGTCAAAGTGATCGCCGGACCAACGGTGGTGATGCACCTGGGGCAGAGCTTCAAGCCGGCGGGCCAGCGGCGTGGTGCCCAGCACGGCCAGCCCACCCAGGAAGCGTCGTCGCGCAGGATTGTGTCTGTGATCGGTCATCGCACGTCCTGCCTAAGTCCGGCTCCGGTACCTTCCCTGCCCCGGCGCGTTCACTGCCGTGGGGCTGGGGTCGCGTTCTCAACCGGCAGCCCACCGGGCGAAGGCTGTGCGCGCTGACTGCGCAGCGCGGGGCTGCCCGGCAAAGCCACTCGGAGACCGCGGGAGACAGTTTCGTGACGCAGCTCGACAGGCAGCTCGTCGCGCACGCGCAACGGGCTGCCGTCCGGGTAATAGAGCATGCGACGCATTTCGTCGCGGTTCAGCGGGCGTGAGCCAATCCGATTGGTGACGGCAATCTGATGGCCTGATTCGTCCACGTACCGGTCGCGAATCTGCCCGCGCGACACACCAACCGCCACGCCCTTCATGGGCCGCGTCGCAATCAGCTTGGGCATCGGTGCCGGAGCAAAGCCGGTATAGCCCGGCGTGTCGGGTGGCTCGAGCAGGCGCACCACGGCCAGGCCGTTGCGCCCGTCAGCGACATAGGCGAAGTAGCTGACATTCGTCGTGGCGACTGCGACGTCGTAGGCGTCGCCGAGCGGCACCTGCGATTTGTCGTACTCGAACAGGCGCGGGGCTTCGGGCTTTTCGATGTCCACGATGACCAGCCCGTCGCGTCCCGCGGCGATGTACAAATACGTGCGCGAGATCGTGAGCCCGCGGGCATCGGCGAGCGGAATCGTGGCCGAGGGCACGGGTTCGAGCCGGAGCGCCGTGCCATCTTCGTGCAAGCGGAAGACCTTCAAGCCCTCCGCATCAATCACGAAGGCATAAAACAGTTGCAGCTC
>JAIMBE010000018.1 GCA_023511565.1 Bacillota bacterium
GTTTCCGGGTGGACTACATCCCCAACACCAAGCATGCCATCTACGGCACCTGGGCATGGAACCGGGATATCGTGGATCGCAATGACTTGGACGGCACCTTCAGCCGGGCGCCCATTGTGTTCAATGACGACAGCAAGAAGCTGCTCTCGGCAACCTGGCGCTGGGCACCCACTTCGAACTTCACGAACGAGGTTCGCGGCGGATTCAACTTGGCTCCGGCGACCTTCGTGGTGGAAGAAGGTACGCGCCCGGATTTCCTGGTCGCTGGTTATCTGTTCACGAACCCGATCGTGACGTTCCGGGATCAGGGACGCTTTACCGACACCTATACGCTCCAGGACAATGCCAGCCTGAGCTACGGGAGCCATTTCTTCACCTTCGGGTTCTTCACCCAGCACATCCGCACGGAACCGTTCAACTTCGCCGGCACGGTGCCGACGTACAACATCGGACTCAGTGCCGTGAATCCCAACGGGCTGCGTGCTTCGGACTTCCCCGGCGGAATCTCTTCTTCGTTCCTGTCGCGGGCGAATGCCCTGCTGGCGACTCTGGCCGGCTTTATCAGCAGTGCCAGCCAAACGTTCAACATCACGAGCCGGACGTCGGGGTTCGTCCCGGGGGCGGAGAACCGCCGGCACTTCAGCCTGAACAGCTATGCTTGGTATGTTGGCGATCAGTGGCGCATGCACCGTCGTGTGACGTTCAACTACGGCGTCCGCTGGGAGTACATCGGTCGCTTCGACGAACGAGACGGGCTGATGTTGATTCCGATCATTCCGGTTGGGTCCACCGTCCGGGAGACCCTGCTGTCGAACGCCACGCTGGACTTCGCGGGTGGCGACACGGGTCGGCCGGTCTACGAGCGAGACCTGAACAACTTCGGTCCGAATTTCGGTCTGGCAATTGACCTGTTCGGCGATGGTCGCACCGCGTTGCGGATGGGCTACAGCGTGCATTTCGTCAACGACGAAGCCATCCGTGCACCAGACAACGCCACCTCGGCCAACGCAGGCCTGCAGGCAACGCGGACACTGGCCAATCTGGTCCTCCGCATCAGCCAGGGCCTCCCGACTCTTACACCGCCCACGTTCCAGGTGCCACGCACTGCCCAGGACAACTTCGCGATCAGCAACCTGCCCAGCACGCTGTTTACGGTGAATCCCAACCTGGCAACGCCGTACGTGCAGCAGTGGAACCTGAGCATTCAGCGTGAGCTGCCCTGGAATCTGATCCTGGACGTGCGCTACCTGGGGAACAAGGGCACCAAACTCTACCGCGGCATTGACTACAACCAGGTGATCATCTTCGAAAACGGGTTCTTGGAAGATTTCCTGCGCGCGCGCCGAAATGGCTTCCGGAACCTGGCGGTCACCGGGATATTCGATCCCCGCTGCAACCACCCGGGCTGCGAACCGCTGACGGTCTTTCCTCAGGTCGCCTTTGGTGGCCTGCTGACCAATAGCACGGTGCGGGCACTGATTCAGCAGGGACAGCCGGGCGAACTGGCCGCGGTCTATCATTTCAACAATCTGTCAGGAACCGTCCAGTTTGTGCTCAACCCGCTGGCCAGCGTGGCAGACGAACTGGCGTCCATCTCCAACTCCACCTACCACGCGGGAGTGGTCGAAGTCCGGCGGCGCTTCCGGCAGGGACTCGGGTTCCAGGCCAACTACACCTGGAGTAAGGCGCTGTCCGATACCGAGGGAACCGGCCAAACGCGTTTTGATCCATTCTTGGACATCGCGCGCCCGGAACTGGAAAAGTCGCGTGCACCGTTCGACCTGACCCACGCGTTCAAGGCCAACTTCGTCTACGAGCTGCCGTTCGGCCGCGGTCGCCGCTGGGCGCCCGAAAACAGCGTCTTGAATAGGCTGGTCTCCGGCTGGAACGTTGGCTCGGTCTTCACCTGGCAAAGCGGCAACCCGTGGTCCATTCTGTCCGAACGCGGCACCCTGAACCGCGCGGCTCGTTCGAGTGGAAAGAACACAGCGTTCAGCCTGGTCAGCGTGGAGGGAGTCCGGAACCTGACAGGGCTGTTCAAGACGCCGACCGGCGTCTTCCAAATCAACCCCAGCACGATCGGCCCGGATGGCCGTGGCACCGGCGACGATGCCATCGGGTGCACGCCCCAGTTCCCAGGGCAAGTCTTCTGCAACCCGGAACCGGGCACCATCGGCAATCTGGGTCGGCTGGTGTTCAACGGGCCGACACTGTTCAGCTGGAATGCCAGCATCGTGAAAGAGACCCCGATTACCGAGCGGCTGGCACTGGATTATCGGGCAGAGTTCTTCAACTTCTTGAACCATCCGGTTTTCTTCGCCGGCGACGAGAACATCAACAGCACAACCTTCGGACAGGTTACCAGTGTTGCGGTTGGAGCACGAGTCATCCAGATGTCGCTTCACCTGCGCTGGGGCCGCTGACCGAAGCGTTCGGTTGGCTTTTCGCCACGGGCTCCGGAGTTCATCCCGGAGCCCGTGGCTTTTTGATTTTGTCCTGAACCGAATACTACCTTCGCTGCCCGCAAGGTCGTCGGGTGACCATCCGGGGAGAGCGGATCGGTGGGTTTGCAGAGGGTGGGGATCAGAGCTTCTTCAGGTCTGAAAGGCGGAAGGGGTTGGTGACCTTTTCGCGCAACTCCTGCCAGTACGAATCGGGCATGGAAAGAAACACCTCCACAACCTTGGGATCGAACTGCGTGCCGGCGTGTGCACGGATTTCTTCCTTGGCGACTTCCAGCGGCAGCGCTTTGCGGTAGGGACGGTCGCTGATCATGGCATCGAGCGTATCGGCAACAGCGAAAATTCTCGCTCCGAGTGGAATTTCTTCCCCTTTCAAGCCGCGCGGGTAGCCGCGCCCGTCGTAGCGTTCCTGGTGGGCGAGCACGATCTGGGCGGCTTCGTTCAGAAACGGGATGCGCTGCAGCATCTGGTAGCCGATTTCGCAGTGCTGACGCATGATGGCGCGTTCTTCTTCCGTGAGGGGCCCGGGCTTGCGCAGGATGCTGTCCGGGATACCCATCTTGCCGATATCGTGCAAAAAGGCGCCGCGGGCGATATGCCGGAGCTGGAGCTCGTCCACGCCCATAGCCTTGGCGATGGAAATCGTGAAGGCAGTGACGCGCTGGCAGTGTCCCTCGGTCTCGGCGTCCTTCAAATCGAGTGCGCTGCCCAGCGCCTCCAGAGTGTAATCATAGGAGTTCTCCAGCTCGCGAAGCGCTTCGCGAAGCTGCTGCGTGCGCTCTTCGACCAGTCGCTCCAGGTTGCGCTGGTACCGACGGTTTTCGAGCAGTAGCCGGCGGTGTTCGAGCGCGCGCTGAACACTCAGATAGAGCTGCTCTTTTTCGAAAGGCTTCAGGATGTAGTCGTACGCGCCGCGGCGGACAGCGTCGAGCGCGGTGGAAATGTCATGCAGCGCAGTGACCATAATGACGGGTACGTCTTGGGTTGTCTCACGCAAACGTTCAAGTAACCTCAGACCGTCCATCTCCGGCATGACGATATCGCTGATCACGAGGTCGTGCGAATCGCCCAGAAACGTTTCCAACGCTAGCCGCCCGTTTGAAACCACCGTGCATTGGTAGCCTCGCGTCTCGAGCAGGGTCGAGACCACTTCGCGAATGGCTTCTTCATCGTCGACGACCAGGATTTTGGCCGCTGGGTCGGCACTCAAGGCACGCCTCCGATACGGTTATTATAAAAGAAAGCACATCCCGGCCAGGGTCATCTTGCCCAATCAGAAAACCGCATGCTAGCGTGCCTTGACAACGATCCTCCTTGGGTGCTCGCCCGCCGAAACAGTGCGGGAATAGGGATCATTGCGCGATCTTCGGAGGCCGACGTACTGATGCCCGATCAAGGCTACCTGGGAATCACCTTCTTTGAAGCCACGGCAGTCCTGATTCTTCTGGTCTTGTACCTGCTGCTGTACCGCAACTTCCCCGAGCGGTTTTTCCGGTTTTGGGTAACCGGTTGGGTCGTGTACGCCGGGTTTTGTGCAGGCCGTTCGCTTTGCTCCGTATATCACCACAGGCTGGAACACCTCGTCACAACAGAACTACTTTTCCTGGCCTCAGTCTTGTTCCTGGCTGCTGTGTTGGAGTACACCGGCCGTCCCATCCGTTTGCGCACGCTGGCAAACCTGACGTTGGTGGGCGGGCTGCTGGTCGCTCTCCCTTCGATTTGGCCACAGCCGGAGAGCGCACTTCCTTGGGTTTTGACCGCAGTACAAAGCGGCTTGTTTTTGACCACCGGCTGGCTTCTTTGGCAACATGCCAGGTCCCTGAGTAGTTTTGGTCCGACTCTTTTGAGCGCAGCCTTTCTGCTCCGGGGGCTGCATTGGCTCGATTACCCACTCTGGAGCAGCTATCCGGTGTACGCGGTGCGGTTCGCACTCGACGGAGTGTTCGAAGTCGCCATCGGCGTGGCCATGGTGGTGGTGGTTCTGGAAGACACTCGTGCACGCGCTGAAGGCCTGAACGACAAACTCCGCCAGCTCACGCTGATCACCACGGCAGGCATGCAGACGCTGCAGATTGAAAAAGTGCTGGACGAAGTCCTGCAGCATCTGGTTGCGAACTTGAACGCCACGCACGGCCTGGTGCGGCTGCTCGAAGGGGAAGGCGAAGGCAAAGAGTCCGAACTGGTGCTCCGGGCGGCCATCGGCTTCAGCCCGGAATTTCTCGAGCAGCGGCGCCGTGTGCGCGCCTCCGAACCCTGGGTCCAGCGGGTACTGAAAAGCGACCAGCCACTGATTGTCCGTCCGGATATCTCCGATCCGGACGTTCGCCGATGGATGGTTGCCGAACGGCTGTGCGTGCTGGCACTGGTTCGCCTGCCAGGTCAAGACCGCACGTTCGGCCTGCTGGGCATTGGTTGCAATACATTGCGCGTGTTTCGCGACGATGAGCTGAGTTTCCTCGTCAACGTCGCCAACTTGCTCGGACTGACCGTGCAGAACATTCAGTTGTTCCGGCATGTTTCCGAGGCCCAGCAGCAGTGGGCGAACACATTTGATTCCATCACCGACCCGATCTTCGTGCACGACAACAACTACCACATAACGCGCGTCAACCGCGCCGTTGGCGACCGGCTCGGGGTCAACCCCAACGCCCTGCTCGGACAGCCGGTGGCCTATATCCTGCGCCGCGGCGAGCAGTTCTGGCGGAGGTGTCCGTATTGTGAGTATGCAGCCGGCAAAGGAGACACGCTCGATCCCTTTTTCGGCGGCTACCTGCTGGTCTCCAACGCCGAAGTGCACGATAGCGCCGGTCAGCGCGTGAGCACCATTCACGTGCTGAAGGACGTGACCGCCTTGTACCGTGCCGAGCAGATGTATCGCAGTCTGTTCGAAAACGTTCGCGAAGGCGTCTTCATCTCGACACCGGAGGGCCGCTTCGTAGATTTCAACGACGCGTTCATGCGCATCCTCGGATATGAAGACCGCGATGAATTGATGAACACCGATATTGCCTCAACCCTCTATGTGCGCCCGTCCGACCGGGAACGGTTGAAGCAACTGCTGTTCGAACACGGTTCGGTGAGCAACTATGAATATCAGCTTCGTCGCCGCGACGGGGAAATCATTGACGTAAGCGAATCGAGTATTGCCACCCGGGACGCACAGGGCCGCGTGGTGGCCTATCAGGGATTCGTGCTGGACATCACGGCCCGCAAGCGGGCCGAGCAAGAGATTCGTCGGCGCAACCGCGAGCTGATGGTACTGAATTCGATTGCCATGACGTTGAGTCACTCCCTCAGCCTCGACGAACTGCTCGCCCGTGCACTTTCGCAGCTCATCGAGCTGTTCGGGGTGGATCTCGGTGCCATCTACCTGCTCGACGAAAAGACACTGGTGGTGCAGCGCCATGCGGCGGTGGGATTCCGCTCGGAATACGCGACGAAGTTCCCGCCCACACCGGTGAATCCGCAGTTTGTCCGGCACCTGCGACGCACACGCGCCACCGTGGTGCCTGCAATGAATCTGCCGCTGCCGGACGTGTTCCGCGACCTCAAGCAGAAAGAGGGCATCCAGGTGTCCTACCTGATTGTGCTGTGGTCGAAGGATCGCATCTTGGGCGGTCTTGTGGTGGCGAGCCGCGCGGCTCGGGAATTTTCTGCGGCCGAGTTAAACCTGCTCAGCGCGGTCGGCAGCCAGATTGCGAACACGGTGGAACGCTCGCTGCTCTACGAAGAAACGCGCCGCGCTTACGAAGACCTGCGGCGCACCCAGGAGCAACTGCTGCAAAGCGAAAAAATGGCTGCGGTCGGGCAACTCATCTCGGGCGTGGCCCACGAACTGAACAACCCGCTCACGGCCATCTTGGGCTACAGCCAGTTGCTCGCCAGCAGCAGCGAAGTGACCGAACGCGGCAGCCAGTATGTGGAGAAACTCTACCGGCAGGCGCAGCGCACGCACCGCATCGTGCAGAACCTGCTCAGCTTCGCCCGCCAGCACAAACCGGAACGGCTGCCCGTAAAAGTCAACCAGATCCTGGAAGACACGCTGATGCTGCGCGAATACGATCTGAAGCTGAACAATATCCGTGTGCACCGCCACCTGGATCCGAACCTCCCGCTCACGTCTGGCGATGCCCATCAGCTTCAACAGGTGTTCCTGAACATTTTGAACAATGCCGTGGACGCGATTCTGGAACAGGCCCGGCAGGGCGAAATCTGGGTGGAGACGCGCGCTGAGAACGGCATGCTGGTTGTCGAGATTACCGATAGCGGTCCCGGGGTGACCGATCCACTGCGCATCTTTGATCCGTTCTACACCACCAAAGCGGTCGGCAAGGGCACGGGCCTGGGACTGAGCATCTGTTACGGCATCGTCCGGGAGCACGGCGGGGAAATCCGCGCCCGGAATTCGCCGCCGCGCGGAGCCACCTTCACGGTTTCGCTGCCCGTGCTGTCGGCCGGTGAGCCGAAGGTGGCGCTGCCCGAACCGCCGCGGTCAGACCAGGCCTCCGGAATCGTCCTGCTGGTCGACGATGAGGAAGTTGTGCTGGACCTCGAGCAGGAAATCCTGCGCGGCCATTTCCCTGCAGTCCATGCCGTGCGCTCAGGTCGCGAGGCATTGGATCTGCTGGCCCGCGAAACGGTGGATGTGGTGGTGGCCGACCTGAAAATGCCGGGAGAGATCACCGGTCGCGAAATCTATGCCTGGATCGAACGGGAGCGACCGGAGCTGTTGCCGAGGCTGATCTTCACCGTCTCCGACGCCGGGACACCGGACGTACGCGCGTTTCTGGAGCGGACCCGCTGTGCCTTCATTCAGAAGCCGTTCAAGATGGAAGAGTTCCTCGGACTGGTGCGGCAGGTGTTGATGCAAGGGACGCAGCAGCCGAGTGCGATCATCCGTTGAAGGGGGAATCGACGCGCAGCCGGGCGCGCGGTTCGAGCGCGACCATAACGGCTTCAACCTGTGCGGCAAGGCGTCCCACCCGATCGGCCAGTTCGGAAACGCTGCGCACCGTGGCGGCGTCCAGACTCACCCGGAGCCAGGCCAGCACGTAGAGCAGCCGGAAGGAAATCTGCAGCCACAACAGTTGAAACTCATAGCGGCGGCTGACCTGCGGGGAAAGTCGCGACACAGTACGCGCCATCTGCGTGAGGTGTCGGCAGTCCTCTTCCAGCCCTGCCAGGAATTTCCGCAGAATGCGGCGGCGCTCGGCACGCCAGCGCACGAATTCGTCTCGAGGTAGCTGGCTGCGGAGAAATTCCGCGTCGGCCGCCTGCAAGGACGGGCGCAGCGCCGGAAAGTACTGCGAGTGGCGGGGCAGCAGTCGTTCGAGCGGAATGTCCTCCGTGTCCTTCGAGGTCACCAGCGCGCGCAGCAATCCCGCCAGCAACGCGAGCAGCGTGGCGGCGAGCAGACTATAGAGGAGTACTTCGCTCATCCCCGCAAAATCTCCAGAAGACGTGCGTTCAGCTTCTGCAGTTGCTCATTTACCTGGGGAGCCGTTTGTTCATAAAGGCCGACGGGTAGCAGCACCGGCCCAGAAACCTGTTCCGCGCGGGCGCGGATCGCTGCCGTCAACCAGGTGCCCAGTGCCATCAGATAGCTGGCCGAGCGGATCAGACTGAATGTGGGGATTGAGGCATTGCCCCAAATCTGCAGGGCAGCGAGCAGGGCAGTCTGCACGCCCGCATAGAAGCCGAGACCAAAGGCAACCCAGAGCGTCACCGGACGAACGGGCACGCGGTAGTAGCGGCAGACAGCCAGCAGCAACAGAAGGATCCCGGCTGTCGCCATCTCCAACCCGTGTTGCGCCGAGTAGATGAATGCCGGCCATGCTTCGCGGGCGCCCCACGCAGTGCCAAGTGCGAAGGAAACCAGTGCGGTGGCTGCCGCAAGCAGGAGCAGCCGGGAAAGTTTCCAGATACCGGCATAGGCGGCCAACGTGTCCCGACAAAGCTCGGCAATCACCAGCGCCCGCGCAACCAGCAGGAGCGCCTCGAAGACCCAGTGGATGTAAAACGTCTTCGGGTCAGTGTAGCCCACCTGATGCCAGAGCCACCAGGCCGCCAGGTCCGCGGTCAGCACCAGCCCCAAGTAGGTGGCAAACCAGGGAAGTTGTCGATGCAGACCTCGGCGCCAGATCCAGATCACGCAGAGCAGTTCCAGGATTGTGCCCGCGGCCCAGAATCCGTAGTCAAGTGGGCGTAAATCCATGGAGAACAAAAAATCGTAGCATTACTTAACCACCTGTGCAATAGAGCTGGGGGATAGGCACATCCGGCCCTTCTGCCTTCCGAACAGCACTGCATCACGCCGGACAAACAGCGTGGCCCGCCATGCGAGCTCAGGCGTGTTTCGGTGGCGCAGGGGGCGTGGGCCGGACCCCGTCCGCCAATTCGACGCCGCCTTTGGGCGGGGCTGGCGGGGTGGGCCGCACACCATCGGTCAGGGTGACCTCCTCGGCAGCACCTGAATTGACCACCGGCAGCGCCGGGAGTAGCATCGAAATGCACACAAGCAACAGCAAGAAGCACAGACTGCGTTTGCGCATGGTGACCTCCTCGCCGGGCAGTCTGCGGGGAAGTGGTCACCGAAGCGAAAAATGCGCGCAAACGTTCAGAATTCGGAACGAGTGCAATATGGAGTCACTCGAACGGTTTCGGCAGACCCAACGGCTGATCGAAGAGTTCACCGAGCAAACACTGGCCCTTCTGCCCGGCGATCTTGCCCGATTGCTCTATGTGGCTTCCCTGCGCGACCCGAGCAGTGGCCGCTACGGGCATGCGAGCCTGGCCGCGCGGTACGGAGACGAAGCAGTGCAGCAGGCACTGGCGTTCTGTCACGAACAGCTCTTCTTGCGCATTCTGGAGATGCCGCTCGAACAGCTCGAACGCGAGCTGCGCCGTTCTCTGGTCAGCCGGGTCGGCGACGTTTGGGAAATTGCGGAATCGTGGCAGACGCCGGAACCGTTTTGCGCAGTGATCCCCGACGGGATGCCGGACTACCTGCGTGAGCTGTTCACCTCGAACCTGCGCGTGCTGCTGCGCGCGCTCACTTCCGAGCGCACTACGTCGCCACCAACCGCATAGCGATGCCCACTACCTGACCGACGACCTCGGCCTCTTCGGGCGACTTCCAGGCCTGCGACGGACACGGCGAAAGTGGGTGAGATTCCAGAATCAACCGACCCGCCTCCTTGCGGCACCAGCTGCAGCGGTATTCCTTGCGCAGTTCGACAAAGTAGATTGGGCGTTCGTGCTCATTCCGCCAGCCCGAGTTGTGCACCTGCCGCAGCCGGGTATCCACCAGCACGAGTCCGCCGGGGCGGATCAACGGCTCCATCCAGCGATCGGACAGGCCAATGTAGCCGTAAGCGTAGTGCGATTGGCCATTGAACAGTGTGGCCTCCAACTGGCCCCAGCGCTCAACCAGGCGGCTGAGCAGAGCTGTGCGGTTCGGATCGAACGCCGGAGCCAACCGCAGCGGCAGCTTCAGCAGTGTCGGTGGTGCCACCAGATGTGTGCGTGGAGCAGCCAGCTTGACACCGTCGTGGAAGCAGTCGTCGAGCGGTACGTTGTACCAACGACACACCTGGCGCGGATCGAGATGATAGATCACGCACAAACTGTACAGTTTGTGCAGGCTGGGGACCACGCCGCGATTTTCGATGTCGGCCAGACGGCTGATGCGCACCACAAATTCCCGGTGCCCCCGCTGACTGGCCAGCTCATAACTGGCCTGTTCGACGTCGCGGAAGGTCAGACCCAGACGCTCCCGCACCCGACGTAGCTGCACTCCGGGATTCATGGCAACCTCAGCCACGGGGATGTTGCGCTGCGTATAGTGTAGCAGATTACCAATCTGTTACGAATACAGAACAAAACCCTTTTCGGGGCCGGTGGAAACCCGAACCAGTGTCGGGCTGCCTCCAGCGCATTGTTGCCGGTGCCACCATTGGTGTGCCGGGAGTGGCTGCGGAGCGTCCCGTCGATTGGCAGATCAGGTTGGTCTGTGGAGTGAATTCGTGGCCTGGGGATCGGGTGCACGTCCATTCGCACCCGTAGACGTGTGGGCACGAGTTGCGATGGTGCCGAGCGACCGAGTCCGTACTTCAGAAGTGTCTTTTGCGCACCGGGGATGCGCTGATGGCTTGACCTCCCGTGAGGGAGTTGTCAGCATAGTTACGTCTGCTTCCATCGCATTTCGCATGGACAGGAGCGGGGATGCCCGGGGAGCATCGGGTCCGTGATTTCATGACCACGCCGGCACTAAGCATCCCGGTGGACTCCAGCCTCCTGGAGGCCGTTCTGCTGCTGCGACGCAGCGGGATTCGCCATCTGCCGGTCGTGGACGGCGAGCGGTTGGTGGGAATTTTTACCGAGCGAGACATGCTGCGATTTTCGCCTTCCCTCCTGATGAAAATTTCCCCCGATGAGTACAATGCGATTTTTGAAACCACACCGCTGGAAAAAGTGATGACGCGGGATCCAGTCCGCGTGACCCCGGAGACGCCCATGCGGGTGGCTGCGGCCCTCCTGCAGGAGAAAAAAATCGGCTGCTTGCCGGTGGTGGAAGGTGACCGACTCGTCGGAATCATCACGGTCACGGACATGCTCGTGGCACTGCTGCAGCTGCTCAGCCCGGTTCCCCTTGCGCGCACTCCCTGACCAGCCAACCAGGAGCCGTGTGAATCTGCTACACAGCGACAGGTTGAAATCGGTTTTCTTTGAACTGGGTGCGCACTGGTATGCGCGCAAGCTGGCCAGCGGTCCGGAAATGGAGCTGCGGCGCGAGTTTATTGACTGGCTGGCACCGTCGAGTGGTGCACGAGTGCTCGACGTCGGCTGCGGTCCCGGTCATCTGGCGCGGCTGCTGGTGCAGCGCGGCTGCCGCGTGACCGCAACCGATCGCAGCCGGCGCCTGCTGCGGTTGGCACGCCGACTGGTTGCGATCGACCAGACGCCGGTGCGATTCGTACGCGCTGCCGCGGAGCGGTTGCCGTTCGCCGACGGCAGCTTCGACCTGAGTGTGGCCACTACGGTGGTCTATCTGGTGCCACAGCCGGAAAGCCTGCTGCGGGAAATGGCCCGTGTGACGCGCACGGGAGGTACGGTCGCCTCACTCGATCCTTCGGATGCGATGCAGGTGCGCGCGATGCGCAGCTGGGCTGCCGCCGAACGGTTGAGCGCCCGCGACACGCGCAAGCTGGTGCTCTGGGCCCTGGCCGCAGAGCGGATCGGACAGCGCTTCCCCGAAGCCACACTGCTGCGTCTGTTCGCGGCTGCAGGCCTGGCTGAAGTGCAGCGGGAACTCCGGCTGGGCGGAATGGTCTGGTTCGCCCGCGCGATCAAACCGTCGGCCGGTTGAACGCGTCCAATCTCGGGATCCACAATCCGCTGTTTCGGGAGAGGCCTGGATGAACCGAACGCCAAAGAAATTTCTGGCTGTTGGTGTGGCTCTGTTGCTGTTGGGCGTCGTGGTGGCGCAGCAGCCCGCGCCGGAACCCGCGACGCAAGCGCCCGCTGCGGCTGTCACTGCACAGGAGATTCTGGCGCAGGCCGACCGCGTCCTGGTTGAGGTCAGCCAGTTGATTACGCTGGAAATCAAGCGACCGCTCAGGAAAAGCATCCGTACGCGGGAAGAGATTCGGGCCTATTTGGTGAAGGAGTTCCAGGAAGACGAAGAGCCAGCCAAACGCTATGCCGATGCTCGTTTGCTGGAGAAGTGGGGTCTGATTCCGAAAGGCTTCCCGCTGGAAACGTTTTTACTGGATTTATTGACCGAACAGGTGATTGGTATCTATGACCCGAAGGCACAAGAATTCATGGTGGCCGATTGGATCTCGTCGGGCGACGTCGAGTCGGTCGTTGTGCATGAGCTGACCCACGCGCTGCAGGATCAGCACTTTCAACTGGAGCCGTGGGTGAAAGCGGCTAGGCCGAACGACGATGCGCAACTGGCGCGCACCGCCGTGCTGGAAGGTTCGGCCATGGCCGCCATGTTGGACTATGCCTTCCGTGCGATGGGGGTTTCCCTGCGCGTGTTGCCAGATCTCACCCCGTTTCTCGACCAACTGGAGATGGGCGACCAGAATTTCCCGTTGCTGGCGAGTGCGCCGCCCTATCTTGCCGATGTGCTGATCTTCCCGTACCGCCAGGGCTTGATTTTCTCGCAGGCCGTGCTGCGGGAGGTGGGGTGGAGCGAATTTTCCCGAGTGTTTGCGAATCCGCCCATGTCCTCGCAGCAGATTCTGCACCCGGAGCGATATTTTTCGGGCTATGTGCCCGAGCCCGTCCCGTTGCCGAAACTGACGCAGCAGTTGCCGGAAGGATGGAACGTGCTGGACGAAAATGTGCTGGGCGAGTTTGGTCTGCTGAGTTTGCTGAAGCAGCATCTGGGCGAACAGACCGCCCGTCAGCTTGCGCCGGCCTGGGATGGCGACCGCTACGCGATTGCCGAGCACGCCGTGACGCGCCAAGTCCTGCTGGTGTTTCGCCTGCGGCTGGCGGGAGAAGGGGCGAAGGATTTCTTCCCTCAGTACGCGGAACTGTTGCGGCGCCGGTATGCCTCGCGCCAGAACGAACAGCGGAGCGCGAACTTTCTTTCCTTTGACACGGGCGAGGCGGGCGGGGTGTTTCTCTACTGTACCGCGAACGAATGCCTGAGCGTGGAAGGCGCGGATCGAGCGACGTTCGATCGCATCGCGGATGCTTTCGGCTGGCCGGCGGCACCGGTCGGGGTGTCCCCTCGGCAGTGGCGTGAGCTATCTTCGCCCGCCGCCGCGGGGGTTCGTTGAGAAGCTTGCGGATGCGTGGTTGCGGCGGGCCGCGGTTGCCGATCATTCCGCGCGTCGCAGCACCAGCAGGGTAAGATCGTCAGGTCGGCGGGCGTCTTGACGAAACTCCGCGAGTGTACGCAGACAGCCGGCCAGCACGTCTTCGGCCGGAGCTCCAGCCAGGGTTCCGAGCATCTCCATCAGCCGCGGCAGGCCGAACTCGGTGCCCGCAGGATTCCGCGTTTCCACCAGGCCGTCGGTGTACAGGAACAGGCTTTCGCCGGCGTGCAACTGAATCCGCCGGGCAACGAACTGTCCCGCCGGGAACATCCCCAGCGGCACGTTGGTGGAATCGATCCGTTCGACCGAACCACGGCGCACGACCAGCGCGGGCCAATGGCCGGCGTTGTGCAGTTCGATTTCGCCGGTGCGAGTGGCGCGACCGCACACCAGCGTGGCGTACTGGCCGGCGAGCGCGCTTTCGCAGAAGATGCGGTTGGCCATGGCCACCATGTCTTCCAGTGGCAGATGGACACGGACCAGGCTGCGGAAGATGGCGTGCAGGTGCGTCATCAGCATCGAAGAAGCCACCCCCTTGCCGGCGACGTCTCCCAGCACGAAGAACATCCTGTCGGGTTGCTGAGGATCCGCCATCAGGTCGCAATAGTCTCCACTGACCAATCCCATCGGCTGGTAGTTGTAGGCCACCTCCCAGCCTTCTAAAGGCGATTCTCGCGGCGGGAGCAACTGGCTTTGAATCTGCGCAGCCAGTTCGAGGTCACGTTCCAGGGCCTGCCGCTCGGAGGGAGAGAGGTGGTCCAGACAGTAGCGGAGCAGCGGGTCACTGAGCAGGCGGTCCCGCTCGATCGGCTCCTGGCAGATTTCGCACAGTCCGTAGCGGCCCTGTTGCATGCGGGCGAGCGCGCCATCCACTTCCGCGAGCAGCTCGGTGAGAGATGAATTGTCCGGTGTCGCCTGCAGGGCCGTTTGCAACCGACGTCGTCGGTCGATCAACTGATCGCGCAGGAAATCGATTTCGGGTGGGGCCAACGCCCTCTCCTTCGTGTTTGTAAAACTTGAATTTTACCTTGAACCGGAACAAAAAAGCGTGCCCGCGCGCGCTGGCCGAGCCGTGGGCGAATGCTGCAGGCGGTGGGTGCGACTGCGGGATTTCACCTCCAGGCGAGCCAGGCGGTGTTCGAGTCGGGCTTTGTATTTGCGAACGCGGGCGGGTTCGATCGTGCCCACACGCACGGCGGTGCGGAGTGCCTCGAGCGCAGCGCGCGTGAGCGCGGCCGCATGCTGTGGGTTGCGTGCCTGGTGCTCGTAAAAGATGGCGAGCTGCTCGTAGGCGTCCAGTGTCCACAGATCGGTCGGGAGGTTCGGCCGGGCCGAGGCATCGGCACGGTGGCCTTGCCTATCTGCGCTGCGGGGGGTGTCCGGCGGATGGAGCGGCCGCGTGGGGTCCGGGTGCCCGCCTGCGGCAAGCAGTTGCCACCAGAGTTCGTTGGCGCGGGTATAGTCGCGTTCGCGTTTGGCCAGCCGGGCGAGCTCGCGCTGAGCGGCGCGTTCCAGCACGCCGGGCAGCCCGGCAGCCAGGGCGCGTTCGTAGAACTGACGGGCACGGCTGTGCTCGCGTCGGCGGTGAAAAAGCCGCGACAGCCCGAACCATTCCCGCGGATCGTGCACCGCGGCTTCCGGTGTTGCCGCCAGCGCAAAGATTCTGGCGGCCAGGGCTGCCAGTCCACGCAGGTCGCGTTGGTTGTGGTGAACGATCGCAGCCAGCGGTGCCGCCGGCCCACCGCGCAGATAGTCGAAGTACGCCTGCGGGATCAGCGCGGAAGGGAAATCGTCGCGACGGTCATAGCCCAGGGCTGCAAAGCCGAGGACGTCTCGCTCCAGTTCGATCAACCGCACCGAGGCCGGCCCGCCCGCCCGGTGTGACCAGAGCTGGCGTGCCGGATGGAGCAGATCAAGGTGCGCGCGCAACGGTGGCGGAGCCAGAACGCGGGTCAGGCGAAAACGCGTTTCCAGCAGGGGCCAGTCGAACGATTTGCCGTTGAAGCTGACCAGCACGGGGCGACGTTCGATCTGCTCCGCCAATGCGGCGAGCAGTGCGTGCTCTTCGGTGAAGTCGCGCATCAGGTACTGCTCGACGGCCAGTCCGAAGCCGTCCCACCAGCCCACGCCGACCAGAAACGCGTAAGTGCCGGTGCCGCCGGCCAGGCCGGTGGTCTCTGTGTCCAGAAACAGCCAGTCCTCTAGGCGTGCGGCCGATTCCGGCGCCTCCGGAGCGAGCAGGCGGAGCCCATGCGATGCCTCGGCAGGCAATTCGGGAACGGGAAACCAGCGGCGAATCCGCAGGCAGGTGCCGAAGGGATTGCGCACGAGTTCCGCCCCGAGACGATGCTGGAGCGATTCGCCGCGTGCGGTTGCTTCTGGAGCCGCCGGTTCAGGGGTCCTGGCCGGCGCGGGAGCGGTGCGGGGCGCTGGTTGGAGCGCTGCCAGCCGCGAAAACCTGTCGTGGTTCCGACGCATCTCGGACGCTCGCGTTCCCGGCACATTCAGCCGAGCAGTCGGTCGACAAGGGCCAGCGCAGCCTGCCGGGCGTGCGGTTGGTCTTCACCGACGGGGCCGATACAGGAAGGGCAGCCGAACGCACACGAGCAGGCTGCGATCAACTGGCGAGTCTGGCGCAGAAGATCTTCCCAGTGATGATAGAGCGGTTCGCTGAAGCCGATGCCGCCAGGATACGCGTCGTAGAGATACAGGTTCGGCTCGAAGAACTCCTGCACCGTGGGGGACAGCTCGTGCGGTGCTGCCGCCTCGATGTGGGTCGCCTGGGGGAAACAGCGATCCACGCCCGCGGGTGCCGACGGCGTTCGCACCGCCGCTCGGGCACCGGGTGCGGGCGGACGCTCACCCATGGCGGTCGCGATGTCGCGACGGTCGCACATCAACAGCAGCGTGGCCACTGACTCGAGTGCGTAGAGCAGGCCGTAGAGTCCCGCCTGGCGTTCCGAAACAGAAAAAGGAAGCGCAGTCAACAGGGGACGCTCGAGTGTGAACCAGAAGGCAGTGGTGTGCATTTCGTTTTCGGGCAGTTCCAGCTTGCCGGCCCCCACGGTTTCGTGGGTGAAAAACTTGATCTTTTTGAAGCCGACCACCTGCGAGCGAACCGTCACGTCCCCCCAAGCGCGCAACGCCGGCAGCGGGGCGGGCGGTGCGGAACCACCCGCGGGTGCAGGCCGGCAGAGGCGGGCCTCCGCGGCGGGATCGAGCACGCGGACTTCAGTGTACCGGATGGCGTCGGTGTAGTAGTCGGCAGCGACGCGGCGGACAAACGCCTTGCGTTCGGCAAAGTCCAGCCGCTCGACGTGGTACTGCTCAGCACCATGCAGGTAGATCGCTTTCGGATGCACGGTCGTGAGCGCACTGGGGAAATCCACCTCGCCGATCACTTCCGGCTCCCCGGTGGTGTCTACGATGACGAAGTTGTCCGAAGTCACTGCGCGCAGACTGATGGCATCGGCCGGATAAGCCTCCTGGGTCCAGTGCCAGTGGCCCCCGGAAAAATGCAGGAAACCAGCCTCGGCCAGCCGTTCACAGAGTTCGGTCAGGTCGACGCGGCCAAAGGTTTCCTCCGGTGAAAGCGGCAGCTCGAACGCGGCACATTTCAGGTGATTCACCAGGATCTCCAGGTTGTCGGGCTGGATGTAGGCGTGCTCGGGCGAACGACCGAAGAAGTAGTCCGGGTTGCGGATGATAAATTGGTCGAGCGGCGCCGACGAGGCCACCAGCACGGCACACGAAGCGCCCGGACGGCGCCCGGCGCGCCCGGCGCGCTGCCAGGTGGACGCAATCGTGCCCGGATAGCCGGCCAGTACCGCGACGTCGAGCGAGCCGATGTCTATGCCGAGCTCCAAGGCGTTGGTCGCCACCACACCGCGAATCCGCCCCTCGCGCAAACCGCGCTCGATTGCGCGACGTTCGCCGGGCAGATAACCGCCTCGGTAGCCACGCACCGGCTCAGCAGCCCCGGGAGGGGCGGGCTGCGCCTGCTGCAGGTCGGTAAGTAGCAGCTCGGTGTGCAGCCGGCTGTTCGCAAACAGGATCGTCTGCTGATCCCGGCGAAGAAATTCCTGCGCCACCCGTGCCGATTCATCCAGGTAGCTGCGGCGGATGCCCAGTCGGCGGTTCACCACCGGTGGGTTGTAGAAAAGAAAGAATTTTTCGGCGGTGGGTGCGCCGTTCTCTTCGATCACTTCGACAGGAGCTTCCAGCAGCCGGGTGGCCAGCTCGCCCGGATTGGCGATGGTCGCCGAAGAGCAAAGAAACTGAGGAGCGGAACCATAGAAACGCGCAATGCGCCGTAGCCGCCGCAGCACATTGCAGAGGTGGCTGCCGAAAACACCGCGGTACATGTGGAGTTCGTCGAGCACTATGAAGCGCAGATGTTCAAACAGACGCGTCCAGCGGGTGTGGTGCGGCAGAATGCCGGTGTGGAGCATATCCGGGTTGGTGAGCACCAGGTGGCTTTTCTGCCGGATGGCACGACGGGCGTCCGCGGGAGTGTCCCCATCGTAGGTGTAGACCGCAAAGGCGTGCTCGAGTCGCCGACTCAGATCCTCCAGTTCGACCAGCTGGTCTTGCGCCAACGCCTTGGTCGGGAACAGATACAGGGCGCGCGTATCGGGATTCTCCAGCACGGCATTCAGGATCGGCAGGTTGTAGCAGAGGGTCTTGCCCGAAGCGGTGGGCGTGACGACAACCACATGGCGGCCGGCACGGACCTGCTCGATGGCTGCAGTCTGATGGGTGTAGAGCTGCTCGATGCCTTTGGCGCGGTAGGCGGCGACCAGCTCCGGACGCACCCACGCGGGCATCGGTGCGTAGCGTGCCGCCTGCGCGGGCAGATGCCGCACCGCGGTCAGCACAGCTTCCTCGTCCGGCTGCGTGCGCGCCAGCCGTTCAGCGCGGTCCGCCAGGGCCTGCAGCGCTTCATAGAGGGCTCCGCTGCGGTCGGAGGCCACCGGTACCGCAGCGCTGCGCACCGCAAGGGATTCCGACATGGCACCTCCTTCGCTTTTTGTTCGCTCAAACTAGCACGGTGGGCTGCCAAAGGCAACAGTCAAACGCCATCGTCTTTCCGGGTAGCAAACTGTCGGCCCGGATCGGCTGCTCTGCGCCGGTTGCGGTTCAGTCCTGCAGCCGGCCACGGCAGAGCAGGGCGCGAGACTCGGGATGACCGGGTTCGGTCCAGGCCACGAACAGGCGTCCGGCCGTCCCTGCGGCAATCGCGGGGTACGCCGCCGAGCGTTCCCCGGAGGGAACGGGCAGCGGTGCGGAGGGTTGCCCGGAAGGGCGGAGCTCGACCACGTAGGGGCGCACTGCCTGCCAGGACGGCCCCTCGTCTGGCCGACCCTCGAAACTCAGCAGCAGGCGTCCGTCTGGCGACCGTGAGAAAGTCGGATGGTTGGCGTCCAGAATGTCCCCAGAGACAGTCAGCGGCGGTTGGAAAGTTGCTCCATGGTCGTCCGACCAGGCCAAACGCACTACGCTGCGCCCCTGGGCTTCGGTCATCCAGGCGACGAACAGGCGCTGATCGTGCGCGGAGATAGTCGGGCCCGAGTGGGGACAACCGGCGATGCGCCAGTTGTCTGCGGCGACGCGGACCGGAGGGGCAAAGGTGCGGCCACCGTCGTGGGAGGCGGAAACCACGATATCGCGCACGTCGCCCTCGAACACCTTCCGCCAGGCAATCCACACTCGTCCGCCGGCTGCGGCCAGCAGCGCGACCCGGCAGCAGGGACAGGCTGAGCCCGCCACCCGGATGTTTTCGCTGAACGAAGCTCCGCGATGGCTCAAGCGGCTGACATAGACCGAAAACGTTCCCGACCCTTCTGGTTCGTCGCGCGCATCGAGCCAGGCCACGTAGACATCGCCATCCGGCGCGACGGCCAGATTCGCAAATCCGTGGAACGAGGGCTGCGCTTTGCGGACGACCGAGAGCGGCTGCTGAAAACTGCGGCCAAAATCCACCGAGCGGGCCACGAGGATGTCCGTAAATCCGTCAGCGCGCCGTTGCTCCCAGAGCGCGTAGAGGGTAGTCGGCGACCAGGCCAGCGCGGGACTGTTTTCGCCGTGCGCGCTGAGGGAGGCTCCGGCTGGACTGACCCAGATGGGCGGACCGAATGTATCGCCGTGGTCGTGTGAGATGCGCAGCGCCAGCCGCTCGCCAGCCGGGGTCGACTCCAGCGCGAGCAGGTAGAGTGTGCCCGAGGCGGTGACGCCCACCTTCGGCCAGCGAACCGAACCGGCCGTCGAGCCGACGGGCAGGCTGCGTGGTTGCGTTTCAAAGTGCGCGGCGGGCGCCGGCACGGAGTTCCGGCAGGCGCCCGTCGCACAGAGCGCTGCGAGCAGGCCAAGCCAGGCCAACGGCGAATGGCAGCGCCGGAGCACAGCTCACCTCCCGAAGCGCCAACTCAGCCCGGCATAGAGGGCGCGACCCTCCGACGGTTCGAAGAAGCGGCCCAGGTCGTTGTCCACCTGCACCGAGGCAGAGTATTTGCGGTTGGTCAGATTGCTGGCTTCCAGGTAGAAGCTGATGCGCAGATTCTGCCGGTCCAAACCATCGAAGCCCGCCTTCAGATTCAGCACCGCATAGGCGGTGTTGACTACCGTGTTGGCGCTGTTGACAAAGTAGCGCGCCGGCGACCAGTCCAGGTTCGGCGCCACCCAGAAGCCGCGCGGGTGCGTATAGCGGACTTCGCTGCGCAGCAGATGACGCGGGGCACCGGGCAGGGCGTTGTCGCCGAAGCTTGGGTCGTCCACGTACCGGAACTGCGACCAGGTGTAGGCCAGCCGCCAGTGGAGTCGGTCTCCAGCTACCAGCAAGCCCTCCCCGAGCAGGGCCCCGGCGCCCAGTTCCATGCCCAGATGCCGGGTTTGCGGGGCATTCCGGTAGCTCGGGATGGTGAATGGCGCGCCGGGAAACGGTCGCACGTTCCGGTTGATGATTTCGTTGTCAATCTCCGCGTCGAAAAAGGCCAGGTCCCAGTCGAGCCGGCTGCCCAACTGCCCTCGCGTACCGATCTCATACTGCCACGTGTCTTGCGCTTCGAGCGGGAGAAAACCCGGCGCGCCGAAGCTGGTCAGCTCAAGCAGCAGTGGCGGCTCGTAGCTGCGGCTGACGTTGCCGAACAGTTGCACGCCTTCCGCCACGCGCCAGACAAAGCCAAGCTTGGGCGAAACGGCGGAAAACGTGCGCCGGTCGGAACGGTCGCCATCGGAAAGGAACAGGTCGGTAAACTCGCGCCGGGCCCAGTCCGCGCGGCCGCCGGCAATGAAGGTGAACGCGGAGGTCACATCCAACTGGTTTTCAAAGTAGAGGCCGCAGTTGGTTGCCGTCGTGCCGAACAGTGCCGTGAGCGCTCCGCGTTGACCGGCGGGTTGGCCGGCGCCCAGATTGACGTAGCGGCGTTCACCGGTAGTACCGTGCTGCGGCGCAAACCCGATGACAAACCGGTTGCGCTGCCCCCAGAGCGTGCCCTGGACGGTATAGTGGATTTCGCCGCCGAAGTTGCGGCCGTCCTGGTCGAGCACCTGGAAGATCGGATGATCCATGTTGCGGTACTGCCCATAGACGCTGAGCGCGAGCATGTGCCCGCTGTTGAATTCGTGTCGCAACCGGGCGCCAAGGCGGACGTAGTTGTAGAACCGGCCCCAGTCGCCCGTCACGTTGCTGGCTTGGGCTTGGCGCGGATTGCTCAGAAATTCGCTGCGCGTCAACGCACCGGGCAGCTTTTCGGCAACGTTGGCTGCGAGGATGTCGACGGCTACCTGGGTGCTCGGGCCGATCCGCCAGCCGAGGTTGGCGAACAGCCGGTGGCGCCCCTGCTGGCTGTGCTCGCGGTAGCCGTCCATTTCGCTGGCCGTGTAGCTGGCGTAATAGCTGAACCGGCCGGCCGCGCCACTGGTGGCCAGTTGGGCCTTGTAGAAGCCGAAGGCACCGCCCACGATGCGTAGCTCGAGGGGCGGGGCCGTCTCACCGGTTCGGGTGACGAAGTGGATGGCGCCGCCCATGGTGTTCCCACCATAGCGGATCGCATTGGCGCCCTTCCAGACTTCCACCCGTTCGATGGCCATCAGCTCCAGCGACTCAAAGTCGCTGGATCCATCGGCATCTTGGTAGGGCATACCATTGACCAGCAGATTGACTCCGCGCAGGTGGAAATTGTTCCGCAGACCGGAACCGCGGATGGAAAGCTGGCTTTCATCGGCACCGAAGCGCGGCTGCACCAGCACGCCCGGGGTGAACGCCAGTGCATCTTTCAATGTGGTGGCGCGGGTTTGCTGCAGCTCGGTTCGGCCGATCAGGGCAACGCCACCCGGAACCTGGCGAAATTCGACAGCAATTTCCTCGGGAATTTCGCTTACGGTGACCACCTGCGCCACCGGCGCGAGCGGCAGGCTCAGGTCAAGCTGGGTGGACTGGCCGGCGCGAAGCTCCACGGTTTCGGTCCGCGGACCGAAACCCGGAGCCGTTGCCTGAACACGGTACGGGCCGGGCGGCAGCCCGACGAGCTCGTAGTGCCCCTGGCTGTCGGAGCGGGCTCGGAAGGTCTGGCCGGTGTGTGTGGATGTGGCCACTACGGTAGCTTTTGGCACGACGGCGCCCGCCGGGTCGCGCACGGTGCCACTCAGCGTCGCTGGCTCGTCTGGCACGCGGGCATCGGTCGGGCCCAGGGCACAGAACAACAACAGCACAAGCAACAGACAAAACCCAGGCAAAACAAAACTGCGCGGCTGCATAGAATCCTCCTCTGATTCCGCAAAAATGGAATGGTGTCCTTCGATGACACTGCGGCCCGAACTCTCCGGGCTGGGTTTGCCAGATTGGCATTCAGAGGAAGTGCGGCCGGGGAGGAGGGGAGTCCTTCTGCAAATCCATCGCGTTCAGGCGGGGGTCGGCCGGTACCGACAGCGGGCTCGCCAGAGTCGGCGCGCGAAGCGCCTGCAGGTCGGCGAGGATAGCGGGCAGCGAAGTCAGCAGTCCCTCATCGCTTTGCTGCTTGCCGCACGAGGAAAGGGCACAGGGCCGTTCCCCAGCCGACTGGCTCTTGTGGCAGGATGGCCCGGAGGTTTCTCCGGCGTGCTGCCGCGGCACGGGTTGCTGCTGCGTGGGTTTGTCGTGCGGGCAGAAGCAGATCCATTCGCGGCATGCGCAGTCGTGGCCCAGGCCGTGCAGCGTGGGGCCCACAGACGCTGCCAAGGTCCCCACGGCCCAAACCGTAAGCCAGAGAAGCGCGCCTTTGCCCCGCCACGTCATGCAACGATTGGATGCCCGAGTGCGTGGCCTCGATTCCCGACGTAGAAGCCAACCACCTGGCGCTAGAAAGAGCGTCACATCCATACTGCGGGCTCCCATTCACTGTCAAGCGCAAACCCTGCGCTGCCGCCCGGAACGTTCCATTCAGCGCATGCGGACAGCCGCCGCACTTTGCAAGGCCAAAGCCTGCTGCTGGATCCATGCAGCGGCCAATGGATGTTCGGCCAGGCCGGTTTCGCTCATCGTGTAGGAGAGCCCTTTCAGCCGCTCATGGATTTGTTTCTGGATGTGGCCGACGGAGATAAGCACCGGCACAACGAGCACGCGGGAATCTTCGGCAGCGCAGCGGACGATCTGCCGGAGCTGCTCGGTGGCTGCGTCACGAATCGGTGCCGGCGCATCGTCGCGCAGCGTTGTGACTTCCACGCGACGGAAGTGGAACTGCTCCTGGAGCCGCTCGGCATGTCGTCCCAGTTGTTCGAGCCAGATGTGGTTCTCCTTGTCTTCGTTGGGACCGTGGGCCACCAGCACGAGCGATTCGCTGGCCGGGTCGGTGGAGATCGCGCGCACCTGATCGACCAGAATGCGCGTGAGGATCGGGTGATCGTCCATCGCGGGAGCCAGCACTAGCTTCGCACGGGTCCGCAGCGGCGGGTTATGCGCATGAGGCGGCGGCTCCGCGCGCTGGCCCACGTAGTAACGCAGCTCTTCGTAATGTTCGCTGTGGGAGGACACCAGCAAAGGCAGCACGATGATGCGCACGACTCCAGCCGCGTCCAGTCGCGCCGCCACGGTGTCCAGCCGGTGCCCCGGCGCCGCTCCCATCAGAAAGGCGACGCCCACCGGCCCGGGCCACTGCACCTGTTCGGCCAGCCGCAGGATGCGCTGATTCCACCCCGGCTGCTGCGCACCATGCGCCACGATCAGCAACGCGTCGTGCGCGCCAGCCGAAGCGGTGCCATTCAATCCGATCCCAAGCAGGACAGCCAGCAGAAGTTTTCGGTGCATATCGTCTCCTCAGTTACAGGATGGAGCGGCTGTGCCGCTCGCGTTCCAGGACTCCTTCCAGCCCAGCACGGCCGCTGCGCTGTGGTTCATGCGCAGACGCGCGCGGGGAGCACGGCCCCCTTCCTGCGTGCGCACGAGTGGCTCGAGAGCTGCAAGCCGAACCAGCACGGCGCATGGCTCAGGTGAAAGGTCGCCTGATTCGGACCATTGAGAGGCAAGCAGCCGCCGCGACAACGGAACAACCGGAATCCAGCTCGACCGGTCTTCTCTGCGGAACGAACGCCTTTCATTGCTCCTCCGCCTAGCCTGTGCCTGTGTCGAGATCGAAGCGAACGCCGAAACGGAAACTGCGCCCGGGCTCCGGCACGGTCTCAAACAGATTCTGGTAGAGCCGGTTGCCGAGGTTCTCGACGGCCAGGTTCAGATGGACGGAGCGGAACCCGGGCGGAAGTAGAAACCTCGCCGGAGTTTCCTCGCGGACCAGCTCGTAGCCGGCACGCCAGCCAAACACGGTGAACGCAGCGATCGGGGATTGTCCGGCGGGCACACGCTGGCTGGAAGTGACGAAGCGCGCGCGCAGCTCGCTCCACAGTCGCCGTCGGAGCGGCTGCCACCGCAGCCCGGCCTGGCCGTGAACTGGGGCAATCAGTGGCAGCGGTGCGCCACTGCTCCGGTTGGTGCCGCGCTGCCAGGCCAGCGTGAAGAACGGATTCCACTGCACACCCAGTCCACGCAGGAAAAGTTCGGCGCTGGATTCGAGGCCTTCAATCCGCGCGGCTTCCAGATTGACGTTCTGGACCACCGGCTGGCCAGCGATCACACTCTGCCCGTTGAACGTCGCCGGGGCCCGGGAAATCAGGTCTCGCAAACTGTTCCGGAAATAATTGAAGGCCAGCCGCAGGGGCCCGCTTTGCAGGCGAGTACCTACGTCCCACTGCACGGAGGTTTCCGGCTTCAGATCGGGATTCGGCACCACAAATCCGCCAACGGAGCCGCGTCCGAAGAAAAAGCGTTCAAACAGATTCGGCTCGCGGAACGCCCGCGCCAGGTTGGCGGTCACCACCCAACCCGGCTGGAGCTGCACGGTCGCGCCCAGGTTGCCGCCGAGCGCAGAGTCCGTGCGCTCGCGGATCCGCGCGAAGGCTTCCGCGTTGAAGTTCGGTGTGGGCTGCGCACGTAGTGCGAAGCGATCGGCGCGCACGCCGGCCACCACTCGCACCGGCGGCAGCACCTGGATCTGGTTGTGGAGAAAGAAACCCAATCCGGAAAACGTCGAGTTCGGAACGCTGGGTGCCGCACTGAGCAACCGCTCGCCGGGCAGGCCCGGGTTGAGGATCTGTTCGCGATGGTCGCGGTTGCGGTCTCGGAAAAAGCTGGAACCATAGGTCAACACAATGCGCGGATTCGGGATACTGCTGAGTTGGAAGTCATAGCCGAAGCTGTGGACGTCGGTCACGGTCTCGCTCTGCAGCAGCGAAGGCCCGCTACGGACCTGGTTGAAGAAGTCGCGGTTCTGCCGCTGAGCATAGAAACGTGCCTGCAGCGAAGACAGTGCGGCACCGGTAAAGCTGCCGTTGTAGCCCCAGCTCCATTTGCGCAGTCGGCTGAAGGGAAACGTGGCCAGGAAGTTTGGGTTGGGTTCCAGCGTGGGCAGTCCGAAATCGTAGCCGCCCCGGTAGAGAAATTTGAAGTAGAGCGATTGGAGCGGCCGTGGGAACCAGCGCCACTCCGCCATCCCGCTATTCTCCCGCACGCCGCTGCCGAAGACGGTTCCCGCCGGCGATTGGTAGTTTTCGAACTCTCCGACACCGCCCTGCGCTCGTGCAGACCAGTGGCGGCTGCCGGCCCAAAGTCCCAGATGACCGCGGCGACCATTGGCATTCGGAACGAAGTCGCCGCCCGCATCCAGGCCGAACCGCAGTGTCTCAGCGGGACGTGCCGCGTGCGTCAGAATGTTGACCACACCACCAAACGCGTCGCTGCCGTAAAGCACCGAGCCCGGTCCCCGCACGACTTCGACCTGCTCGATCTGCCCAAGGTCCACCAGGGATGTTTCAATGCCGGCGTCTTGGGTCGAAGTGCGACCATTGTTCAGTCGCTCACCGTCCACCAGGACGAGGACGCGGTTACTGTCGAGTCCCCGAATCACCGGACGGGCGCGAAAGGCCCCCGCATTGCGCCATTGCACCCCGGGAATTTCCTCGAGCGCCTGGGCCAGGTTGATGGCAAGCTGCCGTGCCAGCAGACGATCCGGGACAATGGCCGCGGGAAGTGTCGCGGCGAAGGTTTCCGTTTCGTTGCGCTCGGCCGTGACCAGAACCCCTTCCTGCAGCCCGGCGAGCTCCAGGGTAATTTCCAGCGGTGTCGCCAAGGTGGTTGTGACCGATTGTTGATAGCGTCGGAATCCTGGAGCGACGATGACGAGCTGGTAGGATTCCGCATCGAGATTCGTGAACGTGAAGCGGCCATCCGTTTCGGTCCTCGTTTGGCGCACCACGACCGGCTTGTTGGCAGCGAGCAGGCGAACTTCGGCGCCAAGGATGGGCAGCCCGTGCGGGTCGTGCACGTGGCCGGCAAGCTGACGATCGGGGTCGGCATGGGCGGGCAGGCTCAGCAACAGGGCGGCGATAAAGAAGAAGTTGCAGCAGAGAAGGAAATCTGTTATCAAAGTGCAGACGCGGTTGTATCGTGGCATAGGCACCTCGATGGAACTGCGTTCGGGCTTTCGCCGTGGCTGCGGCGAAAGCC
>JAIMBE010000189.1 GCA_023511565.1 Bacillota bacterium
GTCCACACCCAGCCATAGGGCGCCACGTAATGCCAGTCCCCGTAGTCGTCCAGGTCTTCCGCTCCGTAGATGGAGCGGTGCAGGTAGCGGTAGCTGCGGGAACGCGACAGGTACCGGTCTCGCTGTTCGTTCCACCGGTCGAAGTTGTCGTAGGCCACGGCGTCCACGATGCGGTACTCCGGGTCGGCGCGAGTGCCACGCGCGAGCATGGTACGACCCGCGCGCAGCCGCTCGGTTCCGCGCGGCGTAAACACCTCAGCTTCGCCGGAACGGACGGTGATCTCGGATTCGTCCTCGCGAACCGTAATCCGGTAAGCGCCCTTGCGGAGCGGCCGGACCGAGACGCTCGGAGTGTTCAGTTCGACTTCGGCTTCCGAGTCCCGCAGGATGCGAAACATCACCGTGCCCCGCGCGATCTGAATCATGTACCGATGCTGTTCCAGTTCCGCCAAACGAATCTCGGTGTCGCCCGCCAGACGGATCATATTGGCCCAGTCAAACTGGACTTCCGCCCGCGAACCCGGTCCGGTGAGCACCCGATCCTCGACGACCAGCGGTGCGTTCACGGCGGCCGCCACCCAGTCTCCGGAGTCTCCACGTCGAACGGAAACGTCGCCGCTGATCAGGCTGATGCGCGCCACGCCGCGCCCCGGCCCGTCGTCATCCTCCGCCCGGACGGCCGGGCCCAGAACCAAGGTCAGTAACGTCGCGGATGCTGCCCAACGCATTGCCCACCTCCCGCATCGTGATTTGACCGTCCTCACGGCCTCACCTCCCGGCCGCTCGTTCCAGCGCATTTCCGGGACCAGATTCCCAATCGTATGGTTTTTCGGCAATTCCGGTTATCATGGCTGGCGATGGCCCTGGCCGAAAACCACCACTCTGTTCTAAATCAGCCACCCGCGGCACGCAGGAGACGCTGGTGGACCGGACCAGCGATCGTCTTCCTGCTCACGGTCGGATTTTTTTGGAAGTTGGTGCTGACGGACCAGTACACCTGGCTAGACAGCCCCGACTTGACCAATCAGGTCCTGCCCTGGTTGCAGTTCCAGGCCGGAGAGTGGCGCCAGGGCCGTTTGCCCCTTTGGGATCCTCATCTGTGGGCGGGCCAGCCGCTGATCGGCCAGGCGCAGCCCGGCGCCGCGTACCCGCTTAACTGGATCCTGTTTCTGCTGCCTCTTCGAAACGGCTGGATGCGGGGCCTGTGGCTGAACTGGTACTTCGTGTTCATCCACTACATGGCGGCGCTGTTCTGTTACTGGCTCTGCCGCGATCTGGGCCGCTCGCGGCCGGCTTCGATTGCGGCCGGCGTCTCCTTCGGTCTCGGAGGTTACGTCGGAACCACTGATTGGCCGCAGATGTTGAACGGTGCGGTGTGGGCGCCCTTGGTATTCCTCTTCCTCTTGCGCGCCGCTCGGGGGTTCCGCCCCGCCGCCAGCGCGGCTCTGTCGGGATGCTTTCTCGGGATCGCCTGGCTGAGCGGCCATCACCAGATCCCGATCTTCACTTCACTCGCCGCTGCGGCGGTTTGGCTGTATCTGGTCTTTCGGGGCTGGCGGCCGGACCGCGCCATGGCGCGCCGGGCAGTGCATTTTGTGGTTTTCGCACTGCTGACGAGCGGCTTGCAGACGCTGCCCGCGTATGAGTACGGCAGGCTCGCCAAGCGCTGGGTGGGCGCCGAGGAGCCCAAAGCGTGGAATGAGCCGGTCCCGTACAGCGTCCATGCGACGTTTTCCCTTAAGCCCATTTCCTTGCTCGGCATCGTCGTTCCTGGCATGCACCGCCATGCGGACCCGTTTACCGGCGTTACCGCTCTAACGCTGGCCATCCTCGCCGTCGGGCTGGCCTGGAGCCATCCACCCGTGCGCCTGTTCACGGCAATCGCCGCCGCCGGGCTTGTATTTTCCCTCGGAGCAAACAGCATCTTTCACGGCGTGCTCTATAGCCTGGTCCCCATGGTTTAGAAGGCCCGGAATCCTTCAATGGCGATCTTCATCTTTCACTTTGGAATTGCAGTCTTAATCGCTTGGGGATTCGATTACTTGCTTGGCCGGCCTGCAAGTGCGTTGGTGTCACGGGCCGCTGCCGTCGCAGCATGGTCCGGCGCCGTGGTGGTGGCGATTTTGTTCGTGCTGGCTCTGATCCAACGCTGGCCCGCAGATGACCGGGCCGGCATCACCGCACTGGTGGCGCTGCTGCTGGGGGCAACGCTCGCAGCCTGGAGCCGCCAAAGAATTACCCGCACGACGGTGGTGGCCTCCATGCTTGGCTTGCTGTTGCTGGAGCTGGGTAATTCAACGGGTTTCTACTGGCCGCACCGCGAAGAGAAGAATCGCAATATATACGTGAAGAGATTGGCAGAACATGCTGATATTGCAGCCTTTTTGCAGTCACAGCCTTTTCCGGTGCGCGTCCGTGTCTCCGACCAGGATATCCCCTACAATTTCGGGGACTGGTACGGAGTGGACCAAATGGGCGGCTATCTGGCAAGTCTGTCAGAGAATTTGCTCCGGCTTCCTTACCACCATCCGCGAGCCTGGCCGCTGTTTGCGGTGAACTACTCGGTGGCGCGGGAGGGCCAGCCGGGTGAAGAGGAGCTATACCGCAGCGCGGGCGGGTTGAAAGTGTACCGCAACCCGAACGCCTTCCCTCGTGTGTGGACAGTCCATCAGGTGCGCTCGCTGGCAGAGGAGCGCGAGATTGCAGCGGTGTTGGATGACTCCGGGTTCGATTTGCGCCGCAGCACCTTTGTGCTGGGCGAGGCTCCGGCACTGGAGAGTTGCGGCGAAACGGACGAAGTTCGATTAGTGCGACGGGAGGCCAATCGCGCGCTGCTCGAAGCGCGCATGGGCTGTCGCGGTATGGTGGTGCTGAGCGAGACTTTCTTTCCGGGCTGGGTTGCCACGGTGGACGGGCGGCCGGCGAAGATCTATGCGGCCTACACCGCGCTCCGCGGCGTCGTCGTGGAGCGCGGGCGGCACTGGATCGAGATGAAGTACCGGCCGCTGTCTGTCCGGCTTGGGGCTTTGATGACGCTGGCGGGACTCATTGGGGCGGGCGCACTCGCATGGCGGCAACGGCGCGCCGCGGATGATCGGACCATCGCTTAACAGGGGGCAGTCGAATGTCGGCAAGAAACTCAACGGCGGCGGGCTTGGTGGTGGCTTTGGCGGGGCTGCAAATCCTTTTGGGTGCCGATCGCAAAGTCGCTACGGTCGAGGGGGAACCGATTTTCGAAAACGAACTCGGGATCCAGTCGCAGCTCCACCAGCTCGAGCAGCAGGCCTACCAATTGCGGCTCCGCGCGATCGAGGAGGCCGTATCGCGCAGGCTTCTCGAAAAGGCGGCCGCGGCGAAAAAGCTGAGCGTCGAGCAGTTGCTCCAGCAGGAAGTCGACTCCGTGGTGGTCGATCCCTCCCCGGCGGAGGTGGAAGCGTTCTACCTGGGCCAGCGTGACCGGCTGCGGCAGCCGTGGGAGGCCGTGCGCGAGCAGATGGCACGGAACCTGAAAGCGCTGCGCATTGCCGAGGCGCGGCAAAAGTTCATCGAGTCGCTGCGCGCCAGGAGCGCCGTGGCGATCCTGGTGGAGCCGCCGCGCGTTGCCATCGAGCCTGGCGATGCGCCGCGCCGCGGCCCGGCCAGTGCACCGGTTACCATCGTCGAGTTTTCCGACTACCAATGCCCGTATTGCCGCCGTGTGGCGCCGACGGTTCGGGAGGTGCTCAGCCGCTACGGCGATCAGGTGAGCCTCGTGTTCAAGGATCTGCCTCTGTCCATCCACCCGCAGGCCGCGAAGGCCGCTGAGGCGGCCCGCTGTGCAGGCGAGCAAGGCCGCTACTGGGACTATCACGACGCGCTGTTTGCCGCCTCGGCGCTGGCTGCGGGTCACGCGTCCGAAACGGTGACGGCCGCCGTGCTGTTTGGCGTGGACCTGGGGCCCAACCTGTCGGTGACC